>JAGGWK010000006.1 GCA_021157525.1 Candidatus Cloacimonadota bacterium | reverse complement strand
GGAGATTTGAAAAGGTTTTCACTTTCTGACCTTTCAGATTATAGATCACCAATTCAATCTGTTCGTTTTGTTGGTCGCTCACACTAAAGGAAATCGTTGTCGTTGGATTGAAGGGATTGGGATAATTACCGAGAAGTTCTGTTGTAGTTACAAGATTATTACCTGCTCCTGTGCCAAGATATTCAAAATTCAGTTCCATATAATCAGACATTCCCAGATCATAGACCGCCTGAATACCGGCTGAGTAAACAACGCCATTAGTCAGATTTTCAAAAAGCCATTCTGTTTCTGTGGTTGTAAACATTTCTGCATCCAGGAAAACATGATATTCAATCAATGTAACGCCGGGTGACGGGGCTGGAGGATCCCAGGTTGCCAAACCCGAGTATTCATCAACTGTGAAATTCTGAGGGGGATTGAAAACCGGTAATTTTTCAACAACATTGGAAAGTGCCGCTTCTGCTTCCAGTCCACCTGTATAAACTGCGACCACAGCATATTGATACATCTCAGGTTCCAGCAAAATCCAATCTGTATCTATATAATTTACTTCTGTGATGTCATCGGCAATCAATTCCCACAGAGATGGAGATGCGGCGTTGGCTTCCAGAAAACGATACACATCATAGGATTCCAATACTCTTTCTAGCGGAGCTGGCGGATTCCAGGAAATCTCCGCTTCCGTATTTTCATCATTTATCACAACCACTACATCTGTTGCTGGATAGACAATTTCATTTATAATAATCGTTCCCAGATCAATATCATCAGTTCCGGCCTGAATAGTAGCGTTATAGGTTTCATAGCCGTCCAGAGAAATCTCCAGAGAATAGTCGGCATTTGCCAAAACATCATCAAGCAGAAAATAGCCATTTAAGTCCGTTTGCCCTTGATATGTAACATCTCCTGAAAGAATTACGTCACAATTTTCCAAACCGTTTGGTTCATCACTTCCCAGCACCCGTCCATTGATCTGAATCGTGGGAACAGGGGCGGGAACAAAGGCTGCACCACCGGTGGAATGATAGGCTGGATACGGGTTAGGAAATTCTACCCAGTTCCCACCAGCTCCCTGCGAAAGGTCATAGGCAAAATAGGGAATATTGTCATCACCGCGGGTTGCCGTGAGATAAACCGTATTATTCCCAACCGCCATACCGCGCCCCTGGCCATTACTGGCAGGAATCGATCCGGTAAGCTGAATCATTTCTCCGGTATCTATATTAATGGAATAAAGTCCGGAAGCACCGTATTCGGTGTAGCCATAAAACAATCCATCTTCAGGATTAAAATCCAGAGCAAAAAAACGAAAGCCGGTACCGGTGTAAACATCCAGCACCAGAGTTGCTGCTCCACTTGCCGGATCAATACTATAAATTCCTTTGGGATCAGCATAATTAGAAAAACCATAAAGCGTATCGTTACCATAAGCCAAAGCACTCATATCTTCGCTGATTGTGCAAAGTAACTGTGGCGCTGATGTGAGAGTTGCCTGATACAGATGGGTGGTAAAAGCACCTTCACACAGGTAAATTGTTCCATCTGGTGTGGCAGCAGCTCCGCTTACATCAAATGAATAACCACTGGTCCAGGTAACATTTGGGAACCCTGTCATATCTGTTGTGAAGGTGGCTGGTGATGAACCTTCCAACCCTACGAACAGCGTTCCTTCGGCTGTCAGACAAGAAATTAGAAGCAAAAAAACAACTAACGCTGCAGTCACCTTTGCTCCTTTCATTGATAGAGTTAATACATCCCTCATGGTTTCTTCCTCCTTTTTTTTAAAAATCGTTTTCATCTCCACTCTATTTTCTGCTTACTCTGCAAAACATAGTTGTCATGCAAAAGGACAACAGTACCAGAACTCATGATGCGTCAAGTTTTTTTTATGGTTGGAGTATAATGGATTTTCGTGGCTCAATTTTCCGTGTTGACAGTTTTCAATAGCAGGATAGATGTGCGATGATTTTGTGTGTAGAAGGAGTTTCCTATGCCGTCTAAAGCGGTTCTCGGATGTGTTTGGGGAGATGAAGCCAAAGCTAAAATTGTTGATGTATTAGCAGATACGGCCGATATTATTGTCCGCTTCCAAGGTGGCAATAATGCTGGTCATACCATCAGACTCAACAATGAGCGGTATGTCTTTCATCTTATCCCGTCGGGCATTTTGTATCCCGATAAAATCTGCGTTTTAGGCGCAGGGGTTGTTATTGACCCTTTTATGTTGATCGATGAAATGGAATCATTGGAAAAACGCGGTGTATCCTTCGCAGGACGCTTCTTTATCGATCCCCGGGCCAGTGTGGTTTTGCCATTACACAGAGACCTGGACGGTAAAGCCGAAGCTGATGAAAAGCAGACAAAAATCGGTACCACCAGGCGTGGTATTGGCCCCTGCTATGCCGATGCCGTTGCTCGCATCGGAGTGCGTATGGGTGATCTGTTTGATCGGGATTATCTCACTCAGCGACTGCAAAACATCTATCGGTATCATCAGATCGAGCAAGCGCCGTCAGAATCTTTCATCCAGGAGCTGATGGTTGTCGGACAGCGGTTTAATGGTTATCTTAAGCAAATACCCTATTTTTTGAATGACCAATATGAAGCGGGGAAAGAAATTTTGTTTGAAGGAGCTCAGGGCTCATTATTGGATGTCACTTTCGGCAGCTACCCCTTCGTTACGTCATCCCATGTAGTTTCCGGCGGGATTGCCATTGGCGCAGGATTTTCACCCAAACGCATCGACAACATCGTGGGGGTGTACAAAAGTTACTGCACCCGCGTGGGCGCTGGCCCATTTCCCACCGAGCTGGATGATGCCGTAGGCGACAGAATCCGCCAGCAAGGCAATGAATATGGCTCTACTACGGGCCGGCCACGTCGCTGCGGATGGTTTGATGCAGTAGCGGCAAAATTCACCGCCATGGTCAATGGTGTGGACGAGATCGCTCTTACTCTGCTGGATGTCTTCAGCGGGTTTGATATCATACGCATCTGTACCCAATATCGCATTGACGGAGTAATTACCCGGGAGTTCCCTTCTGATGCAAAGAAGCTGTCACAGGTAGAACCACAGTACCTGGATCTTCCTGGATGGCAAGAAAATATCACCGGCATCCGCGACTACAACAGCCTACCGAGAAATGCAAAAGAGTACATAAATACGGTGGAACAATTGTTGAACAGGCCGATAACGATAATTTCCGTGGGGCCAGATCGCGAGCAGACGATCCGTCGTTCCGGGAAATAGTTCTTGACAGCAAAAACCGATGCCGAGACTTATCACATTCCGGTAATGGTGTTTAGGGTAAGAGGTTATAAATAAATAAAAGATAAAAGTAAGGAGATATAGATGAAAAGAACATATCAACCACATAACAGAAAGCGTCACAATAAGCATGGATTCCGCGCTCGCATGGCAACCAGGAATGGCCGTAAGGTTTTAGCCCGCAGAAGAGCCAAAGGGAGAACCCGCTTAACCGTTTGTGACTAATGCAATTTATAAAGAAGAAAAGAGATTACCAAAATGTCTATTCCAGTTACGAAAAGCACTATGGTAAACTCTTTCTTTTTCTTTTAGGAACGAGTCAATTGGAAACACCTTTTTCTCTTGGTATCATCGTTAGTAAAAAAGTAGGGAATGCTGTGCATCGCAACAAAGTAAAGCGTCGGGTGCGTGCTTTTGTGCGGCAGAATACCGCTGAACTACCCCCTGTTGGTGCTGGTATATTGATAGCCAGGGCCGGAGCAGGAGAAGCATCCTGGGATGCAACCGAGCAAGATCTGCGTACACTGTTGCGCATCGATAGTCACCAGAGAAATGCTGAATAAAATAATGATCCTCATCCTGAAGGTGTATCGAAGCGCTATTTCACCACTTTTCCCACCCAGTTGCCGTTTTACCCCTACATGCAGTGCCTATTCGTTGCAGGCTTTTTCAAAATACTCTTTTTTTAAAGCCCTCTATTTATCGACAAAACGCATCTTAAAATGCCACCCCTTCCATCCTGGCGGCTATGATCCGCTACCCTAACCCACCAAGGAGATAACATGGAAAAAAGAACCATTTTTGCCGTCATCCTGATTATTGCAGTTTTCTGGATAAGCAATGAGTTCCTCTGGAAACCAAACGTACCAGCCCAGACATCGGTGAATCAGCCAACCGAAGAAACAACCCAAACCCCTCCACCTGTTGAGGTACCAACCACAGATTTTGTCCAACCTCCAGCAGAAGCAGTTCCATCGGATATCGAGATAAATGATGCTATTGTTTTGGAAAACGATCTCCTGCGCATCGAGCTTTCAAACCGGGGAGCCACGGTAAACAGCATCCAATTGAAAGACTACACAATGGCAGACAAAGAGACTATGGTAAACCTTATCCCTCAGGGCAAATCCCTCTACGGACTTAGCCTTACCAATACCAACGGAGCAGTGAAAAACTTGGGAAATGAGGCTTTTACCTACACCATCGATGAAGTGGAAAACCGTGTTCACTTTACCTACAACACTCCCCAGGGAAGCGTGGAAAAAACTTTCACCCTGGTCGGGGGATATGAAATTGGATTTACTGTACAAAAGCAGGGATTCCAAGATTTTGATTCTTATACCATCGCACTGGATAGCGGAATAGCTGATACTGAAACCTATCTGAAAATGAAAAACCGCGTATATAAAGTAGTTGCACAGGTAGAAAACTCCATCACCAAACTGTCCCTGGCAAAGCTGAAAACACGACAAGATATTGGTGGTTCCATCGATTGGGTTTCGGTAAGCTCCAAGTATTTTACCATAGGGATCATCCCCGCTCCTCAAATCAATATGAACCGACTGATTGCCTTTAAACAAGAGGAAAGCCCGGCTGCTCAAGTCTCTGTGGCTCTCTCCCGGGCTACGGTAACCGACGAATATCAGCTTTACTGCGGACCGTTGATTTATGACAACCTGAAGCAGTTCGGTCATGGATACGAAAATGCCGTTGAGCTTGGTCCCAAGTATCTGCTCTGGATCAGCCGCACCTTCCTCTGGGTACTTACCGAACTTCACAAAATAATCCCTACATGGGGCTGGACACTTATCCTCTTCTCATTGTTTATCAAAGCACTCCTCTTTCCGGTAACACACAAAAGCTTTGAATCTACGAGCAAAATGCAGAAAATCCAACCCTATGTCCGGGAAATCCAGGCGAAGTACAAAAACGATCCACAAACCATGAATGTCGAGATGCAAAAAGTGTATAAAGAGCATGGCGTAAGCCCCTTTGGCGGCTGTCTCTGGATGTTTATCCAGATGCCTATTCTCTTTGCTTTGTACCCGCTGTTGCGCTACAATATACATCTGAGGCAATCCGAGTTTATGTGGCTTCCAGACCTGTCTGAGCCAGACCCTTACCTGATCCTGCCTATCCTCATGGCAATATTTATGTTTGTGCAACAAAAACTTGCCGCACCTTCTAAGGGAAAATTGGAGGAAATGGACGAAAAACAAAAGGCTGCCATGCAGAGCCAGAAAATGATGATGTATTTCATGCCTGTCATGATGTTCTTCATTTTCCGCTCATTATCATCAGGATTGGTGCTCTACTGGACAGTGTTCAACATCTTCTCCATTGCCCAACAACAAATCATTAACAAAAAACTGAAGTAAGGAATTTCTATGAAAACTATTGAGCGTAAAGGAAAATCTACCTCAACAATCATTGCCGCCTTTATGAAAGAATTCAACTATTCATTGGACGATTTCAAATTTGAAGTCACTGATGAAGGCAAAAGCGGCTTTCTCAAACTTTTCGGCGGAAAACCCGCCAAAGTAAATTTTATGGTATCTGACGTATCTGACAAAATGACTGCCTACACCCGTAAGTTTCTTCAATTAATCAACACCGAATGTGGCGATGTGACCGTTAAAGTAAAAGATAATACCTATTTTATCTCTATTCTCAAAACCAAGGATGCCGGCTTTCTTATCGGCAAGGATGCACGTTTTCTCGACAGCATGCAGCATCTGCTCAACCAGATGATAAATAAAGCTGAGAAAAAACAATATCGCATCGTTTTAGATGTGGACGGTTATCGTGAGCGCCGTCTGGAAGCATTATCGGGCAAAGTAAAAAGTATTGCTGAAAAGGTAAAAGCCACCGGTCGCAGCATCACCCTGGAACCGCTACACGCAGCCCACAGACGCATCGTTCACCAACTGGTGGAAAAGGATCCGGATATTCGCACCATGACCATAGGGGAAGGTGAATTTAAACGGGTCGTTATTCTCTCTGCAACCAAAGGCAAATCTTCATCCCGGCCGCCTCAACAAAGACGCCATAAAAAAAGCCAATCGGAATAATCATTTCACAGGCCCGAATTTTCTTCGGGCCTTTTTTTCTCTTGCCAAAATGCTATTATCTACCTCTTTTGCTTTTGAGGTAATAAGTATGAGGAACGCATCAAAGAAAGCTAAAAAGAAGATATTTCCTGATACAAACTTTTCAGGTCGGAATCTGCTTCTTTCTATCTTTGTTGTTCTTACCATCTTCCTTAATCTGCTACTTCATTTTTACCTCATAAGAAATCATGCTCAGCGGGAGGTTATCCACAGCAACGCCCTGGTTTCTTCCATAAATGTCTATCTCAGCCGTCTGGAAGAAGCATCTATATTGGCAAACACCCTCTCCTTTTCCTCCTCGGAACAAACAGACCGCGCCCTATCCTTGATAAAAAAGCTCTATCATGCATCAGTAGTATTTATTATGGACGCCCAAGGTGATGTAATCGCCAGTACTCCTTATGATGCTGCGGGAAACACGCTGAAGGGATTTAATTACAGCTTCCGAGACTATTTCAAAAAAGCGATTGAGGGGACATCCGACCTCACTGCTGCCGTTGGTGTGACCACCCGCGAAAAAGGCTTTTATTACAGCTCTCCCCTGGTTGATAATCAGGATTTCTCTGTCACTCATGTTCTGGTAATAAAACTGCCCACCGATGGGATATCTGACATCCTGGCTTCCGACACTTATATTCACGCTCTGGCAACTCCCGATGGCGTTATTTTTGTCAGTAATAATGCTTTTTTACTGGATAAGCCACTGGTCGCTCTCACCGCAGCTCAGGAGAAAAACCTCCTCGACAAGGGATACTGGCAATTGAAATACGACAGCCCCCTGGGCATAAAGGATTCTTCTACCAGCATCATATTAGATGGAACACGCTATTACCTTTCACAAAATCCCATCATCATTCCACAGTGGCGCCTGCTGATCCTATCCAGGTCTCATCCCTTGGTTTTAACTATTCATCACCTGATATTCACCCTGCTTTTGATCCTCATTTTTGCCATAATATTCTGGTATCTATTAAAATCCAGGAGCAACTTTACCAAGATACGTGAACAGGATGCCGTTATCATGCAGCTCAGGAAAAACAACATTCAGTACCATGCCCTTATTGAACACGTCCCGCTGGCCATCTGGACTGCCGATTTTTCTGCAATAAAAGAAGATATCAACACACTGCATGCTGCGGGAACCACCGATTTTGAGACGTATTTTTCCACCCATCCGGAAGAAGCGCGAAAACTGATAAATAAAGGTAAAATCCTGGATGTGAATTTGTATTCCCAAACCCTCTACGGCGTTAATTCCAAAGAGCATCTTCTGCAAAACACTCATGCTCTCTTTTCTACTCAACCCATCTCCAGCGTTATCCACCAACTGGCAACCATCGCCACAGAGCCCGATGATCTTTCCGGAACTACCATCCATTCCACGATAGACGGAAGAGAATTACAGCTGGAATACCATTGGATTGTGCCCCCGGGACACGAAAAAGACTGGGCAGAAATCTTTGTTATCCTCATTAATATCACACCTCAGATTGCTCTGCAAAACGAACTTCTCAGTAGTAAAGAATCTCTGCGCCTCATCAATAAAACCCTGCGTCATGACCTCATCAACAACCTATCTGTCATTCACAGCGCACTAAAAATGAACCAGCAATCCATCAACCGTTCCATGTTGGCAGAAGCCCGGGAAAAAGTGACTAAAAGCATCAACTTGTTAAAAGACATGCGACAACTGGAATCGCAATCCCAAAACCCTCATGGGCTCTCAATATTTGAGCTTCGTGAAGTTTTGGAAAAGGTCATCTCATCCCATACCACCATCCCCATCAGCATTCGGGGAACCGGAGAAGTATATGCCGATTCTGCCATCTATTCGGTATTGGATAACATTGTTTCAAACGCAGTTAAACACAGCGGAACCGATCGAATCGATATTACTGTTGACCAAAATCAAAACCTATGTATTGTGCGTATTGTCGATTATGGCAGAGGAATTCCTGACGAGATGAAGACAGCCATTTTCGAAGAAGGATTTCATTATGGGCCCTCCGGCCGTTCCGGTATTGGGCTTTATATCGTTAAAAAAACCATCGAGCGGTATTATGGCTCGGTGCACGTGGAAGATGCTGATCCCCGTGGAACAGCAGTTGTTATATCATTAAGGAGTTATAAATGAATGATTTGGGAAAGAGATTATTTCCGAAAATTTTAGTTGTAGAAGATGAGACCATTATTGCAGAAGATATCCGTATGACCCTGATGGATTATGGATATGAAGTTACCGGCGTAGCCACCTCTGGCGAAGAAGCTATCGAAAAGGCTTCAGAAACCAAACCTGACCTTATTATCATGGACATCATGCTTGCTGGCGAAATCAACGGTATCGAAGCAGCCGACGAGATTTATCATCGTTTAGGGATTCCGGTGATCTACCTAACTGCCTATTCCGACGAAAAGACATTGCAAAATGCCAAGTTCACCGAGCCCATTGCATACCTGCTGAAACCCTTTGAAGAAAAAGAGTTACATGCCACCATCCAGACGGTGTTCTACCGCTTTTTGCAAAACAAGGAATTGGTAGAGGAAGACTAACCCCAAAATTTCTGATCCAGACTCCGATACTGCACAGCCTCACTGATGTGGGGTGTGGAAACAATTTCGGAGTTTTCCAGATCCGCTATCGTTCGGGCCACTTTTAAGATACGATCGAAAGCCCGAGCCGAAAGCCCCATTTTTTCCATCGCCATCTTTAATATCTGTTTCCCCGCATCGTCGGGTTTGCAATAAGCCCGGATTTGTTTCGGATTCATCTCGGCATTGCAGAAAATCCCCTCATCCTTAAACCGCTCCACTTGCACGCTGCGACAGGCATTTACACGCTTGCGAATGGTTATCGAATGCTCTCCAGTGGGCACACTACTCAACTCATCATACTGCACCGCCGGCACCTCTACATGGATGTCTATCCTGTCCAGCAACGGACCGGATATACGGGAGCGGTAACGTTGGATGGCGGCAATGGGACACGAGCAGGAATGCCCTGGAATATCGCTGCCATAATAGCCACAGGGACAGGGATTCATGGATGCAACCAACATAAATTCAGCGGGAAATTCCAAACTTTGCGTTGCCCGAGAAATCGTTACCACGCCATCTTCCAAGGGTTGTCGTAATACTTCCAACACATTTTTTTTAAATTCCGGCAGTTCATCCAAAAACAGCACCCCGTTATGGGATAGCGATACTTCACCCGGTTTGGGATAGCTACCGCCACCGATAAGCGCCACATCGCTGATGGTGTGGTGAGGTGAGCGAAAGGGCCGCTGTGTGATGATCCCCTGCTTGCTTCCTGTCAGACCGGCCACCGAGTGAATTTTGGTGGTGGAAAGAGCTTCTTCCAGACTCAGGGCAGGCAGGATGGTGGGAATGCGGCGGGCCAACATGGTTTTCCCCGATCCGGGAGGACCTATCATCAAGAGATTATGACCTCCAGCTGCAGCTACTTCGATAGCTCGTTTTACATGATATTGTCCCTTCACATCAAACATGTCGATCATGGTGTCTTCCAGCCGGGCAAAAATCCCCTCTCGATCCACTTCCACAGGATTGATGTGTATGGTGCCTTCCAAAAAATTCACCGCTTCGTTGAGGCTGGTAACGGGGTACACTGCCAACCCCTCGATAACCGCTGCTTCTTCCGCATTTTCGTAGGGAACCAGAAGACCTTTGAGTTTATCCTTCCAAGCTGCAACCGCTACAGGCAACACTCCCCGAACCGGATGCACCGTACCATCCAGAGATAGCTCGCCGATAATGCCATATTGGTCGATATCGTGAATCATCACCTGATCCATGGCACAGAGCAAAGCTATGGCAATGGGCAAATCCAAAGCTACTCCATCCTTGCGTATATCTGCAGGAGCCAGATTTACCGTGTAATTATGGGCAGGAAACCGATATCCACTGTTTTTTATCGCCGACGATACCCTGTCTCGACTCTCCTTTACCGTGTTTGACGGCAGACCAACCATGGAGAATCTGAACAATCCTCCCTTGATGTCGGCTTCTACCGTAATCTGTTCAGCATCGATGCCCTGAATGGCGTAAGACTTTGTTTGTCCGTACATACACTCCTCATTTTCCTATTACCAGGGTTCTGGTTTTTTTATACACTGTTTCGTCAGCCAGCGCTGTGGCCTCCATCAAAAGAACATACACCCCCACATGCAGCTGTTTTCCCCGATTGTCGTAGCCATCCCAGATAAGCTGTGTAGTGGCGCTTTGCACCTGCTGGTCTGCCACCGTCTGACGCAGCCGCCCCTCCAGATCGAAGATCCGAATGGTTACCCGGGAAAGCTGCTGGGGCAATGTTACCGACAGGATGGTGTGCTCGCCACGGCTGGGAGAAAAGGGATTTGGGCTGACTGCAAGGGTTACATCGGTGGGCATTACTGCCACATAAACCGAATTGGCTGCTCCCGGGGTGGCACCATCCAGGCAAGGACACCAGTTATCCCGGCCTGGCAGCAAAGCAGGATGGATGCGCTCCAGAGATACGCCATCATCCAAGTTGGATGCATCATAGGTAAAGCTTTCAAATTGGGTATCGCACGAATCAAGAAGAGTGAGAGTTTCCACGGTATTATTGAGAGGTGTCCAGGTTGGCGGCTGGAAAATCGTGACATTATCCGGCGGCTGAAACTGGCTTAAAAAGGCCGTGCTGTCTTCTACTATCAGTAAAAAGTCACTGGGGTAAATGACACCCTGACAGAGGATTTGCTCACCAGAAGCGTCTTCAATATGGAAGTTATCCACAAGATATGCACACTGTCCACAATTGAAGAGCTCGATCCACTCAGAGCCCTCGTTTTGGGGTTTACAAAAGACTTCGTTTATCACGACTTCCGGCCTTCCAGACAAAATGGATGCCGCAGCAATGTTATTTTGTAAGTTATTGTCATTTGCGTAGTTAACTATTCCTGACACGCAATAGTATCCACTGGCTTCCTGAGGCCATGAATGGGTAACAATTATCGAATCCATCGGGGGGATGGAGGGGAGTAACAGTGTGGTAATCAAAGTAGATAAGTGTCTGATTTCCAGGCTCGCCGTCGAGTTATCCACATACTCCGTGGATAAGTTGTAGATAACCGTGGACAGGTGAAAAACATTGGAATCCAGTTGCAAAAGCAGATCTCCCAGAGCCAGGTCTATGGGGTATACATTGGTTGTGCCGGGGGTAGGCTGAGAGCAGACGAAAAAATCATCTCCTGCCATGTTGGTATCCAGACCGTCATGTTTTCGGGCCAGAGTTTTCCCACTGCCGGCATCGGGGGCAAAACTCTCTCCTACCACCCCGATATCGTCGGGAAGCTGATTGGTGTTTGGTTCATCGTAGAGCACGGTATCGGTGTATTGTCCATTATTGGAAATCAGTCGAATCCCATCGGTGGCACTGCCACCATTTTGAAAAGCCAGGGATGCGGTAAGCTGTGCCTGAGGTACCAACGATTCGCCGATGAGGAGAAATTCACCCGGAGCGAAGAGGTATGGAGGAAAAGTAAAAACATCACTGAAGGCGGTGCCAGCTTTTTGGATTATCCAGTTTTCCAGCTCCACCGTTTCATCGGAAGCATTGAACAGCTCGATCCACTCGTAGCCGGTATCGGCGCCATCAGGATCGTACATCACTTCGTTGATTACCACCGTCCCAGCCCACAGCCATCCTGCCAAAAGCAGTAAAAGAGCAACGGTACATTTTTTCATACATCCTCCTCAAGGAGCTTGTACCAAACGGGTTTAGAAATTAAAACGAATCGAAGAAGCTATGAGAATATATTTTTGTCAATGGGATTTATGGTTCGGGACTTTTGCTCCTTTGCCAATTGGTTAGAATAGAATGTAAAGAGATGTTGAAAGCTCTTCTTTTCGTCACACGCAGACTTGTGCACCCGTTGAGCGTGCTCAATGGGAGTAGCGTTGCGACCAGAGGGAATGAGAACCTCACCCGGCAACTACTTCGTAGCTGCCACCCTCTCCTACAAGGAGAGGGAATTGTGCCACGTATCTAAAATTCAACATTCTGAATTACAAAAG
>JAGGWK010000058.1 GCA_021157525.1 Candidatus Cloacimonadota bacterium | reverse complement strand
GGAGGCAAGGGCTCTTGCAACACCATTGCGCCGGCGCGTCCGGCAACGATAAGGGAATCGTTTACTGCGTAGCGAAATTGGTTAAGTGGATCTTTGTTGCTGTTGCATCCTGCCAAAAGCAGTGCTACAAGCAGCAGTGGTAAAAGGTATTTCATCTGTTTCTCCTTTTTCATCATTTTACATCAGCAATGGATTTGTCCAAAAGGGTGTCAAAGGGAAAATTCAGGAATGTTCCGCATCGGCTTACGGATGGGTGAGCGAAAAAACGGATTGGATCCGAGACAAATCTGCGGTGTGGCTCCTATTATATGAGCTTCACCTTATTTTAATAAACCTGTCTTTGGTTTTGCTGTACCAATTTCAACTGCCATTATGCATTATTTACGAATGCCATAAACAGTACTTTTCACCTTCATACTTCCCCTGGAAATAGCCGATTATTGATTCGGGTAGAAAGGGGCGTAAGAAAGATGTTGACAGATAATCATGTATTCAGGTATTTGAATACCAGATAAGAAAAGGAGGATGTAATGAGCTTGGTGAATGTCTCCGAAAGCGCCTATCTGGCGCTTCATGGTTTGGCATACATTGCCCAGGAAACACCTCGGCGCATCAGTGTTAAATTATTAGCTCAAAAGTTGCATGCCTCCGAAGCAACCATGGCAAAGGTGTTTCAAAAACTGAGCAAAGCTGGATTGGTGACTTCGGTACGAGGTCCGGGGGGTGGCTTTGAATTAGGCAAATCTCCCGAGGAAATCACGTTTCTGGATATCTATGAAGTGATAGAGCGGATCGTTGTTTTGGGTGGATGTCCCTTTGGGAAAACCGATTGTGCATTTCAGTATTGCATATTCAATACACAGTTAAATCGCATCAATCAGGACATCTATGATACATTTAAAAAGATAACCTTACAGGATTTTGTCCTGTGATGTTTTTTGACAACAAAACGGTATTAAGGTATCTTAACATAAACAGGAGAAAGCATGAAGATACGGAATTTTAAAGAGCTCTCAGGCACATCAAATCCCCACGGGATTCAAAGTACGAAAATGTACGATACCGACAATGCTCAGATTATGCATCTTTTGATAAAAGCAGGGGAACACCTCATCCCTCATATCACACCCGTTGACGTAGCCTTTTATGTACTGGAGGGTACACCCGTGATTATGATTGGTTCCGAGAAGATTCAGGTAAAAAAGGACGACATCATCGAAAGCCCAAAAGACATAGTGCATTGTATATACAACGAATCCAGCGCCGATGTACGGGTGTTGGTAATGAAACTTCCCAGACCCAATAGCAAAACCATCCTGATAAAAGAGTGAGAAGAGCCACTTGGAACGAGAAATTATAACAATTGATGAGAAAAAGTGTAACGGCTGTGGCTCCTGCGTCCCGGGATGTCCCGAAGGAGCGTTACAGATCATCGATGGAAAAGCGCGATTGGTGAGTGATCTATTCTGTGACGGTCTTGGGGCCTGCATTGGGGATTGTCCGGAAGGTGCCATCTCGGTAGAAACCCGGGAAGCGGCGCCCTATGGCGAAGCCATCGTGATGAATACTATTATTGCTGCCGGGCCAAATACGATAAAAGCGCATCTCAAGCATCTGCGAGATCATGATCAGCAGGAATATTTTGAGCAGGCATTGGCTATTTTGCTCAAGAAAGGATTGCCCATTCCCAAGTTGGATGAAGACAGCTGTCCCAGCGGGGGATGTCCGGGCACCGCAGCCCAGAGCATTTCCCATCCTGCAAAAAGTGAACAAGCGGCAACTGTGGGAAGTGTGCAAAGTCAGTTGCGGCAATGGCCGGTACAGCTACATTTACACAATCCTAATGCGCCATATCTGAAAAATGCTGATCTGCTGATTTCGGCAGATTGCGTGCCCTATGCCTATGGGGATTTTCACAATCGTTTTGTAAAGGGACGGGTAGTGATTACCTTCTGCCCAAAATTGGATAGTGGACTGGACAATTACATCGAAAAACTGTCTGAGATTTTTACCCATCAAGAGATAAAAAGTGTGACGATTGTACGAATGGAAGTACCTTGTTGTGGAGGGATCGAACACATTGTTCAAAAAGCATTGGAAAAGGCGAAGGTCTTTAAAATGGTGAAAATAAGCATCGTCTCAATTAACGGTAAATTAGTTTAAGTTGTTACAAAAAAGGAGAAAATTATGAGTATGTTCTGTTATCAGTGTCAGGAAACCATTGGAAACAAGGGATGCAGTTACGCTAAGGGCGCCTGTGGGAAACCAGCAAAAACAGCAGTTTTGCAGGATTTATTGATTCATACCATCAAAGGTATTGCCATCTATGGTGAAAAGGCAAAAGCTATGGGAATACTGGATAAAAGCGTGGGATTGTTTGCCGCCCGAGCATTATTCAGCACCATTACAAATGCGAATTTTGATGATGAGAGATTTTACGCTCAGATCAGAGAAGCTCTGTCAATTCGCGATGAGCTGAAGAAGAAAACCGGTCTTTCCGGCGATCTTCATGATGCTGCTACCTGGAATCTTCCCGAAGATCAATGGATTGAAAAAGCAGAAAAAGTAGGAGTGCTTTCTACCAAGGACGAAGATGTCCGTTCGCTGCGGGAACTTCTTATTTACGGCCTCAAAGGTGTGGCTGCCTATGCCGATCATGCTGCAATACTGGGTTTTGAAAATGACGATATTTACGGTTTCATCATGGAAGCAATGGCTTCTACTACCAAAGATCTTACTGTGGATGAAATGATTGCATTGGTACTGAAATGCGGTGAAGTTGCTGTAAACGGCATGGCACTGCTGGACAAGGCAAATACCGGAACCTACGGAAATCCCGAGATCACCGAAGTAAACATTGGCGTGGGCAAAAACCCCGGCATCCTTATTTCCGGCCATGATCTTAAGGACATGGAAGATTTGTTGAAACAAACTCAGGGCACAGGCGTGGACGTATATACTCACGGCGAGATGCTTCCCGCAAACTATTACCCCGCCTTCAAGAAATATGATCACTTTGTAGGAAACTACGGCAACGCATGGTGGAAACAAAATACCGAATTCGTCAGCTTCAATGGCCCGATTCTCATGACAACCAACTGCATCACACCAGTGGAGGAAGCTTACAAAGATCGCATCTTTACTACCGGCATGACTGGCTGGCCCGGGGCAAAACACATTGCGGACAGAGAAGATGGCAAGCCCAAGGATTTCAGCGAAATCATAGAATTGGCCAAAACCTGTAAACCTCCTGTGGAAATCGAAAAAGGTAGCATCATTGGTGGATTTGCTCACCATCAGGTACTGGCATTGGCAGATAAAGTGGTAGATGGTGTAAAATCCGGCGCTATTAAACGCTTTGTTGTTATGGCTGGATGCGATGGACGTCATAAAGAACGGGATTACTTTACGGGAGTTGCTGAAGAACTGCCCAAAGATACCATCATCCTCACCGCCGGTTGTGCAAAATATCGTTACAACAAACTGGATCTGGGAGATATCGGTGGCATTCCACGGGTATTGGATGCAGGACAGTGCAACGACAGCTATTCTCTGGTTGTGATCGCGCTGAAACTCCAGGAAGTATTCGGATTGAAAGACATCAATGACTTGCCGATCTCCTTCGATATTGCCTGGTATGAACAAAAGGCTGTTGCTGTGCTCCTGGCATTGCTCTCCCTCGGCGTAAAGGGAATCCGTCTCGGACCAACCATTCCGGCATTCTTCTCTCCCAATGTGGTGAAAGTGCTGGTGGAGAAATTCGACATCAAGCCAATCGGTGAAGTAAAAGCCGACGTAGAAGCCATGATGGCCGGAAAATAAAATTCACTAAAATCTGATATATCGTGAGGCTCCTGAACCTTTGTTCGGGAGCCCCTTTGTTTGTCCGGAATACTTACTGAGCCGGTGAGCTGTCAGAAGGCTGTTGCCAAGGCAGGCCAACAGCGGGTTCCAACAGGCCGGTCTGTATGACATGTTGTCAAAATCCACAGTTGTTTGATTATTTTGCGGCTCGGCGCCGATCGATTTCCTTGAGGAATTTTTTTCGCATCCGTATGGCTAGCGGCGTGATTTCCAGAAGCTCATCGTCTTCGATGTATTCCATGGCTTGTTCCAGACTGAATTGCTTTGGCGGCACCAGTTTCAGGGCGTCATCAGAGCCGGAAGCACGGACGTTAGTGAGCTTTTTCCCTTTGCACACATTCAACACCAAATCTGTCTCGCGGTTGTGCTCGCCCACGATCATTCCTTCGTATACCTCTACTCCGGGACCGATAAACATAATGCCACGGGCCTGGAAGTTATTGAGAGAATAGCCGGTGGTGAAACCGTTATCCATGGATATGAGTGCGCCGCGGCGTTTCTTTTTATCCATCTCTCCTTTGAAATATTCATATTCATAAAAGCTGTGGTTGATGATGCCGGTTCCCCGGGTTTCGGTGAGAAATTCGTTGCGGAATCCGATGAGACCACGGGCAGGAACTTTAAATTCCAGGCGGGTATAGCCGTCGTGGCCGGAGACCATATCCAGCATCTCGCCTTTACGCATTCCCAGCATCTCGATAACGGTTCCCACAAATTCGTCGGCCACATCGATGATAGCCAGCTCTATGGGCTCGGTAAGTTTGCCGTTGAGTTCGCGGAAAATCACTTTAGGAGTGGATACCTGGAACTCATAGCCTTCGCGACGCATATTTTCTATCAGGATGGAGAGTTGCAGCTCACCGCGTCCTTTCACGATAAAGGCATCGGGTGTATCGGTGGCTTCAACCTCGATGCTTACGTTGGTTTGCAATTCCCGTTGAAGCCGATCCCATATCTTGTGGGATGTTACGTAGGTGCCTTCCCGTCCGGCAAAGGGGGAGTCGTTGATTTTAAAGGTCATCGACAGGGTTGGCGCATCGATCTCGATAAGAGGAAGAGGCTCTGGATTTTCTTTGTCGGCCACCGTTTCACCCACATCTACCCGTGCCATCCCGGCCAGAGAAACGATGTCTCCGGCATAGGCGGTGTGAATCTCTCTTTTCTTAAGACCTTCATATTGAAGGATTTTGCTGATACGGTAGAGGATACGCTCTCCATCCCGCTTCATCAAGACAACTTCGTCCCCCTGGTTTACCGTACCGTTGGTGATTTTTCCCGTGCCGATTTTTCCCAGATAGTTGTCATATTCTATTGCCGAAATCAGCATCTGAAGGGGCTTATCGATGTCACCGGTTGCATCTGGTACGTGCTTGATGATGGTATCGAAGAGGGGAATGAGGTTCTGCCCGTCATCCTCCAGCTCGTACATGGCGGTACCATCCCTGCCTGAAGCAAAAACCACCGGAAAGTCCAGCTGCTCATCTGTGGCTTTGAGATCCACAAAAAGATCGAAAACCATGTCCAGTACATCGGTTGGACGGCAATTTGGACGGTCTATCTTGTTGATCACCACGATGGGTCTCAATCCCAGTTCAAGGGATTTTTTCAGTACATATTTGGTCTGAGGCATGGGTCCTTCAAAGGCGTCAACCAGCAGTAAAACCGAATCTACCATTTTCATGATGCGTTGTACTTCACCACCAAAGTCGGCATGGCCGGGAGTGTCCACAATGTTTATTTTATAGTCTTTGTAATGCAAGGATGCATTCTTAGACAGGATGGTGATGCCCCGTTCCCGTTCAAGATCATTTGAGTCCATTATCCGTTCAGCCACTACCTGATTTTCACGGAACACACCCGCCTGTTTCAGGGCTGCGTCCACCAAAGTTGTTTTGCCATGATCCACATGGGCGATGATGGCGATATTCTTTATCTTTTGCATAGTATCTCCTTATGGCGTGATCATGGTATTGGCTTAATTATGTTGGAAAATTGCAGAAGCTCTGAAAGAATAGTGTTGTTTTTGTAAATATCCTCAAACCTGCATCCCGGCTTTGGCGATGCTCTCTCGCAATTGCACCTCAATTACCTGCTCACACATTACGAAGTCACCCAAAAAAGCAGGGAGTTAGCGTCAATGATTAAATCAGTGATCTTTTTGCGATGTATCCAGCTACTCCTAACGGGCACGGGAGAACTGGCCTTGCTATGTAATCCTGACTTGTGGCGATAGCATGAATCGGGGATGAATGGAAATGGAAAAAACTACGATACTCGTCCCAGCGCTACTCTCCATTCCAGCCAATATTTTGTCATGGAGCTACACAAGTCTGCGCAGGAATGTGAAAAAATCCGTCATTCTGAGGAATCTTTCACGTTGTTCTCCTGATGAAGAATAGGATTTTTTCTCTTATGCCGCCCTTTGTTTAAATTTATGCGCCCATTGAGTGTACTCAACGGGAGTAGCGTTGCGACCAGAGGGAATGAGAACCTCACCCGGCAACTACTTCGTAGCTGCCACCCTCTCCTACAAGGAGAGGGAATTGTGCCACGTATCTAAAATTCAACATTCTGAATTACAAAAG
>JAGGWK010000037.1 GCA_021157525.1 Candidatus Cloacimonadota bacterium | reverse complement strand
TTTGCAAATTCCATAACTGTATCTATTCCTCTCTTTGAATCTTCGATGGTTTGCTCTACGATATAATCTGGAATAAGATCATTATCTTTTTCATTTCCAGAAGGTCTTACAAAATATTTGTGAGAAACTGAAACCATAATTTTCGTGTTTGGCAAATCAAAATAATAGCAATCACCAAAAGAATTAGGAAGACCACCAGGAGTTTGACCGACTATTTTACCTAATTTAAAATCTCTAATCATCGCAATAAAATCTGATGTTGTTGAAAAACAAGCTTCATCTGATAACACATACACATCACCTCTATAGGTTTTTTCTTTGGCATTCGGATTATTATAAGATTTACAATCCATTTCCAAGCATTCACCTAAATTTACAGACAATAACTCATCATATGAATCTTGATCATAATACCCATAGGTTTTATTTTTAACATCATCCGACACAAAATTTCTTATTTGCTGACTGCTTTTCCAAATCAGTCTATCAAAGCTGTATGTTGGTTTTTCGGTAAGATAATTCGTAATATAATTTGCCATCGAAGAATTACCACCACCATTTTGTCGAACATCAAATATTAATTTACCTATGTTATTTCGTTTCATTTCTTCAAATGATTTATCAACAAATCTTTTAAATTTTTCTGCTTCCTCTTTATGATAACCAAATGTCTTAATTGTAAATATCCCAACTCCGTTCTCAATTTTGAAATTTTCTTTTAAATGCTCATTCGTTGATTCTTTTTTCTTCGATTTATTTTTATTGAAATCATTAATTGATTTTCCTTCAAATTCAATTTCAAGAATCTCATTATCTCTTTTTATTTTAACTTTGAAAGGTGATTTGATATTGAATAAGAAATATAATAAAAGTCGATATTTACCCGTTAATTGGGTATATTGAAACGATTCAGTTTCTGCGGAAATGTATTTTAGCATTTCAGTGATAATAGATTCCATTGATATTCCGTTAATCTCTAAAACTTCATCTCCAATTTTTGCAATATCTTCAACATTATTTTTAAATTTAGCTTTTTTCTCACTAAATAGTAAAACAGGGTAGAAGAATTTGAAATCTTTTTGTTTATACAAATAATTATTGAAAAGATATATGAAAGTATGACCATCTTTGATGGAGGCAACAAATTTACCGATTATATTATGGAAATCAATAATCGTCATTCCGTCTGCAAGATTTCCTCTAATCATTTTTGCTGCTTCTTTCATTTTATTCTCATCAACCATTGCATAGATATTCGGATGAACTTCCTCGAAAGTTTTCACCATAAAGTCAAAATCTGTAATTAATTGCTTTCTGTTAAATTTTTTCATTTTCCTTCCTCATATTAATTTCATTGAAACTTATGTCTGTCTCCCCGACAATTTGCCGATAGGGGCGATATTCAACCGTTTTCGTACCATTCCCCTGAGGCATGGCATCGTTCATGTGTTAGATTCCGCCTTTTTTAAAAAAAGAGACTCAAGAATTAAATTCGCTTTATAAGAGCCAGCTTACTCATTCTCTACGATTTCAATACAATCGCCAGAATTTAAAACAGTATTCCAGAGACCGACATCTTCGCCTTCATGTTTGTTTATGCCGATGTATGCAAGACTCGCATCTTCATACCGCTTAAACTTGTACACTGCATCGTTCATCAATGAGCTGTTAAACACATTAAGACTAACCAGAAGCTCAAAATCATCTACAGAGATACCGGTGACTTTTTTGAATAACCCCGGCTCAAGTTGGGTAATGACATCTTTCAGGCTCTTTTCTCTATAATCGGTGAGATACATGAAGATGGGGATTCTGGTAGCAAACTTGATGAGTTTTTCCTGGATTTGTTTCCGTTTGCTTTTATACTCTTTTTCTTCGTCGGTGAGTTTCTTTTTCTCTTTTTTTGTCATCTCAGAATCATTTGCTTCTTTTCGAGCCTTTTTTACTGCTTCAGATTTGTTGATTATTGCTTCAATTTCTTTATTCAGCTTCCTAAATCCTTCGATTTTCATTAAGGCTTCCATCGCTCTTTCATTATTCATCAACCGATGAAGGGTTTCATTATCTACGTTTACCAGCAGTGCACTTTCCCACCTTCTTGCCAGCAAGGTTGCAGTTGTTCCACTCATAGAAATGTCCAGTACTCCTCTGGCATCAATCTGTTTCATGGAACTTCCATCATAGGCAAGAATAGGTAAAAAATGAATAAACTCGGCTACCTTCTTTTCGGGATTCCTTTCACTCACATTCAATCGGCAGCTATAATCAGCTATTTGAGACAATGCTCGGTTGGGAGCAAAATCAAATACATAGCATTCTCTCTTTAGAATTTCTATCTCATCAGGTGATTTACCATCGGGGTTACTTATCGTCCATGGTGTTTGCACTCGAAATGCTGCTTGGAAATAGGTCTCAGGACTGGAAGAATTTCTCAGCATAAAAATACCAGACCACGGTTTTACTGAAACGCCAGTGGTTAGTTTACCACAAGACAGTGTAATTGTTTTAGATTGTAATGGATCTCCCATGGCTTTAAACACAGGGGGGAGTGCCTCTGCACCAGTCCCTGCACTATTGCCTGCAGCAACAACGATATTGTAATCATGATAAAAATTGTTTTGTCTTTGATTCATCAAATTTCTCATAGCATAGCAGGATGCAACGCTTGGCAAAAACCAGAATGTATGCGATAACAGCTGTAACAATCTGCTATCAGAAAAGGGCATGGGTGGTTTTTTAGCGCCCATTTTAAGATTGTCTAATGTCGTAGCTAGATGAGAACCCCGAATCAAGCTGAGCCACTTCTGTACATCACTCTCAAATATGAAGTGTGCTTTATCACCTGATCCTTTGGCTTTAAAAAACGTGTTTAAATCAAATTCATTGAACTCTCCACCCAGAGCAACATCTCTGATATCATCTGGCATTCGGTATGTTAGTAAAACCATCCGTGGAAGTGCTGCGTATGGATTATTTTCTCCTACCCACTCTTCTTTTGCCTTTTGCTCATCAGAATAAGTCCAATTGAATATCTGCTCTTCAATAAATTCGCCCGATTCAATTGCTCTGAATGGCGTGCCGGAAAGGTAGAGATAATGATCGGTTGTGATAGGCAGGATGCCTTCATCAAATTCTTTTATATCGCCCATTTCCATTATCTGCTCTTTCTCTTCACTTTCAAAGAGCTCTTTTGCATTATCTCGCCATGCCCCATAATGATATTCATCAAAGATTACGCAATCCCAATTAATGCAATGAACCCATTCATTTTTCGTTTTTATTCCACCGGTTTTGGTGTTTCTGCCTAAAAAATCTTGAAAGGAACCAAAGCACACAAAGGGTTTATTCTCATCTGCATCCTGAAATTGAAGGCCGTCCCGACAAATAAACTGCCAACCTTCAAAATCTTTATGAGTTAATAGATCTTCTTCCCAGGCACTTTGCACTGCCGGCTTAAAGGTGAGAACCAATACCCTTTTCCAGTTCATCTTCAATGCCAATTGATATGCGGCAAAGGTTTTACCAAATCGCATCTTTGCATTCCACAAAAAATGCGGTGTCATCCCCGGCTCTTTTCGCTTAAAGTCTTTGAAATGTTGGCACGTCTTGTTTACCGCAGCCTGCTGCTCTGGACGCATGGCAAAATCATGAACCCGTGCTCTATCGTTACTTTCCCCATTACGAACGGCGATGATTGCCGATTTTACATCGAAAACGGTACATCTGAACCATTCACCGTCGGTATTGATAATCCCATCTTTCTTAAGCTGACGATGGACTTCATGATCTGTAAAACTAGATCCATCATTGCGCATTGCTGTTTCTTCAAGTACAATCGTGTAATCTAAACCTGTTGTTTGTAGTTGCTCTTTTATCCGTTCTTTGGCTTCACGATTTGTAAATCCAACTTTCAGTAATCCACGCCTGTTATCTGCACCAAGTATCTCATAAGCATATATAACCGGAGCAGAATCGGGACGTTCAGGAAAAAGTGTATTACTCATTCTTTTAACCTTTTTGCGGCATCTTCTATCTGCTTAATAAAATCCATCTCCACTTCACTTACTTCATTCTTTGTCTTTTCTTTATAGCTCTCATACTCTGAAAGAGCTTTTTGAGCAGCCTCTTGATGCGAAATGGTTCCTGAATGATTTAAAACCTCTTTTTGTGTCATTTTCAAAAAACTATCAAGTTGTTCTATCCAATCTTTCATGTACATAGGCACATGATCGATGGCTTTGATTTCTGCGATCTCTAAAAATGCCGAAACCATCCTGTTTAAGATATTTAATTCCTGCTCTGTAAGATAGTTCTTGGCTATAAGCACTTCATGCTTTGCTGGATGTTTACCTTTAAAACAGGTTAACCCCAGATGCTCACTGTTTGCATCTACACGCCGATATATAGTTTCTGCTGCCGTCTCTCCATGAGATGCCCAATGCATTTTGTTTTGGATAACGGAGAAAAACTCACGAGTAATCTCAGAATTGGGGTCATAGTCTATACTGGTGGCATATATATCTAAGACCTTTCTCCAGAATACTTTTTCTGAAGAACGAATGTCTCTGATGCGAGACAGAAGCTCATCAAAATAACTGCCACCACCTGCTTCTTTCAGCAGTTCGTCATTCATTGCAAAACCCTTTATCAAATATTCTTTGATAAGTGCTGTTGCCCATTTTCTAAAATGAACACCACGATGAGATTTTACTCTGTAACCTACTGAAATAATTACATCAAGGTTGTAGCATTTTACATTTTGAGTTTGAGATTTCCCTTTGATAGCACCGTGTTGAGTGGTATGTGCAAAATTTGCACAAGCCAGATTTTCTTCCAGTTCCCCGTCGCTGAAGATATTCTTGATATGTCTGCTGATTACGCTTCTATCTCGTTGAAAGAGCTCTCCAATTTGCTCTGTGGACAGCCAAACGGTCTCATTCTCAAAATGCGTTTCGATCTTTACTTTGCCATCTTCGGTTTGGTAGATGATTAATTGATTTTGTTTATTCATCTTCTATTCCATAGGACGTATCATTGATTCGATAAAGGCAATCTCTTCCTGGGTGAGATCGTATTTTTTGTACAACTCTTCATCTGTCCACGGTTTTGAAAAATCCTGCATGGGAACAAAAACGAATTTACTTTTTGTTATATTCTGAGTAAGTAATATGGACGAAACTAAAAATCTACAGAATTTTGATTTAAGAAACGATACTGCATTTATAGCTTCTTGTTCATTCTCAAAATTGCCAACAATTAAGTAAGACTCAGTGCAAACCACATTTGGAGGCATAACTTCTATTCTTGAAAATACTCTTCTTTTACCTTCTTTGTCCGGTTGACCGGCATGCTCACTTGCAGTTTTAGATAAAAGAACTTTCCACTTTTTTACTAATTGCTTTCCATTTGTTACTTGTTCTATTGAAATTTTACTTATTCCACTACTACTAATTAATGTAATTTTACCATTAATTTCTTCTTTAAAATCATTTGTTAGACCAAAAGGCATTCTACTAGACACAATTGAATCAAGAAAGACATCGCTTTTTTTATTTATTTTTTGTATCAGATTTAATGCTGTATTACTTCTAATAAATGTGTCAAATTCATCTAAAAATCTTTCTGAATGTTGAATCTGAGTATTGTTATTAGTTATTACATTACACTTGCCTTGATTGTCACGATCCCATAAGAAATAACAAACACCACCTGCAATGTCAACACTAGGGAAACAATCCCGAGAATCTTCAAAGTCTATTAACTGTCTAATTCTCTTATCGCTCAACATAACTTTTCTAAAACTATCTAATCCTTTTCCACCAGAATACCATCGAGCAGGAATAATCATTGTAATAAATCTTGGATTCAGTTTTTTTGCCTGCTCAATGAATTTATGATAAATAGGTTTTGCACTTGAACCAGTACCACCACCATCATTTAATTGATACGGTGGATTTCCAATAATTACATCAAATTTCATGTTAAAAATCTCCTCTGGTTTTGTGGTGTGGATGAATTGATAGGCGTGGGTTTCAAGGTCTTTACCGCGGCTGTATGCTTTTTTACCGGCACCGCAAAAAATACATTTACCATTTTTCCATGTATGGTCAATTCTTTTGAAACCTATGTTTCCCTGCGCATCATCAAAGGCATCACACACCGAGTATTTGCCGTTCGCTGTTTTGCTGCAATATACACTGCGGCGAGAAAGATACGATGTAAGCTCAGTGATAGCAATGCCAAAAAGTTGGTTTTTAAAAATATGGTTAATTCTTTTTTGTTTATCGGGGATTTCTTTTTCTAAACCTGTCATTAATCTTTTAGCAATTTCACGCAAAAACACACCAGACTTACAAACGGGATCTAAAAAAGTAGTTTCTTTGTTTTCAAACAGTTCTTTTGGTAAAAGGTCTAAGATGTCGTTTACTAATTCTGGTGGTGTAAACACTTCATCATTGCTAAGATTTGCTAAACAAGTAAGTACATCAGGATTGTAATTTTCTATCATTTTCTTCTCCCAATTTCAGGAAGTGTTGAAGCGGATATTCTTTTGTAGGTTTAGGGACGAATTCTTCTTCGTCAAAATCAGCAAAAAGATCTGGTTCTGGAAACAGATCCATTTGTGCAGACTGGTAGGAATTAATCAATAAAGACATTGTAAAGTCTCTCCGTTTTATCATACTACCATTTACCAATGACCACTCCGAAAAGGTGATTGGTTTTGGTGGGTTATCTTCTGTTTGGAGAGAAAGTGCATTACCATGAATGATATTTTTTGAGAAAAGAAATTTAACCGAATTTCTACATTCATTTTTAGTCGTTTTGGGATATAACTCGGTATATTTCCAATCGAAAATACCAAACAATTTCATGCGACATTCTTTAACATTGTCTCTTTGTATTTCAATACCGTAAATACTTGAAACGGCAAGAATAGAATATTTTTCAAATTCTATCTGATTCCTTTTATAACGTTTTTCTACAACTCTCAGTTTACGTTCCAGTATCTCTGTGAGGAAGTTTCCGGTGCCACAGGCTGGCTCCAAAAAGCGGGAGTCTATCCTCTGGGTCTCTTGTTTCACCAAATCCAGCATGGCGTTTACTTCTCGTTTAGAAGTAAACACTTCTCCATAGTTCGCAACTCTCTTCTTTGATTTTACCTGTTCATTCATAGTATCAATTTTTCTTCTTTTTTTTATTTTCACACTCGATAAATAGTGATGTCTCAATTGGTGTCAAGTACATTAACACTCAAATCTACAATGAGCACACATGTCCGGGCCATGCCTCGTGTTGCCTGAGGTGCTCAAGTTCAAACTAACCGGTTCGTTGAATCGTAAGATTCAAACAAAGAGCACCAACCAACCCGATTGCCGACGTGCTTACAGAGTCTGCAATTTGCACACAATTTTGTTTTACTCATGTAATCCGCATCTCTCCTTGGTAGCACTGGGTTACTTATGTGCCTTATGTCTGTCTCCCCGACAATTTGCCGATAGGGGCGATATTCTCAAACAAATATCATTCCCACTCCCTTGGTCGGGGAAGGAGCGAGGCAATGGTGTGTTTAGAAATGTGAGCGTCAAAATAGGCTTTTTCCCGGCTGTTACATCAAGGATGTTATCAACGGGTAAGGGTACCGGCCAGGGATCAGGAGAACCGAAATACCGTATCGATTCTCCTGTGACACGAAAAGTTATTGATCAAGGAGAGAGTTGAGCAGGCTTCGCTTTTCCCCCTTGTTGCTGCCATAGCCGGCCATGATTCTGTCTGCCAGACGCGATAGTGGCAGGCTTTGCAAAAACACTTTTCCCGGGCCTTTCACTGTAGCAATGAAGAGTCCCTCACCACCAAAGAGTGCGTTTTTAAAACCGCCAACCATGGCGATATCGTACTGGATGGATTCTTCAAAACCCACCAGACAGCCGGTATCTACCCGCAGGGTTTCACCGGCGGCCAAGGTTCGCTGAATGATGGTGCCACCAGCGTGGACAAAGGCCAATCCATCCCCGGTGAGCTTTTGCAAAATAAATCCTTCGCCGCCAAAAAGCCCGGCACCGATTTTTTTGGTGAAGGCCACACTGATGTCAATACCTCTGGCAGCACACAAAAAAGCATCTTTCTGGCACAAAAAGGTGCCGTTGAACTCGATGAGATCGATAGGAATTATCTTTCCCGGAAAGGGCGCGCCAAAACCCACCTGACCTTTGCTTCTGCCTGATTGAGAAAAATCCGTAATGAAAAAACTCTCCCCGGTAAGCATGCGGGAAAGTCCCTTCAACACGCCGCCACCGGTTCCGGTTTTCATCTGAATCCCCTCAGTCATATAAATCATGGCGCCAGCCTCTGCCCGCACCGATTCCCCTGGATCCAGCTCGATTTCCACAATTTGCATATCGTTGCCAAATATCCGATAGTCTATCACGTCTGCCATTGTTGCATCTCCTCCAAAATTATTTCCACGCGTCAGCGTTTGATATCGTAAATCCCGATGGATTCCCCGTCTGTCAAATAGATTTTCTCAGTTTCAGGGACGGTTTGTGCCATCTCTTTTCCTTTGCCGGCCAACTTCTACGGGATGGCGGTACCGGAATCGTTACGCTTTTTGGTAGCCTCGGATGTATTTTTCTACTTCCTCAGCATTGCCACGAAACACCACTCGCTCCCAGGTTTTGCTCATCTGATAATCGTACATGGGGTCGTAATAGGATGTATGGAGTTCGCGTATCCACAGGCGGTGCGCTTCTGTGGTGCCATCTTTTTTCTGGATGCAGATAGCTGTTTCCAGTGCGGTTCTCAATTTGCCGTGTCCCTCGCTGCCCAGCCGCCGCTTCACCCTGTCCATGCTTTCCAGTGCATGAGTTGCCCATTTCTGAAATCCGTCATCCGGCCCGAAGCAGTCGTTGTATTCCTCGATGTCGTTTACAATGTATTCCTGGATGATGGTTTCCACACGCTCTTCCACGGTGGCTTCCAAAATGATCAGCGGACTTTGCCGGAACCGCCTGAACAGATTTACCGGCAGGTGACGTGCGCCGATGTTGTTGCTTTCGTCTTCCACTATCAGGGGCGGATTGCCCCGATCCCGATGTTTTATCAGGGCGATTGACAGCGCATTTTCAAAGTTTATGGCAGTGGGCTGTGCTGTGGCGTGACGCCCAAAGGCAGATCCCCGATGCCAGGCCATTTCTTCCAGATCCAGAGTATTTGGCATCCTGCGCAGAAGCACGGTTTTGCCTACGCCGGTGCGACCACCGATAACCAGTGGATGTATCTCATTGGCAGAAGCTTCCAGTTCATCGATCAGAAATCTGCGTAACGCCTTGTAGCCGCCCCGAATACGGGGATAAGTCACGCCGGTGTGCTCAAAAAGCCACTGCTGGGCAATCTGGGAACGCATCCCGCCACGAAAGCAATACAGCGCTCCGTCGGGATGTTGGTCTGCAAAGGATTTCCACGCTGCAATCCGCTGCATTTTGATCTCATCGGTTGCCAATGTATTCCCCAGGTGAATGGCCGCTTCCTGTCCGGCTTCCTTATATCGAATGCCGATTTTCCGCCGCTCATCATTGTTCATCAGAGGAAGATTGCTGGCGCAGGGAAAGCTGCCGTCGGCAAATTCAACCGGAGCCCGGACATCCAACAGTGGGACATCCTGCAAAAATAACGGGCGGAAATTTTCAATAAGCGGGAGCTGCATCATGGCCCTTCAGCAGATCTTCCAGATTTACCATTCCGCAGGTTGAAGAATTTGTGCGTACTCGTGTTTCAAAATCACCGGTACCTTCCGAACCGTGTCCGGCTTTTGACGGATGGACAAGGTCCTTCGGAATGGTACTGTTTGATGTTTTCTTAACCAGCGTACCGCAGTTTGGGCAAAAGGCCGCATCGACATATAACTTTTTCCCGCATTTCTTACAAAAAGGCATTTCTTACTCCATCAATCATAAATTAGCTCTATGTTTCTTCGATCATCCAATTGGATATCATCACATCAAAAACACAACAGACGCAGTTCGCAACTCGGGTTTTTGATACTCAGATTGGAACCATGCCCCTGCTCTTATTCGGTACTTTGATATTGATGCTCCAATTTTGAGTCAAGTAAATTAGTTGTTTTTTATTCAGGCAGGGATGCTAAACCTTTCAATGGGTATATGTAGCCGGCATCGACCTTCTAAAAGGTTGAAACACGCAGCCGGAGATACCAACTCCTGCCACAAGCAATACTGGCATGTCCCTGTTGTTTTGTAGTATTTTTGTATTGTGAGACAGCCCCTGACTTGAACGTAGTGAAAGTCGGGTGAGGTACCCATAACTTTCCATTAACCCGTCAACTCCAACATAATCATCTTCGTTAATAAAAACTAACCTCAGGTGATTTTCTGGTTGACATCGATTTTGTGAATGATCTATGTTGGCAACTGTCTAAAGAGTTCCAGATAGTTGCTATGAATGTTGCCAAGGGAAATCGTGCTTGTAGAAATAATATGCAACCCTTGTCGGGTTGTGATGGTGTATTGCCCTTCCGGGCAAGGGGGCCGATCATTGTTAACGGCGAAATGGTGCTGGATGCCAGTACAAACATCATGATAATCCCAACGGGATTGCCGATAAATAGCCACAGGTTTCAACCTGTGGTAAAGGATACAAACATACCAACAACCCTGAAATGGGTTGAACGAAGAAGAAGGTAAAAAATGTCTACATACACCCAAATTCTGTATCATATTGTTTTTAGCACGAAAAACCGTGAACGTACATTATCTGTCGTTAACCGTGATGATTTAATGAAATACATTTGTGGCATAATCAAAAACAAGAAGTCACACCTTTACCGAATAAATTGTGTGTCAGATCATATTCATATCCTCACCAGTATTCATCCCACAGTTTGTTTAGCCGATTTTATTAAAACAATAAAAACAGCATCATCTATTTGGATCAAAGAAAACAAACTATTTCTAAATTTCACAAATTGGCAATCTGGTTATGGAGCATTCACTGTATCAAATAAAGATAAAAAAAATGTCATTGAATATATTAAGAATCAGGAACAACATCATCAACACGTTACCTTTATTGAAGAATATAAAAACTTATTGGAACAGGCTGGTGTAGAATATGATGAAAAATATTTGTTGTAATAATATGCAACCCTTGTCGGGTTGTGATGGTGTTTTCATGATTCATCCATTGGTTAAAACCAATGGATGATGGTGTATTGCCCTTTCGGGCAAGGGGGCCGATCATTGTTAACGGCGAAATGGTGCTGGATGCCAGTGGTGCCTTTTTCGCTTTTTTTGCACTTCATAGATTTTTATAATTGATTGGTGGGTAATGTTTTTTGATAAAAAAATGGTACGCCCGAAGGGACTCGAACCCCAAACCTCCTGATCCGTAGTCAGGTGCTCTATCCAATTGAGCCACGGGCGCACGTCACAAGTGCTAAAAGCTGCAATATGGGAGTGAGTGTCAAGCACAAAAAAGTAAAACCCTGAAAAAAATATTCTCCTCAATTAGCCTCAAAGATTGCTCGGGATTCCAACTTGTTCATATTCCGTCGAATGGCGGTCACGGCTGTCCCGTCGGTTTCTTTTTGCAAACAATCAAAAGGGCTTGAATGGGATGATGGAGGGACGATTTTTCTGCTGAAACTGCTATGAAGTTGGGTGCAGTCTGTGGCGGTGAGTGTCTGCAGGACGTTGGTGTGGGAGATGCCACTGGCAGTCAAAATTTCGATCCGGTGTGCGCCGTTGCTGGCTGTGCAAAGTTCCTGAATAGACATTCTCCGCTCCTTTTTGCCACTTGCATCCTGCCAAAAGAGATGGGAAACTTCCCTTGACAGGGCTATGAAAGAAGAAAATCTAACCAAAAAAGATGTCAATGAGGATTGCATGAAGAAGCATATACTGATCATTACAACTGGTGGGACCATCGCCATGAAACAGAACAGCCCCTTTGGTGTGGTGCCGAACGATGAATTTGTGCGGCAATTGAAGACCTTCCCCATGTTGGCGAAGATTGCCACAATCGATGTCCATGAGTTTGCCAATATTCCCAGTCCCTTTATGACGCCGATGCGGATGTTGGAGCTGGCGCAATTGGTGGAAGTGAAAAGTCAAAGCTACGATGGCATCGTGATAACTCATGGTACTGATACGTTGGAAGAGACGGCCTACATGCTGGATCTCATTTTGCGCACCACCAAGCCGGTGATATTTACCGCTGCCATGCGCAGCGGCAGTGAGTTGGGACTGGACGGTCCGCGGAATATTGTAGGTGCGGTGCGGGTGGCCGGATCTACCCGCTCATCGGGAAAGGGCGTATTGGTGGTGATGAATGACGAGATCGATGCAGCCCGGGACGTAGTAAAAACCGATTCCGGCAAAACCGACACCTTCGTTTCGCCCTCGTGTGGATTGCTGGGAATCGTAGATCCCGACCGGGTGATTTATTACCGGTCACCCTATATCCATGAAAAGATTTTTACCGATACTATCGATGAAAATGTCGATTTGATCAAGTGCGTTTCTGGGATGGATGGACGTTTTGTGGAGTCCTCTGTAGCGCGGGGAGTAAAGGCGATAGTCATCGAAGCCTTTGGCCGGGGAAATATTCCTCTGACCATGGTGCCCAGTGTGGAGAGCGCATTGGCCGAAGGTGTGCTCATCGTCATCACTTCCCGTACTCATACAGGACGGGTGGTGGCGGAGTATGGCTATAAGGGTGGCGGCGCCTATCTGAAAAAGGCGGGATGCATCATGGGTGGCGACCTTAAAGGGCCCAAAATGCGCCTGAAGCTGATGGCTCTGTTTGGTAAATTCGACGATGTTGAAAGGATTCGTGAGTATCTCATCAGCGAGCAAAATTCTCTGGGGAAGGTGCGTACCTGAATGGATGCAATTCTTCAGCACATCTACAGTACTTTTGCCCATCACATCATATTCAGCGCCGGGCTTTTACTGGTTGTTGGATACTTGATGGGGCAGCTGGCGGAGAAGCTGAAGTTACCGGCCATCATCAAAAGCTTGAAAGATATTTTTGGTGATCTGGACGAATTTTCTGATCTCAGCCTTATGGTGCTGGATATATTTTTTTCAAAAGGATTTTAACTATGGCATTTGATTTTGACGCTCCCTTCTCCCGCGTTGGAACCGATTCGGTAAAGTGGGATATCAACGAAGAGATTTTTGGACGCAGCGACGTTATTCCTCTGTGGGTTGCCGATATGGATTTCCCTGCTCCCAAAGAGGTGAGTGAAGCCCTGTGCGCCCGGGCAGCTCATGGCGCTTTTGGATATACCATTTATCCCGAAGAATTTTACGATGTGTTTATAAACTGGGCAAAAAATCGCTATAACTGGGATATTCATCGGGAATGGATGGTTAACAGCCATGGGGTGGTGGAAGCCATAAATACCGCCATCCAGTGCTTTACTACCATTAACGATCCTGTGCTCATCCAGACTCCGGTCTATCAGCCATTCTTCAAATCGATCCGCAACAACGAGCGTCAGCTGGTTACCTCGCCACTTATCGAAACTCCTGCTGGCTACGAGATGGACTTTGCCGATCTGGAAACCAAGTTTGCATCCGGCGTGAAAATGATGATCCTGTGCAGTCCCCACAATCCGGTAGGCCGCGTGTGGCGCCGGGATGAACTTGTGCGTTTGGCTCAGCTTCTGGTGCGCTACAACGTGCTGCTGATCTCTGACGAAATTCATGCCGACATCATTTACCCCGGCTATCGGCAGATTCCCATCGCAACTCTGGATGAGACGCTGGCACGGCAATGTATCACTCTTTACGCCCCCGGCAAAACCTTCAATATTGCCGGCCTCACCACCGCCGTAACAATCATTCCCGATGAAGAGTTACGTACCCAATACTGCGACTTCAGCAATAAAATGGGGGAGCACATCGGTAACACTCTGGGCATCACCGCCTTTATTGCAGCTTACAAGTATGGCAGCCCATGGCTGGATGCATTAAATCAGTACGTTTGGAGTAATTATCAGTTTGTGAAACACTTCGTTGCTGAGTATATCCCACAACTGCGGGTAACGGCGCAACAGGGTACTTTTTTGCTGTGGCTGGATTGTCGTAATCTGCCGATGAAAGCCACCGAATGTTCCCGCTTCTTTATCGATAAAGCTGGGCTTGGCCTGAATGACGGTACATGGTTTGGTAAAGATGGCGCTGGCTTTATGCGCATGAATATTGCCTGCCGCCGCTCTCTTATTCAACAGGCTCTGGAACAGTTACAAAATGCTGTGGAGCATCTGTAGCGACCCATTTTCATGCGTCTCTGCAGAACCAAAAATGCAAAAGACGCCCCGGTCGGGGGTCTCCACAAATAGGGAAGCAGATGGGTGTCTCTTTGTTGCCTTTGTCCGTTGCTAAACTCCTTCGCGCCTTTGCGGTGTATCCGGCGAAAGACAGATGAGCTACTAATAATATCGATTGTGTCCCTGACCAAATAAGGGATAAAAAAGGGGGATAAAAAAAATGGTACACCCGTAGGGATTCGAACCCTAGACCCGCTGATTAAGAGTCAGCTGCTCTGCCAACTGAGCTACGGGTGCACACGTGACGTGCACAAAAAAAGCGGCGGTTTCGGTGTCAACCGTTTTTTCCCTCTGCTGCATCCCGACTAAATGAGAGTTGACAGATTTACCCCGGTGTACCATCTAAACAGCAAATATCGAAAGGATGCGGAATTGAAACAATGCTAGCTATTTACATAGAGCGGGAGATGGCTAAATACCGCAATGAAGTGGAGTACACCTTTGAGTGTATGCTGCGAACATTGGGGTATGAGTATAAATTTATCTCACGGTTGAACCAGATCCGTAAGCAGGATGTGGTGTTGTATTATGGCCTTATCGAGCCCAATATCGCCGAGTTACGTGCCTTGGCATTGTGCGGTATTATGATTTACATCCCTGCGGAACCGGAGTTTTTTCAAGCAGATCGCATGGATCCCAAAGATTTTGCAGGATGCATCCGCCCGGTGACCTTGCTCCACACCATTCCCCTGCTCACCCGCCGTAGCTTCGAAGCTCCCCTCAATGTTTTGATGCATGAAGATCTCTACTATGGTATCTACAATTTTGACCTTCTTTCCAATGCCTTTTTCCACCTGGCTGCTCTGGATGATCACCGCTCTACCTCGGCAGATTCTCTCCATCGCATTCCCGATAGTGCAGATCGGTTTGTGGAATATGCCAAAATCCCCTACGTTAATGAATTGTTCTGGATGTTTGAGCAATTTCTCATCGAAGCAGCAACCCAGTGGGGTGACGTTTATCTGGTTAAGCGTACCGCCTGGCCCCAAGACGAGCCCTATGCCATTGCCCTTTCTCACTCGATATCCCGATTGCAGCGCTGGACGGTGGGAGGGTTTCTGAAAGGGTGCGTAATAGATCTGCTGAACATTTTCTACATCCGGCGGTTTGGCCGGGAAGCATACCGCAAATTACTCTATCTGGCTACCAATGAAGAACAGTATTGGAATTTTTCCACTGTGAAAAATCTGGAAGAAAAATATCAGGTTCGCAGCACCTATTTCTGGGGTACCAAAAAGCGGAGTAAGAAGGAGAAAAATAAGCTGGATGTCGATTATTCCCTATTGGATAACGACTTGGCAGAAATTATTACAGACCAATGCAATACTGATCACGATGTATCGCTTCTGGCATCCACGGCTGCCTACAATAACGATGTGCTGGAAAACCAGAAACGTGAGCTGACGGGCTATGTGTCGCATAAGCAGATGGGGGTGCGGCATCCCTTGCGTCGGTCGAATCCCGAAAAGAATCTTGAATACCACAATCGCTACCATTTTGTTTACGATTCTACCGTGGGATTCATCGAGCAATCGGGATTTAAGCACGGGATTGCATTTCCCTATTTCCAATACATACCCAACCGTCCTGACGCACCGAAGGGCATGGCGGAATTTCGGAAAAATAACTGTCTGCAGATTCCCATCAACCTCTTCGATGAATCCTTGATACTCTCCACCGTTGGCCGGGTTTCTGCGGCAAAAGCTCAAGAACTGATGTGTCAGCTTATTGAGGCTGTCACACCAATGCAGGGACTTCTGTGCTGTGATTTTGGCGTGCATAATTTCACGGAAATTACCTATCTTGAAAAATTATATAACGACCTGTTGGAGCAGATCACGACGCAAAACGCCTATGTGCGACCTCTCAAAGATATCACCCATTGGTGGAAAAAGCGCAATGCCGTGGTGATAAAAGAGAAGCGTCACGAGCTGGAAATCTATTTCCCCGACGATTTGGAGCACTTCACCCTCAAGGTCTTTGGCTTCCCATACTTCTTTCAGATCATCGATACAACCACCGGCGAAAGCGAACAGCTGAGGCTTTTTAGCCCTGGCGAAGCCCTTTCGGTGGAAAACACCAAAATCACCATCGACGGCGCAACGATACACTTTGAAACCGTGTTGGCAGATACCCGCATACGCATTAAACTGGGCAGAAAACCCGAGGAACCTCATGGCCGCAGAACCGAATAAAAAGCTGCTTATCATCTCCTATTTTGCGCCGCCACAAAATGTTCCCGGTGCTGTGCGAGTGGGAAAACTGGCCCGTTATCTGCCAAACTGGGGTTGGGATGCCACCATTCTTACGGTTCAACAAAATGACTATTTTTGCCAGGATCCGCTCCTCTACCCGGATGATCTGAATGTGGTACGCACCGCCACCTTCGACGTGTTTACCCTGCAAAAGCTGAAAAAACGATTTGGCAGTGCATCGTCACCTGAAAACTCCCTGAGGGAAATTACTACCCAAAAAGAGGGATTGGTAAAGAACCTGAAAAAATACCTGCCCCTGGATGATAAAATTGGCTGGATGCCTGCCGCCCTCTGGCGGGCGCTGGAGCTTCATCGCCGATATCGGTTTTCTTGCGTTTTCACCACCCTTGGTGGGGTGTTTCATACCGCCCTCACCACCTGGCTCTTCAGCAAAATCACCGGCGTCCCCTATATCCTGGATTTTCGGGATTTGTGGAGTGGCAATCCTCTCAATGAACAGAGCCGCTTGGTGCGGAACATTAATACAGCTCTGGAGAAGCGTGTGGTAAAAGATGCCGCCGCCGTTATCGGCGTAACAGCCTCAACTACCGCATTTTTGCAACAATATTCATCGACACCGAAGTTCCACACTATTACCAATGGATTCGATCCGGCGGATTTCTCTCATCGGCAGCGAATACCCGAAGATCGGCTGGTGATGACGTTTTGTGGCAGCATCTACACCCGCATCTCGCCCAAAATTCTGTTTCAGTCAATTCTGGAAGCGGGGGAGAGCTACCCCATCACCATCCGCTTTGTCGGCAACATCCGTGGAAATGCCACTACCCTGATCCAGCACTATGCATCCCTCATGAAAAAGCTGGATGTGCAGATAGAGCAGCGGGCCAAAGTGCCCTATCACCAACTGGTGGAGATGATGGCAACCTCTGATGTGCTGTTGGCGTTTTTACCCGATGATACCGCCGAGAGCGGCGTTATTTTACCGGCAAAGATTTTCGATTACATCGGTGCAGATCGACCAGTATTGGCCTTTTGTCCTGCAGGCGGCGACCTGGCGAAACTCATCAATGAAGGGAATCTGGGTTTTGCCGTGGCCTCCGATGATGTGAACCGGGGGAGTGCAACTGTCAAGCAACTGGTAGAGATGCACCGCACCGGCGTCCTGGCGCAGCATACCTGCATCCCTGCCTTCCGAAATACATTTGACAGAAATCGAATCGCTCAAAAAGTAGCCGAAGTTTGTAATGAAATAAGGACTGGAGCGTAATGACGAAAAAGCTGAAAGTACTGCACATCCAGGTGCTCCCGATATTGTCGGGAGTCCAGCTCACCAGCTTAAACATTTTTAAGTATCTTCAGGGGAAATACGATTTCTGGCTCCTTTGCGCACCCGATGCAGATAAGCTTCCCACATCCTTTATTACTGAATCACAAAAGCTTGGGGTTACCGTGGTTACCTCATCTCACCTCAAACGGGAGATCGGGATACACGACGTCGCAGCCTTTAAAGAAATCTATCAATTGGTGAAACGTGAGCACTTTGACATTGTTCATACCCAGTCATCCAAGCCGGGTGTGATCGGGCGCATCGCCGCCAGGCTTGCCGGATGTCCACGGGTGATTCATACTCTGCAGGGACACGCGTTTCACGCCTACGAACCGATTCATAAACGAGCCCTCTACTATGGGCTGGAGGTGTTTTCAGGACTATTTTGTGACGCAATTGTATCGGTCAACAAGACCTATTTACGGTATTTCTGGTTCAAACCAAAAAGGGGAAAACTGACGATTTACAACTCTGCGGACTTTTCCCGATTACAAAAAAAGAAGACGCGTGATGATGATGAGGTACGGTTGGTCTTCGTAGGAAGGCTGGATCGGGCCAAGTCTCCCATGGATTTTCTCTACGCTTTGCGCATCGTGCTGGCTCAGACCGTCAATGTGCGGGTGAAGATAGTGGGAGATGGCACCTATTTACCCAGGATGCGGGAGTTTGTGGCTCTGCACAGGATGCAGGATCGCGTGGAGTTGTGCGGGTGGTTACCATCGGTGGCAGAGGTTTTGGCAGAGAGCGATATCTTTTGTCTCACCTCCATCTACGAGGCCTTTGGCATTGTCTTTGCCGAAGCGGGTTTTGTAGGATTACCTTCGGTAGCAACCAGGGTAGAAGGCATCCCGGAAGTGGTGATCCACAATAAAACCGGTTTGCTGGTTCCGCCCCGCCGTCCAGACCTCTTTGCACAGGCATTGCTCACTCTCATCAACGACGCTTCACTTCGTAGGCAAATGGGATCTGCCGCAGAATCCCGGGTAACACAATTCTCACCTCAAAATATGGTGGAACGCTATGAACAGCTCTATAATGGGTAACGCACTTCTGGCCATCCTGCTGGGAGGAGCGCTCACCCTTTTTCTTACGCCCCTGAATATCCGGTTTTCCCGGCGATTTGGATTGATTGATAATCCCAAACCTCGGGGAATTCATATCAAAGCAACACCTCTGGCAGGAGGCTTCTCTGTAGCCATCCCGGCCCTGATGGTGGAATTCATCATTTTGCTCGCCCATCAATCCTACGCCATAGAAATGCGGGCTCTTATCATCGGCGGAGCAGCGACTTTGCTGCTGGGATTTTTAGACGACAGAACCGCTTTTACCGCGCGCTATAAGCTGCTTTGGCAGGTTATCATCATTACCATCATCTATCTGTTGGGGGTGCGCATCCAATTGCTCACCAATCCCTTCGGCGAAAGCATCAGTTTGGGATGGCTCTCCTTTCCGGTAACCCTGTGCTGGTTTTTGCTGGTGATGAATGCGGTAAATCTCATCGACGGACTGGACGGTCTTGCATCCGGCATAATCGCCATCGTCATGCTCACCCTGATGGCAGTAGGAATTCTCTACCACAACCAGGGAGTGGCATTGTTGGCCGCCGTAATGTTTGGCAGTACCGTTGCTTTTTTGAAGTTCAACTTTTTCCCCGCCAAGATATTTTTGGGTGATACCGGGAGTCTGTTTCTGGGCTTTCATGTTGCCGCACTCTCGGTGCTGGGAAATGAGAGTTTTAAAGGAGTAACAACAATCACCATGCTTATCCCTATCATCACTCTGGTGCTGCCATTGGCGGACACGGCACTGGCTATCTTTCGCCGGGTGCGCACGGGTAAACATATCTTTCAAGCAGATAAACTCCATATTCATCACAGGATGCTGGACTTTGGCTTCTCACAGTCCACTATTGTCCTGATCTGCTATTTTATCACTCTGCTCTTCGGCCTTATCGCCGTCGGCTTTCTATTCATATCAAAACAAATACTCGTAATATTACTGGTGCTTTTGTTTGCACTATTATCATTGTTTTTTGCAAAAATCTTCAACAAAAGGAGATAACATGAAAAAAATCATCACCCTTGCCTTTGCCCTGTTCCTGTGCCTTCAGGCAGTTGCCCTGCAAAACTGGAAATCCTATACCAACATCACACACATGTACGATGCGTTGCAGGATGGCTCTACCATTTACTGTTGCACTTGGGGCGGCCTTGTTTGTTATAATAGCTATGAGACTACAACCCAATCTGTCGAATCGGTGTTAACCATAGGAAATGGACTGGATGACTCCAATATCCGCGCCATTGCCAGCCGGGAAAATACCCTTTTTCTGGGCACCGAACGCAAAGGTGTTATCATCTTGCAGGATGGTGTCTCCCGTATTCCCCTCAATACCACCGTGGGACTTCCCAGCAACAGGGTAAACAGCATAGCGCTGAATGACAGTGTGACCGTGGTGGCCACAAACAGTGGAGTGAGCGTGTTTAAGAGCAATCCGGCGTATCCTTTTCCTCTGCTGATAACCACCTTTGATGTGGATAATGGCCTGGTGACCAATAAGGTAACCAAGGTGCTGATCAATGCCGATGAATATCTCTTTGTGCAAACCTCTGAGGCTGTGCAGTTTATTCACCTCAGCCAACTCTCCGCACAAAACGCCTGGCACACCATCACGGTGGCGGATGCCGGTGTAAATACCTTTCAGGATGCAGCGGTGTATGGCGGCCTCGTTTATTTAGCCACGGATGCAGGGATCTTTTTAGCCGAGGATATCTATCAAACGCCGCAGATTTCTCACCTTATCGAGACGGATCCCATTTACCCCATAGCTGTAGATGGAGAAGGAAATGTGTGGTTCAGTTATGGCAGCTGGATCGAAGCCAATCTGGCTCTGGAAAATCTGGGACAATATGCTTTGGCAAAATACAGCCAGTCAGGCTCCCTCACTCGCTGGTTACCCGGGGAATTGATAGAAAGCCAGAAGGTGAAGAAAATATCTTTCTTCGGGAATCGTGTCTTTGTCTCTACCTGGGGCGATGGTGCATACATCCTGGATGACGAAGAACTTGCCTTTGCCATCAAACCAAACTGCATCCAGGCTAATCTGGTGCGGGATATGGAGTTTGATGCGAATAACCGACTGTGGATTGCCAACGGTTTTTTGCCTGCCCCCGGCATGCCTACTACACCCAAAGGCACCAAAGGCGTCTCTAGCTACGACGGCGATGTGTGGCAAAATTACAGTACCGAAGATTCTCCACTGGTCAGCAACAACATCTACGACGTCCACATAGACGCCAATAACAACAAAGTCTTTGGCTCCTGGAGCGCCGGCGCTTCGGTGTTTAATGACGCATCCAACACCTGGCTCACCATAAACTCTGCATCCAATGACTCGATGGAAACAAATGCCTGTGTAGCTTTTACCACGTCAAACAGCGGAGATTTACTGATGGCCAATTACGCAACTAAGGTGATTGTGATGGATGAAGATTATGAAAACCTTTCCACCTTCAGGCTCTACCAACCCAATGGCGATTATAAATTTACCGATGTGCTGCAAATGTATACCACTCCCACCCGCACGGTGCTGGGCTGTAGATACAACGGCATTCGTATCTGGGACGATGCTTCGGTTCCCCTTCAAGACGGCACTCACTGGGTTGTACCACCTTTCACCGATCTGAAATCCGCTGAGATTTACGATATTACATCCCGCCAGACCGGCTATGGGGAAGAGCTCTGGATTGCTGCTTCCACCGGCCTGTACATGTATGGCTATAATCGCTATTTCCAAACCGATATGTGGCATCTCTATGGCACAGACATCAAAAAGCAGGTGTGGAATAATGGCTGGTATTACGAGGAAGGCAGCCCGGAATACCTCTACGTGGTTGGCCAGGAAAAGCTTTTCGGGTCGGTTCCCACCAATCCCAGCGCTTTACAGATTGATCCTTTTAACCGGGTGTGGGTGGGATCGGCATCAAATGGCTTTACCATCTTCACTCCGGAAAAAGATACCTATGAAAACTACAACACCTCCAAGGTGCCACTGCTTTCAAACATCATCACATCTTTTGCCTATGATGCGGTGACCGGCGAGATGTACATCGGTACACCAAACGGCTTAAACACGGTGCAGGTAGGCCTCACGGAAGAACAAAATACCGAAACGAAACTCTACGATGTCATCGCTTTTCCAAATCCCTTTAAACCTACCGAAGATGGTGTACTGCGCATCGAAAACCATGGCGCCATCTCCATGCCAAAAGACAAAACCCAATGCAAAATCTACGACATCAGCGGCGACCTCATCGTGGTACTGGATAAGGACCAATACCAGCAATTCAGCTGGGATGGCACAAACAAAGCCGGAAAAGTCTGTAGCAGCGGGATGTATTATTGGGTGGTAGGCTCGCCAAAGGGCGAGATCGCCAAAGGAAAAATTGCGCTGATTCGATGAAAAAAAGCATCGTCGTTATTTCTGCCTACCAGATGTCCTTTGTAAAGAACGACATCTCGCTCCTGCAAAAGGAGTATCCCGTTACACCCCTCCTGATGCCCGACATTGGAAAAAGTGTGTGGGATCTGTGGCGCCAAAACCTCCGTATTTTTTGGGCGGTACTGCACCACGATGTTGTCTTTTGCTGGTTTGCCGATTTTCGTGCCTGGATGGCGGTACGCTACGCCAGACTTCTGCACAAAAAAGCCATCGTTGTGGTGGGGGGCTACGAAGTAGTCTCCATGCCGGAAATCCATTACGGCGGCTTGCTCCACCCGCACCTCATTCCTCGCCTTCGCTACACCCTGTCCCGTGCTGATCTGGTGCTGGCGGTCTCTCAATCCAGTTACGCCCAAATCATGAATTTTATCACACCCCGCCGCCTGCTACGCATCTACAACGGTGTGGATATTTCCCGTTTCACCCCTTCTGGTACCAAAGAAAAACTGGTGCTCACCGTGGGCATCGTGAAGCAGGCAAACCTCAGTTGTAAAGGGCTGAAGACCTTTGTGTTGACGGCGGCGCAGATGCCCGACGTTCCCTTTGTGATGATCGGTAAGCAACCCGATGATGCTATCGACGAACTGCGGGCCATGGCCACAGAAAATGTGGAATTCATCGATTTCCTTCCTCAGGAGGAGCTGCTGAAATGGTATCGGAAAGCTCAGGTATATGTCCAGCTCTCGGCCCAGGAAAGTTTTTGCCTCTCTCTGGCAGAAGCTATGTTGTGCGGCTGCATTCCGGTAACTACCGACCGTGGCGCTTTGCCGGAAGTCCGTGGCAGTTTTGGATTTGAGGTGGCGTATAACGACGTCACCCAAACTGCGGATGCCATTTCTCACGCCCTGGACAGTTCCCTGCATCCGGCGCAAATTACCCATATTTCTCAGTTCAGTCTGCAGCGCAGACAGCGGGAATTGGTGGCTGCCATTGAGGATTTGTCATGAGATTGCAGGTGGGGCTCATCTCTCCCGGTTCAGGATGGGAAGGGCTTTTGCAGCAGCAGGGAATACCCTTTGTTGTGCAGGATGCAGCTCTTGCGCACCTGTCACCGGTATGGATTATCCATCAAGATTCCCTTATTTCTCAAGATGCGTTGGAAAGTTTTTGCGCCGCTGGCGGCAGTGTGCTCATCGAAGCCGCAGCCTGGAGATGTATCATGGAAAAACCGGTATCTACCCGCATGTGCACCTGGGCGCTTCCCCAACAGAATGGGCTTTTTGGCGATTTGCCGCCACTGGATATCTACGATACCATCGCCGTCCCAAAAGATAAAACACTGAAAACGCTGGATGCCAATCTCTCCCTTTTTGAACAGCTCATCGGCCCTGGCTGCATGACCATAATTCCATGGAATGTGGAAACCCTTCTTTCCCGCTATGATGTGCGGCGAAAAAAAGTGTGGTTCCCCCGAGCAGAGTTGCCCAGCGAACGACTTTGCGCTGTCAGTAAAGGACTGTTGCGCATCGTCGTTTCCCGACTGCTTGAACGGCTGTTTCATCGGCAAAATCTGCCCTTTGTGCATCGCTGGTTTTTTCCCCGAGATGCCCGAAGCGTTTTTTGCTTCCGTCTTGATACCGATTTTTGTTCGGCCGCCGATGCCAAAGCGATGTTGGCTCTGTTACAAAAGCACCGTCTCCGCGCCACGTGGTTTATCGATGTGGCCGATGAAGCGCGGGTAAAAAACCTCTATGCCACCATGGATGACCAGGAGATCGGCCTTCACTGCCACGGTCATGTGGTGTTTGACGATGTGGAGCGGAACCGCCAGAATATCCGGCGTGGCCTTGCCGCCATGAATCGTGCCGGTATCAAACCTCAGGGATTTGCCGCACCCTTTGGAGAGTGGAATCCGGCTCTGGACGAAGTGCTGAGGGAAGCTGGGTTTCGGTACAGTGGCGAGTTTGCCGTGGGGTATGACGATCTTCCTTTTTTCCCATTATCTGGCGGCACACCTTCTGATGTGTTACAGCTTCCCATCCATCCCATCAGTCTGGGACGGTTGCGGCGGTCTCATTTTTCCACTTCCGAAATGGTGCACTATTTTACTGCTGTGGTGGCGCACAATGCAGCATTGCAACTTCCGCAGATTTTTTATCATCACCCGCACCACGGCCATTTAGAGGTCTTTGATGCGCTGTTTAACGACATCTCCCGTCGCAATCTGCTGCACATGACCCTTAGCCAGTGGGCTCAGTGGTGGCGTCAGCGTCTGGCTGCCAAGCTACCGGTAGAGTATCACAAAAATATTCTGGAATTTTCCACTTCTCATCCCGATGTATGGATGCATCTGACTACGCCGAAAGGCAGCACTACAGTGCCCGCCGGAACCTACGATATCACCGCACTGTCCCTTGCATCCAGCCAAAAAAATACCCGGCCAAAAGACCTCGCCCGTACCAGAAAATGGCACTGGCGCGATGCACTGTACGATTACGAATCTCGCAAAGGAAAACGGTATCATGAAGATTTATTTAGTTAGTTACCCCTCGATAATGCTGAACCGTGGCGGCCCCACCTATAAACTGCTGCAGACCCATCGGGCGCTGCGGGAGCGGGGACTGGATGTAGCGTTTTTTAACATGTGGGATACCGATTTGCGCTTGGGAAAAGACGATATCGTGCATATTTTCAATGCCGGAATCGATACTTGGGGCATCGCCCGCAATGTGAAACTCTACGGAGCCCGTTATGTGGTGAATCCCATTTTTTACTCCAATCATCCGGCGTGGAAGTTACGGATGTATCAGCGGATGGAGCGGATTCTTAAGCCGATTTTTCAGCGATCCCACTCGGATTATGAGTTTACTCGGCAAATCTGCGCCGGCGCCGATCGGGTGCTGCCAAACACCGCAGCCGAAGGGAATTTATTGGCCGACGGGTTGTGGATAGACCGGCGAAAAATCACCACTATTTACAATGGGGTGGAGGATCGTTTTGCCCGGGCAACACCGGAACTTTTTACACAAAAATATGGTTTACGGGATTTTGTACTCTATGTTGGGCATCTGGGGCCCTACCGCAAAAATGGCAAAAAAATTATACAAGCATTGCAAAACCTTGATCACCCTGCGGTGATAATCAGCGACATCCTGCACAACGAAGAAGGTGACTGGTGTCGGGATGCCATCGGCAAAAGCAAAAACATCACCCTTATCGAGTGGCTGGATCATGATGATCCGCTTTTTGCATCGGCCTATGCCGCCTGCCACACCTTTATATTACCCACCCGCTACGAAACCCCCGGTAGGGCTGCGTTGGAAGCCGCTCTCACCGGCGCCAATATCGTAATCACACCCTATGGCGGCACCAGAGAATATTTTGGCACTCACGCCTGGTATCCGGAACCGGACTCGGTGGCATCCATCCAAAATGCGATAGAAAAGGCGCTGAATGCACCGCGTAAAGACGCCCTTAAGCAGCACGTCCTGAACACCTGCATCTGGCCAAAAATCGCCGAAGCTACCGAAGCCGTGTATCGGAGTTTGTGATGCATCCCTATCTGAGGAAAAGTCTGGATTATGCCGGAAGTGATTTTATTAATAAACTTCTCTATCTGCTTTTATTGCCACTATTTACACACTTTTTACCGCCAGCCCAATACGCCATCTATGCCAACATAACCATCTTCATGGGCTTTGCCGGCCTACTCTATCTTCTGGGCTTGCAGCAGGCACTGTTTTCCTTCTATTACGAAGAAAAATCCCCTCGCCATTATCGCAGTGTGATTATTACCGTTCTCACTGCCGTCACTGCTTCAGGGCTTTTGCTTTCTGCTCTCATCGCCATCAATGGGACGCAGATATCTCAGTTGATCGTCCGCACCCCAAACTATGGCCATATCATCCGCATTGTGGCGGTTATCATTTTTTTCGATTCCCTCTTTGCCATCATCCGCAGTTTGCTGAATATCATGGAGCGCTCCCGCAGTTATGGTTTGCTGGCCATCATAAAAAACGGCATATTTGTATGTATTGTGGGCTTTTTTGCACTTCAGCGAAGCCTCGCCATCGAACAGTTGTTCATCGCTCTTCTGGTGGCGTCAGTCATCAGTTTTGTTCTGGCGCTGGTGGTTATTATCCGTTACACCTCAGCCATGGATGCAGGAAGTGTGGGCTTTTCCGGCACACTGTTTCTGCGTATGCTGGGTTTTGGGCTGGTGATGATTCCCGGCACAGTAGCCATGATGGCTTTGCGGGTGAGCGACCGCTACATGATCACCTATCTTTCGCCTGGTGGACTGCATGATGCCGGCATCTATGCCATCAGCTATCGGGTTGGCTCGGTGGTAGCGTTTCTCAATGGCATTGTGAGTCTCACTTTTTTTCCCTATGCCATGAAGATAGCGGCGGAGCCTTTTGCCAAGCGGTCTTACACCACTCTCATGAACTATTATCTTCTGGGAGGGGTGGTGATCGCCAGCCTGGTAATGCTCTTTAGTCCGGAACTTTTTTCCCTCTTTATCGATGATGCCTATGCCGCCGCCATTCCCATTGTTTTTTGCGGCGTGATTTCCACATTTCTCAATGGCATTTTCAACATTATCAATTTGAGTTTTTACATCAAAAAACGGGCCGGGAACATAGCAGGTACCGTGTTTTTGGGAGCACTGATCAATATCGGACTGAACTATTTCTTCATTCCTCGCTGGGGTATTTCCGGCGCGGCGGTGGCTTCGGTGATCGCCTATCTCTTCATTGTTTTGTTCAATTTTACCATCGCCGAAAAAATGTATCCGGTGGGCTATTCCCTCCGGCGCATCCTGGGAGCAATTGCCCTTTTGTGTGTGATCGCATGGATCAATCCCCGATTGCCACAAACCCTCTGGTTCAGCGGAATCAAAATCGGGTTAGTCATAGCAGGCAGCATCCTTATCTGGATGGTGAGCCCTTCACCAAAATTACTTTTTAATAAAATTCAGGAGAATATACGTGGATCAGATTTATCATCTTAACGGCTTTCAAACGAAGGTTTCCTTTACCTCCGCCATAGACCTGTCGGACATTCAACACCCGATAATCGTTGCCGACAAAAAAGTGCGGCCATCGCTGGAAAAGTTGATGGTTGGTTCCATAGACAAATATCCGGTGTTTTGGCTGGATGCAACGGAGGAGAACAAATCTCCCGACATCCTCAAAGATATCTTTCGTTTTATGAATCGTCATCAAGCCCATCGCAGTAGCACGGTGGTCGGCATTGGCGGCGGCATTACCACAGACATCGCCGGGTTCATCGGCGCTACATACAAGCGGGGATGCCGGTTGCAACTGGTTCCCACCAGCTTTGTGGGAATGATAGATGCATCTCTGGGGGGAAAAGCGGCGATCAATTTTGATGGTATCAAAAACTGTGTTGGCGGTTTTTATCCTGCGGAGAAGGTGTTGATCTGTCAGAGATTTCTCGATACATTGCCACTGGCCGTGATGCAGGAAGGTTGGGCCGAAGCCATAAAAATGGCCTTGATATCGGCATCCCCCTTGCTGGAGCTTATCAGGCAAAAACCGCTGAACATTCCCACCATCCTGCGGGAAGCGGTGGATGTGAAAATGAGCATCTGTGAAGTGGATCTGCACGATCGCGGCCAACGGCGGCTGCTGAATTTTGGTCATACCTTTGCCCACGTCATCGAAGGGCTTTCGGAATATTCGGTGCATCATGGCACTGCCGTTGGCGTAGGGATGCGCATCGCCAACGCTTTGAGCGTGGAACGTGGCTTGCTACTGCCCAGTGCGGCCGAGGAAATTGGCCGATTACTGGATGACTTCAATATCCCTCAAACTCTGTCCGTGTGCCCGCGGGAACGCATCCTGGCCAAAGGGGAAGCTATATTGCAGCAGGATAAAAAAAATGTGGGTCAAATCACCCTGATATTATTGCGATCTATCCAGCAGGGAGAGGTGGTAGAAGACGTGGATGCCGCCACCATCTTGCGACACCTTACTGATTATATTGCCCAATAGCAGAGGAAGAATCGACGCCTTTGCCAAGAAAATAACCTGTAAGATTCAGGAAGACCAAATGTTGCGTTGGGACGAGAAAAGAACCAACGTAGCCAGACATGGCCCTCTCGAGCAGAAAGAAGTTGATAAATTCACATCCGGGAGATGCATTGAGAGGACTTCATGAGAGATAAACCATTGAAGGAAACCACTTTGTGGAAATTCTAGAAGATCTGAAAACGATACTTAAAGCTATACAGGATGCATCATTATAAAGAACGAGGAAGATGCACGCAAAAAAAGGGCCTTGACTTTTTCAGAAGCAGACAGATTCTAAATACAGTACTTGTCATGTGAGTATGGAATGAACGGATGTTTTAAGGGAGGCTCAAAATGAATGGTAAAAGAATATCTACCGGAATCCCCGGACTCGACATCATCCTTCAGGGTGGTTTTATGCCCGGATACTCGTATTTGCTGGCCGGTTCTACCGGTAGCGGCAAGACAATTTTATCTTTGCAATGGCTGCTGTCGGATGAAAAATTACTGAACGATGGAAAGTGTCAGTATATTACCCTCGCCGAGCGCGCCGGAGAATTGCATGCCAATGTGGACAGCTTTGGCTGGTCACTTGATAAAATTGACATCGTTGACCTGAGTCCATCGGGGAAACCTGGTGATGTGGAAGAATACACGGTCTTTTCGCCCAGTGAGGTCGAGTTGTCCACCACCTGGAAAGCGATTTATGACGCTATTGAAAAAAAGAAACCGGAAAAAGTGGTTATCGATTCGGTTACTCTGTTAAGTTATCTTTCAACTGACGATTATCAATTCCGCAAACATCTGCTGGTATTTGTTAATTACCTCAAATCCATAAAATGCACTGCCTTGTTACTGTATGATCCCACTGAAATGGATAAAGACGCCTCGCTTGCCCTCTCGGTTGACGCGGTACTTTATTTGGACAGAACTTTATCGCAATCCCGGGTAATAGATCTGCGTATGATTGAAATTCAAAAATTAAGAGGTTCGGGATATTTATCGGGTCTGCATCCTATGCGGATTACCAATGAAGGGATTACCATTTATCCCCATATTATCGAAAAAGATGTTCCGCCTGCCCTCAGGGACGAAGTGCTTACTTCGGGGATCACCGGTCTCGATGATCTGCTGAAAGGAGGCCTGGAAGTCGGAACCAATACATTGATCACCGGTCCCGCCGGCGTCGGGAAAAGCACTCTGGGTATGCAATATCTTTTATCCGAAGCGCGTAAAGGCAATTCTTCGGTTCTCTACGCTTTCGAAGAACACGAGCCCTTTATCGTCAAACGTGCTGAAAACCTGGGCATGGATATCCGACCGTATATCGACAATGGTATCATTAAAATTGTTTTTGTGAACCCGCTTGATCTCTTCCCTGACGAATTGCTTCTCAAAATCCGCAACGAACTGAAACGGGGCGTCAAAACTGTGGTTCTTGATAGTATGCGGGGATTCAACATTTCCATGGAGCAATTCGGTAACATTTTGACACATACACAAAACCTCATCAATTTTCTGAAATCAAAACAGGTGAATGTCATTATCATTAACGAGATGGAAGCAATTACCGGCGATCTCAGGTTAACGGATTACGGTATCAGTTATATTGCTGATAATGTGTTGTTGTTGCGTTTCGCTGAGTTGAATGGAAGGATTATTCGCCTGATCAGTTGTATGAAAAAACGACTGGGTGAATATGAACCTGAACTACGCGAATTGATAATATCGAACGAAAAAGGAATTCAGGTCGGTGACAAACTGGAAGGATTCAGCGGCTTATTGTCCGGAACACCAATAAAAAACAGATGATGTGAACATTATGAAAAAAAGAACGATTCTTCTTTCGGTAAAAAACCTGGCCGATTACAAGCTGCTCGCCGATTTACTGCAAAAGGAAGGGCACCGGGTAGAAAAACTTACCAGCGCCAACAGGATTGAGCTTCTAAAGAAAGCCGATGCTGTTCTGGTGGACGAATTAACCGGCCATCAAATCTCTCCATTCCTTGATGACATAAAAGAATCAGCCGGGCCATTTCTTCCAATTCTGGCATTATTGTCTGAAAAAACTCCGGCTGAGCCCTGGCTGAGCAACTGCTTTGATGACATCATCCGAATGCCCGTCGGTAAAGCAGAGTTCCTGACACGGATGAATTCTTTTTTGAAATTGCGCGCCCAATCGGAACAGATTATTGAACACAGCGAACAGAAATATAGAGCTATATTTGAATCTACCGGAACGGCTACCCTAATCGTTGACGAAGACACGACAATTGTACATGCAAACAATGAATGTGAAGAAGTTTTTGGATATTCTCCCGATCAGCTTATCGGGAAATCCTGGACTGATTTCGTTTATAAAGAGGATTTAGCGTTGATGTTGAACCGGCATAGGGCACGCAGGGAAAATCCGAAGTCGGTTGAAAGAAAATATGAAGTTCGCATCTTAAATGTCGATGGAGACATCAAGAATATTGTTCTTTATGTTGCCATGATTCCCAACACAAAACAAAGTGTGGTATCAATGTTGGATATTAGCGCACTTAAGAAAGCAGAAGAAGAGTTAAAGATATCAGAGAAACGTTTCCGCAGTCTCTATGATAATGTAACCCTCGGACTCTACCGGACAACGCCAGACGGCACTATTCTTCTCGCCAATCCCGCTTTAATTAAGATGCTTGGTTATGGGTCTTTTGATGAGCTTGCAGAGAGAAATCTCGAAAAAAATGGTTTCGAAATTGCCACACCCCGTAAACAGTTCATTGAGCTTATCGAAAAGGAAGGGGAAGTAAAAGGATTGGAATCTATCTGGACGCGGCGGGACGGGTTAGTGTTTTATGTCAGGGAAAGCGCTTGTGCCATTCGCGATTCACACGGTAAAACACTCTATTATGACGGCACTGTAGAAGACATAACCGAGCGCAGGCAGGCGGAAGAGAAAATCAAGCATCTTAATCTTGTGCTTCGTGCTATCCGCACGGTGAATCAGCTTATCACCAAAGAAAAAGAGAGAGATAAAGTTATAAATGGCGCCTGTAATAATCTGATAGAAACTCGCGGTTATGCCAATGCCTGGATTGTTTTGTTTGATGGATCGAGCAAATTTGTATCAGCTGCCGAAGCGGGTTTGGGCAAGGATTTTTTACCTCTCATCGAACTTATGAGAAGCGGGAAGAACACAGTTTGCGGGGAAAAGGCATTAAAACAATCTGATCCGGTAATTACTGAGTTTCCAGAAGATGAATGTAAAGATTGTCCGATATCCGGTAAGTATGCAGACAGAGGAGCGATGACAATTCGACTGGAGCATGAGGGGAAAATTTACGGATTGATGACGGTTTCAATTCCACGCGAGCTTATATATGACAATGAAGAGATTGCACTTTTTAAAGAGGTGAGCGGGGATATTGCCTTTGCCCTGCACAGCATCAAAGTTGACGAAAAGCGCAGGCAGGCGGAAATAGCGTTGCAGGAAAGCGAAGCAAAATTCCATTCGCTATTTTCAGAAATGACAGAAGGTGTCTATCTCCATGAAATTATCTATAGCAAGAAAGGGAAAGCAATTGATTATCGAATAATTGAAGCGAATCCGGCTTCTGAAAAATACCTCAATATAAAACCCGAAAATGCCATGGGAAAACTGGCAACAGAACTTTACGGAACAAAAGAAGCTCCATATCTTGATATTTACGCAAAGGTGGCAGAAACCGGCAAAGGTGTGACATTCGAAGAATATTTCCCGCCAATGAAAAAATATCTCCGTATTTTGGTATATTCTCCGGAGAAAGGAAAATTTGCAACAATATTCACTGATATTACCGAACGGAAAAAAGCGGAAGAACAAATCCAAAAAGATCTTGAGGAAAAAGAACTGTTACTGCGGGAACTCTATCACCGAACCAAAAACAACATGCAGGTGATTTCCGCCATGCTGCGGTTGAGGGCCCGAACCATATCGGATGAAACGGTACAAACTTCATTCAGGGAAATTGAGCTGAAAATTCGTTCAATGGCTCTGGTGCATCAAAAATTGTACGAATCACAGGATTTGTCTTCCCTGAATCTGAGATCCTATTTCAGCGATTTAATTGTTCTGATCCGGCAGAGTTTCCTCTCGGAAGCTGACAAAATTCAATTCCATTTTGACGCACCCGAAGACATACCCGTTTTGATCGATACGGCAATTCCCCTTGGATTGGTATTAAACGAACTGCTCACCAATACGGTGAAGCATGCTTTTCCTGCAGAAGAGAAAGGTGAAATCCATGTGGTTTTAAAGCAGGATGCCGAAAAAAGACTGATCATTGAAGTGTCTGATAATGGTACGGGATTTCCAGAAGATTTTAACGTAGAAAAAGACGGTCATCTGGGATTGCAAACGGTTATAGCTCTGGCAAGGGATCAATTGGGCGGTGAGGTCACGTTCACCAGCGGCGATGGCTTCAAATGCCGGATTGTAATCGCAAAAGAACAATACTATAAGAGGGTATAAATGGAAAAACCAATGAAAGTGCTCATCGTGGAAGACGAACAATTGATTGCTATGTGCTTGAAGCTTGATATTGAGGATATTGGCGTAATGGTACTCCCGACAGTTTCCAATGGTAAGGCTTCAATAGAGATCGCCAATAAGGAGAACCCCGATCTCATTTTGATGGACATCAATCTGCCAGGCGGGATGGATGGCATCGAAGCTGCCGAGCAAATACTGTTACAAAAGAAAGTCCCCGTCGCTTTTATGACCGGTTATGCAACAGATATGATCAAAAGGCGGGCCCAAAAATTAAATCCTGTAGCGTATCTAAATAAACCGGTTGATATAGATAGAGTAAAGCAGATAATTGAGACGTTGAAAACCGATTGATATTGTTGACTTAAAGAGGAAATGTTACAACATAAAGTTGTGCAGCCCTCAAGTCACCATAACTTTGCACTTTGCGACTCAAGTTCTGCAGATTCAGCTCTTGTCTCGGTATCTCCGGCGTACGTTTATTGTTTTTATTCAATTTCATACAGGCACTTCCCACTGTAAACAAATTTTCTTTGACTTCTGGAAATGCTTTCTAATCTCGCCCCAGGAGTATGAATGAATTGGAATGATTTTGCCCGCTATTACGACTGGGAATTTGAAAAAATCTGTACCAGACAGGCAGAGGATATTGGCTTTTGGCTGGATGCAGCTGCCCGGTTTGGCAGCCCGATTTTAGAACTGTGCTGTGGTAGTGGCCGCATCACCATCCCCTTGGCCAAAGCCGGCTTTCCCGTTACCGCTGTCGATTATTCTTCCGCATTACTGGATGCATTACAGGCAAAAGCGGGGCAGCTTCCCATCAGCACCCTGCAGGCAGACATGCGCTCTTTTTCTCTGGATGCAACCTTTCCCTTCGCCTTCATCAGCTACTCATCTTTTCAGCAACTTCTTACCCAGGATGACCAGATCCGCTGCCTGAGCAGTGTTCATGATCATCTTCAACCTGACGGCATCCTGGGAATAGACCTCACTCCCTGCCTCTGCGAAGGTCCCGACACATTCCCTCTCACGCTCCAGTATCGCAGCTATTTTTCACCAGCAAAATCCACCCTCGCCATGTTTACCAGCTACGATATCGACCGGCTGAACCTGATTAAACACTGGCACGACCGTTATGAAGAATTGTTGCCAGATGGCTCTAAACGCACCTTTGAACACAACATTTCCCTGCGGGAATGTTCATTGGATTATATGAAACTTCTGCTGGATGCATGCGGTTTTTCTCCGGAAGAAGTTTATGGAGATTTTCAGAAAGGACCGGTAGTTCCGGAATCCCATAACCTCATTCTCATCGCCCAAAAAAGATAAGAAAAGCTTCTTCTAAAACAAAGATTCCAACGAATCCGTAAAGAGATTAATGGGTAATCAGCAGTGGCTCTTCGCCACTCTGGATGCGGATGATAATGTGATTTGGCACGCAGATGATGGGCAAACCGGTGCTCCATCCCTGCTTAACACAGAGCTGGTTTGGGCAATCGGAGTGCAGCATTCGCACCCGTCTGTTTTCTATCTGGAAGGTGCAATGGGTATCAATTTGTATGGTAGCATCCTGAGAGAGAGGGTAAGATCCCAGCTGGGAATCATCACGAAACACCACCACGCGTTGGTTTACATTTCTGCGCTGCTGCCCGAAGAAAATACCGCCAGCAATCAGGAGCAAAATCACCAGCAAAAAAACATCCCCGCGGGTGAACATCCGTCTATAATGCCTGAAATTTATTTCCATACGCCATACACCGGATAGTGGCAGGACGGGCACGATCCATCCTGGAGGTTGATTGTGGTTTTGGTTCCACGGGTGATAAGCAATTCGCCACATTGAGGACACCGGGTAGTATGACTGTGAATGATGTTTCCCAAATAGACGAAATCCAGCTCGGCCCTGGCCATCTCAAGAGCGTGATACAGGGTTTTTTCGTCGGTAGGCTGCGTGCTGCGGAGGTAGTGAGGAAAGTACTTGGAAAAGTGGAGAGGGATGCGGCGATCTACCGAAGCGACAAAATCAATGAGGGACTCGATCTGGGAATCGCTGTCATTTTCGCCGGGAATCAGTAGATTTGTAAGCTCCAGATGACAGTGTTTTGCAGCGTAACGGATGGTGGCCAAAACCGGTTTCAATGCGCCTCCACAGATTTTTTTGTAAAATCCGTCGTACATCGCCTTAAGATCGACATTCATGGCATCAATTACTGGCAACAATTCCGCCAATGGTTCCGGATTGATAAAGCCATTGGTCACCAGCACGGTTTTGATGTGATGCTTTTGCAAAAACCCGGCTGCATCCAGCACAAACTCGTACCACGTGAGGGGCTCGGTGTAGGTAAAGGCGACCATAGAACAATGGTGCTTGGTACACAGTTCCAGCAACATCTCCGGTGTGATGGCGAAGGTTGGCTGGGGTTGCTGGCTGATGGAGAAATTCTGGCAAAAATCGCAGCGAAAATTGCAGGAATTTGATGCGATAGACAAAATCTGGTTTCCCGGTAAAAAGTGATACAGCGGTTTTTTCTCGATGGGATCGAGATTTACGGAGATAGTCTGGCCATAGTTTGTGGCGTAGAGGGTTCCGCGCCGATTTACGCGGCCACGGCACAATCCTTCTTCACCATCTGCTAAAAGACATCCGTGGGGACACAGCGTGCAAATCACACGGTTTCCCGTTTGTCTGGTAAAATATTTTGCTTCTTGCATCAGCGCCTCCTGCGATAAATATAATAGGTGGCCTGTTGGCTGTATTGCCCCGGCCGAGTGGTGGAATTATTCCACCTTTTCATTTCATCAATTGAATAACTCGTTATTTTATATGTGCTTATCAATCCCTCAAATCCAAGATACCAGGGTTTTTCCTTCATCACGATGATGTCGCCATCGGTAGAGCCAGTGCGGGATGCAATGTGCTCGTAAAAGTTACGCATTAGTCCAGCCCGCCAGAATGTGATAGCCCGATCGACCTCAACGGTGCCAACCAGTTGGGCGTCTGCCGGTGGGGTGGAAGCATAGCCAATGTTGTATTTAGCAAAGGGAATCTGAAACACAAGCCCCTGATATGAGCGGGTATAATCGAGCCGCACTCTGCCAAGAGCATTGGTGATTTTTGTTTGGGCAAAATTCACCAGCAAACCGGTGAAAGTGTCATCTACCGTGCGTTCAACAAAAAACCCCACCGAAAATCCGCTCCTCGACGCTCCCAGCAACATGGATGCACCCTGCACCGTACTCCCCGGAGGATCTGTGCGCTGAGCCAGCTGGCCAAAGCGCAGTTCCAGAATACCAGGACGGACATCCGGGGCATAGTAGAGATAGTTTTCCAGGATGCCAAGACCTTTCACATCATTCCACAGCCATTGTATCGCAGCCACATGATATCCCAGGCCAAAGGGAGCCGACAAATTTGCTGTGGGGATGATGCCGGAATAATCGGTATCGTCGCCACCACGCAGGTCTGCCACACCGGGGATGCGGTCAAACCGCGCAGTTTGAAAGTAGTATGGAAACCGCAGAAACCGGGTTCTGCCTACTTTTGCGGCCAGATCGAGATTCCATCCAGACTGACTGAAATTGTGGATGGTCTCTGCATAGAGTTCGTCGATATAGGGACGAAAGCGAGTGTTGTAATAGTTATGATGGTGTTCTTTTATGATGAGGTATTCTCTATCGCTGGAACGAAATACGGCATTTATACGCAAAAACCAGGGGGTGTAAAGAAGGCCTCGCAGTTGGAGATTGCGCACCACAAAATGGTCTGACCAGACATGAAAACCGATGGAGGATTCGACGTGGCCGTGGAACTTTTGGAATTGCAGTGGGGTATAGGTGATGGGGAAGAGGGAAATGGCAAGCATCAGCAGGATGGCAACAGCGACAGATTTCATGTGATTTCTCCTCTCCCTTTTTTGGGGAGATAGGTGCTTCTGGCTAAAAAAATGTCCACCGTTTTCTTGTTTTCCTGGAAAACGGTGGCATTAACCGCTTAAAAAAACAGTTCTATGTTATTGCATTACAACCAGATTTACCATTGTCCGTTTGGTCCGCCGTAAGCCCCCATGTCATTTACCGATCCATCGGGATCATTATACAAACCATCCGGATCTCCGGCATCGATGCAGGGTGAATCTTGTTGCAGATGATAATCGTGATTTTCCGGATCCGTAAAGTTGGGTTCTTCATTGATGTTGTTGTTTCCGGGAAAATCCTCGGTAACATCGGTGTAATGCATAAAGACTGCACGTCCGTTGATATCGATATCATAGGGCAGGTTTTCCCAGATGATGCAGTTGCGGATGGTGATATCGGAAAGCTCGGTGATGTACACGGCGCCGCCAATGTTTGCGATGTTGTCAGTGATCACCACATTCAAAAGATCAATGTTTGAATTGCTCACCGTGTAGATGGCACCGCCAATGGCGTTTGGCCCGTAAGAGGCATTATCTGCAAAGATGGTATTTTCTATGTGATATGTGCTTCCTGAGGTGTATAAAGCCCCGCCACGTCCATCAAACCCATCATTGAGATTTTCAAAAAAGCGGCAGTGGATCATGGTGATTTCCGCTTCGGTTTTGGAATGCATCCCGCCGCCATGCTCTGCTTCATTGGCAAAGAATTCATTGTTTTCCAAGGTTGCGAAGGATTTTATAATTTCCAGTCCCCCACCCTGCTCGGCAGTGTTTTGGGTAAAAGTACAATTTTTGATGAGTACGACACTTTCCCCTTCAACAGACATTCCGCCGCCATTGACTGCACAATTTCCCACAAATTCCACACTATCCACCACCAAGTGGGAAAGATTACGAACCCGCAATCCGCCACCGTTTGACGTGGCATGGGAGTTTTTGATTATCATGTTTTTGATCATGGGACGACTGGAACTACAAAAGATACCGCTGCTATCAAAGCCGTTTTGAACGGTAAACCCCTGGATGACGGTAAGGGAGTCTTCTGCATTGGCAAAGCGCACGACAGAGCCGTCGGATTCTCCGTCGATAATGGTTTCGACGATGGCACTGTGGTCATGAGTAAGGGAGTACATGGAAACGACGGAGATAGATTTCCCCTCGAAGTCGATTTTTTCTCGATAGTGGCCAGGTAATACCAGAACCCGATCGCCATCCCGGGCTGCATCTATGGCATCCTGGATGGAAGCAAATTGTGACGGAACCAGCAGCATTGTCGTTTGACCAGCGGTGCAGGTAGCCGATACAACTGCTGAAGGGGGAGATGAGTAGCCCTGAGCATTGGTAGTTATTCGGTAATAATAGGTTACCAGATTTTCTATCTGCGTATCGATATAGTGCGTACTGTTTGCCGGGATGGTGGCCAGTGGAGCAAAATCCCCCGTTAATGTGCGCCGTTCAATCCGGAATGTATCTTCAAAAAGGGAAAAATCATCCCAAGTAAGAGATATTTCAAGGTTATCATTATTGGCCGTAGCTACCAGATTGGATGGCTCCGGTATGGTGTTTACGCTGTCGGAAACTGCGGGAGAGGTATTTTGGCCCAGGAATGAAAGCACCTTATAATAGGTCATCACTCCGGGGGTAACCGAAGAATCCACCCATTGCGTGCTGTTTTGTGGAAGGGTGGATTCATCCCAGGAAATGAGATCTTCCGATTTATAAATCCGGTATCCATCTTCCAGAGTGGCGTTGTCATCCCACGTCAATTGCACTGATGTTATACTTGAACATGTTATCGTTAAATTACTGGGAACAGGGAGGATTGGGTTGTAGTTATTTTCCAGATATTCAGAATGTGAATCTCCCACAAAAGCACTCACCCGATAAAGCAGTGTATCGTAAAGTGCGGGAACAGCATCCACAAAACTGGTGACGTTTGCATCCAGTAAAGCTACGGACGTCCAATCTTCTCCTTCGCTGCGGCGCTCCAGCGCAAAGCCCTCTTCTCCGATGGTGTTATCGTTCCAGCTCAGGCCCACGCTATCCTGTCCTATTTGCACAAAGGTAAGGGAATCGGGGGCTACTGATGCATCAATGTAGGCTGCAGAAATACTGTAGTCTGAATAATCTCCGCTGTCAAAAGCCCTCACACGGTACGAATACAACGTGTCTGTGGCAGCTGATGTGTTTATGTTGTTTACATATTCTTCTGTGTTTTTGGCAACTTCTGCAAAATCTACATCCCAATCGCTTTCACCTTTTTTGCGATCGATGAAAAAAGACTCCTCGCCGGTGGAGTTATCGTTCCATCTTATCCGAATGTGAAAAAGCCCGTATTTTTCGGCTACCAGGCCTGTTGGTGCATCTAACCGCCCTGTTGAAGTGGTGTCTTTGGAACATCCGACAAAGAGTGTAACCACAATAATCGCAAACAGTAACAACCGTCTCATAATGACTCCGCAATGATATTTTGCAGGATTTTGGTGGTATCATCCACGCTGGATGCATGGGCTTCGAGCACGTTTTTTGCATTGTTTCCAATGCGGTTTCTCAACAGGCTGTCCACCAGCAATTTTTGCATCTCATCCTGCAACGTATCTGTGTTTGCAATTATAATTCCATTACCTTGTTTTAATTTTTCTACCGAATCCCGACAGGAACTGTGGTAGGGACCCATAATTATCGGACAGCGATAGAAGGCGGGTTCCAGAGGATTGTGTCCACCAAAATCGAAAAAGCTGCCACCCACAACGGCAATATCACACAGGGCGTAGAGCTTTTGCAACACCCCCATGGCATCTACCACCACAATGGGGGCGCCGGGCTTGTAGGAACTATAATAGGTCACGTCATGCCCATTCAGTATTGTCCGGATCTCCGGAAGCCGCTTCAGATGCCGCGGGACAAGTATCAGGTGCAGGCGGGGATGTCTCTGTTTTAATGCGTCAAATGTGGTTAAAGCCAGCTGTTCTTCACCGGGACGACTACTGCCCCAAACCACGACAAGATCATCTTGGGCAAAGCCCATTTCCTTTCGCATATCCTCTTTTCGATATAGCGGTTGAGTGACGGAGAATTTCAGGTTTCCGGTATGGCGTACATCTCTGAAGCCGAGGCTTATAAACCGTTGTTGATCTTTTTCAGATTGGGCAATCACGGTGTGAACATGGCGAAAAACCGGGGCTAACAAAGGTTTTAACTTTTGATAACTGCCCAATGACGAATCTGATATCCGGGCATTGATAAATACCAGCGGAATACCTTTTTTGTGAGCCATGGTGATCATTCCCGGCCATATCTCGGTTTCTGCAATGATGATAGCAGCAGGCTGAAGAAAACGAAATCCTCGCAGAAGAATGGGGAAGAGGTCGAGGGGTGCAAGATAGGCTGCGTCGGCAAGTTCCCGTGCAACTTTTCGGCCGGTTTTGGTCATGGTGGTTATCACGATCTCCCGATTTGGGTAAGCCCGGCGGAGTCTGGCAATGAGCTGCCGAATTCCGTTTACTTCTCCCATGGATGCAGCGTGAATCCACAGGCATTGATAGTACTTTTTATATCCCCACGTCAGACGTTGAGCCTGGTTTGTAAACTTAATGTATAACATTAAGATTGGTAGCGTAACAACAAAGATTATGGTCGTTAGTACGTAGTAAATTATCATAAGATTAATTGAAAATAGATATCATCCGTTACTTTGCTGACCATCACGGTCACTTTGTCCGTAAGTCCCAATATCTTCCCGGTTTTCCGTCCAACCATACGGCTGTATTGCTCAATAAAGTCAAATCGCTCTTTTTTTACCGTAGCCATCTCTATCACGCCAGAAACAGGATAATCATCCAGTTCAACAACGATGCGGTTTTTTTGAACAGCGAGTATAATGCCGCTGAATTCATCTCCCAGTTTCTTCTTCATGAAGATGCGTTTGTTTTTCCAATCCACTTCCCGTTCGCTTTCATCAGCGATCATCTCCCGCTCGGTTGCTTTGCCAGCCAAGTCAAAGAGTTCCTGACGGGTGAACCGTGGTGGGCGATGATGGATCTGATCCTTGATCTGCAAGTGCACAACCAAGTCACACAGGCGCCGGATTGGTGAGGTGAAATGGGTATAATACGTCATCGCCAAACCAAAATGACCTTTGTTTTCTATGGAATAACGGGCTCGCTTGAGGCTCCGTAATATCTGTCTGTCAAATACCCGATGAAAAGATTCGGTCTTTAATTCTTCCAGAACATGTTGAAGTGTTTTGTTAAGATTTTCTTGTAAATACACATCAACATTGTATTTCCTCAAAATGTCCAGGATTACATTGATGCGATCTTCATTGGGATCTTCGTGAATGCGATAGAGGGTTTCACCCTTGGACAATCGTTGGCAAATATATTGATTGGCCACCAGCATACAGTTCTCGATAAGCCGATGAGAATCTGTCTCCCGTGAACGATGGATGTTTATCAGATGTCCGTCGTCATCAAATTCGTATTCGCTTTCCGGGAGAGAGAAGGTAAGATAACCAGCTTCCTGCCGGATTTTTGCCAGCACCTTCGAGAGCTGGTGCAGACTGGTTAGCATTGCTGCTATCGGTTCAGAGATATCGGTTTTATCACCGTCAAACAGCGCATCCACCTGCTCATACACCAGCCTGGCGTCAGAGCGGATCACGCTCTCATACACGGTTTGTCTGCTCATGGATCCAGAGGCTGAAAAATGGGTTTCCACCGTGAGAGCGAGCTTATCTTCATCGGGGCGCAGACTGCAAATCTGGTTTGAAAGTCTGGTGGGAAGCATGGGAATGACGCGCCGTGGAAAATAGTAGCTGTTGCCGCGCTCACAGGCTTCTTTGTACAGTGGTGAACCGGGGACAACATAGTGGGCCACATCGGCAATGTGCACGTAAAGTACCATTTCATCGCCGGACTGTACCAGCGAGATGGCATCGTCATAATCCCGGGCTGAGAGGGGATCTATGGTGATTGTCAGTAGATCTCGCAAGTCTGTTCGGGATGCAATATCTTCATCCTTGATGGAGCCATCGATAGCTTGAGCGGCATCAATTACTTCTTCGGGAAATTCCAGAGGCAAGCCGTATTCCATGATAACTGCCAGGATTTCCACTTCGGGATTACCCGATTCTCCCAACACTTGCGTAATATCGCCAATGGGAAGTTTTTGTAATTCCCGAGAGCCCCAATTTATAATGTTCATCACAACTTTCTGGCCAGACCGAGCACCATTGGCATCCCGCACCATCAAATGTGTGTGGATTTTCCCATTATCCGGCACCAGATACATACTATTCCGGTATCGTTGAAAAGTGCCTGCAAAGGTGGTTTTGGCCCGTTTAACCACCGAGATTACCCGTCCATATTTGCGGCCGCCACTGCCACTGTGCACACTTACTTTTACCCTGTCGCCATGGTAGGCCGTCTGGATGTCTTCGGCAGAAATATAGAGGTCTCCCTCTGGGGATGAGACAAAGGCAAAGGAACGATTTTTCACCAGAGATCGAGCATCGAATATGCCTTCCACGATAAGCTCAGGCTTCTGAAGATTTTCTATTCCAAAGGTTCTGTCTTTTCGCCGTATCCGCCGTTGTTTGGACATGCCGTAGAGGGTATCCATCAGGTCTTTGTATTTGTGTTTCTTAATCTTCAGAGCCTTGGCTATATCCTTGGTTTTGAAATAATTACCTTCATAATCCAGAAGTAATTTCTCAATGTGATATGCCAGTGTTTTATCAAACATTAAACTCGGTTTCCTATGCGTTCTTGCAGGATGTCCAAAAGCGGTTGCTTTTCCTTTCTGCTACGGGAAAAGCGGAGGGACAAACCCCTGAAGGGATCGAGACGACGAGGCCGCTTAAAGGTGCTCAGCATTACGCCCTTTGCATCCAGATAAAAGCAGCCATACTCATCGTAGCGATGGGTTACTTTGAAAAACCAGTAGCGGATGGTGATAAGGTCTTCATCGCATTGGTAATAGGTGGGAATGAAATAGGTGATGAGGCTGAAGAAGAGAAAGATGATGCCCAGGTAGTAAAAAAAGGGCATATCCCATCCGGCTACGTTCATGCCGACCCAGGTAAAAACGGTGATAGACTGATCCACCGGGGTGCTGGTGACATCCCACAAAAAGGCGGCGATCAAACCGAGAAAAAGAAGCAATATCCCGGTGGTAATGGGGTATTCACGCATTGGGTGTGACACCCATCTCAACGGATATTTACTCGGCATTTTGTACTAACTCCCTGCATTTTTCTATCTCCTCTCGTATCATCATGATGCTGGGAAACACGCCGGTATCGCCAAATTTTGAACCGGTTGTGTTGATCTCCCGATGCATCTCCTGCAAAATGAAATTAAGGCTTTTGCCCATCTCTTTATCACTTTTGCCTACACGGTCCAGAAACTTTTGCACATGATTCTTCAAACGCACAATTTCCTCGGTGACATCAGATTTGTCTATATAAATTGCGGCCTCCATCATCAGTCGTTTGTGATCTTCTTTGCCGAGGGCCTCTGGCAGCAATGCTTCAATACTGTTTTTCACCTTTTCAAAGAGCGCTTCTTTGTGGGATGGGATAGCCGATTCGATCTCAGACAGGGCAGAGGCGATTCTCTCCATTGCATCGGTGAGATAGGTTTTCATGGAGTCTCCCTCATTGAGTGCCATCTGTTGATGCTTCTGTACCGCTTCCGCCACCACTTTCTCCAGAGTCTCTATGGCACCGGATGTTTCTAAGTCTGTGTTGCTCATCAAGATAACTCCCGGCTCACTGATGATCTTCGCAAAGGGCAACTCCCGATTGCCTCCCATAAGAGATTGAGCCCGATGATATACCTCTACAAAAGCCGAAAACCGCGATTCGTCCAAAACGATCTCCGGGACGCGTTTATCCTTAAAGTTAACATAAACCTCGACTTTCCCTCGTTTGATGCTCTGAGAGCAAATATCTTTGATCCGAAATTCCATGAAGGAAAGTTCACGTGGACTCCGTATCTTAAAGTCGAAAAACCTGCTGTTAACCGACTTTACTTCCACTTCCATTTCAAAGTTCTCATCTACATGATTCGCTTTACCGTAACCTGTCATACTTTTCATAACACCTGCACTCCATTATTTTTCTAATTTGTTTCGTACCAGATTGTTGTGTTTCACTTCATAGTTTACATAATGTACATTATCATAGGATAGAGTATAACCGGAATCCACCTCTCTTTGTCTGTTGTTCATCGATTTTTTCCCTATTTTAGTAAATTTACGTTCGTGGGCTCAGGTTAAAAAACACCAACGGCGAAATGCGCACCCTGCGGCTCAAACATCGAACCACCAATGCACCGACTCACCTGAGCAATTTAAACCAATCAGCGGATAGATTTGACGCTTAGTCTTCAAAGAATGGATTGAGTTCATCAACTTCTTTGCTCTGTAATATCTCATATACTTCCGCCGCAGATCGCGCATTAATCAGTTGTGACTTGATATCCTTGTGCTTGCCAAAGAGTTTGGCTATGTTTGCCAGCACTTGCAGGTGCTGCCGATCGAAATTTTCTTTGGGTGTGGCTATCATGAAGATGATATGCACCGGCTGACTATCCAGGCTGTCAAATTCCACGCCTTTACGGCTAATGCCAATGACACCGATAATTTGCGGGCCATCATGAATAATGGCATGAGGTATTGCCAAATTATTTCCGATGCCGGTGGAGATTTCGATTTCACGCTGCACCAGAGATGCCTTAAGTTCATTTATATCAATGTGATGCGCCTGGTGGGTACGAACAAGAAACTCAGCAAGATAGTCCAGGGTCTGCCATTTATCGGATGCATCCAGATCGACGGTGATAAATTCTTCCTGGATAAAGTCCATAAGCCGCAGACGGTTCTTCCCCTCTTCCCCGGCCAGGGCAATAGCTTTTCCCGTAAGTAGTGGCCCTATAAGCTCATACACTACCACAGCGGTAAGAACAACCGCCGTAATCTGATCAGAATAGGGTGCCAGAAGTACGTTGTTTTCTATCAATAATACCAGACCGATGGCCACTCCCGCAATGGGATGCATGGCCAGTCCGATACTTTTCTTGATGTTTGACGTTGCCCCGGCCAGACAGGCTCCCAGAGTCGGGCCGGAAACTTTGCCTGCAAAGCGGCTGAGAATCAGCACTACACCGGCAAAGCCGCCCAGCTTCATCGCATGAAAATCAAGATGCGTCCCGGCTAACACAAAGAACAAAGTAAACACCTCGATTTCAATCTCTTTGAAGGCACCGAAGAGAACGCTGCGAAATCTGGAAAAATTGGTAATGATCATCCCCAGAATGAGACTGGAGAGGATGCCGGACAGGTGCAACGTTTCCGATGCTCCAACAGTGAGAACCACAGCCATGATCACCATCACCAGAAAGGAAACTCGCGTTTTGCGCTTTTCGGTGAAGTGAATCACGCCATACCCTACCCCACTTCCGATAATAACTGACTCCAACAAAAGGAGAAAGGAGTTACCCATGATGCTTAGAATATTGATGTCTGCAGAAACAGATTTGTTGTGCAAAAAGTAATACAGCGTGTAGAAAATCAGTATGGTAAGCACATTATTCAGGGCCACAACGGCCAGGAGAGTTTTGGTCAGGATGCCTTTGGCCCGCTTCTCCTTGACGATGTGAATGGTAGAACCCGGTGCAGTGGTAATGGCGATGGCGGCAATAAGCATGCTATGCACTGCGGGGAGACCGGCTATATATCGTAGGGAGAAATAGACCAGAACCGGCGTAATGATCACATCACACAGGGTAATGAGGATGATGCGTTTGCCTGCGTTGTGCAGTTTGCGGAAGTCCAGGTGGCTCCCAATGGTAAGGCCAATAAATCCAAGGGCGAAGTTGGTAATAGGTGCAAAGCTCTGATAGGCGGTATCCACGAAAATATTGAGAACATAATGTCCAATGATGACACCCCCCAAAATCTGCCCGGTGATGGTGGGAAGCTTCAGGCGTGAGGCAATTCTGCTGAACAGATAGCCAATGCCCAAAATCACCGCCAATACAAAAAGCGGGTTCGCACTGGTAATCAGGGCAGTGTCGTGATGCATCCAGCTTTGTAAGTGAGTAGCCAGACTACCCATCCACCACCTCTATCATTTCACCCTTGAGGGTCCACCCCACCGCATCAACGATCCTTACTTTTACAAATTTACCGATGAGGTCTGACGTGCCGGGAAATACGGTTATCTTGAAGTCACGACTCTTCCCTGCCACTTCCTTGTCAGATTTTTTTGACACCTTTTCCACATAAATCTCTTTTATTGTGCCTGTCTGCTCTTGATACTTTCGCAGGGTGATGTCCTGTTGCAATTCGATAAGCCGTTGCAGCCGTTCCAGCCGCACTGCTTCGGGAACCTGATCGGTAAAGGCTGCGGCTTTGGTGCCGGTGCGGGGGGAATACTTAAAGGTAAAAGCGTAATCAAATTCGATAGCTTCCATGGCGTGGTAGGTGGCCATGAACTGTTCTTCGGTTTCTCCGGGGAATCCGGCAATGATGTCGGTGGTGAGAGCAAATCCCGGCATTGCTTTCCGTAGTTTGGCGGCGATATCCAAAAAATGCTCGAAAGTGTATCCCCGGTTCATCCGTTTCAGGATGGCATTGTCGCCACTCTGCATGGCGATGTGGGCATGTTCACATACTTTTTCACAGGATGCCATGGTGCTGATGAGGTTATCAGAGAGATCTTTGGGATGCGAGGTGACAAAACGGATGCGTCGTATGGAAGAAATCTCATTAACTCTGCGCAGGAGTTCGGGAAAGTCCACATCCCTGTAGTGATATGAGTTCACATTTTGGCCCAGAAGGGTAACATCACGGAAGCCCTTCTCCCCCACTTCCCGCACTTCCTGCAAAATCTCTTCTACTGGACGACTGCGCTCACGGCCCCGGGTGTAGGGCACGATGCAGTAGGAACAGAAGTTATTGCATCCTCGCATGATAGTAACAAAGGCGTTGAAATCACCGGTGTGTACCGGATACAGATTGTTGTAGGTTTCGTTGTGATTAACCGCCGTTGCGGTAACAAAATCCTCTTTCTGCTCCAATCCATAGATGATGGCAGGCAATTGCTGATACTGATCTACCCCAACCACAAAGTCTATGCCCTTGTTCATCTGGTGCAGTTTATCTCCCAGACGCTGAGCCATGCAACCGATCACACCTATTTTCATGTGGGGTTTCTGGCGCTTTCTGGTCATTTCGGCAGAGATGCGTCCCAATACTCTGTCTTCAGCGTGCTGACGCACCGAGCAGGTATTGAAGATTATCACGTCGGCTTCGTCGATGGATGCGGCAGCAGTGTGTTGCTCCTTTCCCAAGATCGACATCACCAGCTCGCTGTCGGCCACATTCATCTGGCAGCCATAGGTTTCTATATAAACTTTCATTATTTACCTCATGATGCCAGATTTTCCCGGGTGCCATGCACTGTAAACCGAAAAATTAGTTGTGTCGCTTCCGTTCACCCAGCAACACGATGTCTCGCAGTGATTCGAGGTTCTTTGCCCGGAGCCACTTCTTCTCGAAGTTTGGATTCTGTACTATCTGCGCTATGGCTGCCAATGCACGAAGATGGAAGGTGCGTTCATCCCGAGAACCGGCGATTACAAAGACGATCTGTACTTTGGGAGTATCATCGGAAAAGTGAATACCCTCTTTGCATCGTACCAGCAGGATGCTGAATTTCTTCTCTCCATCCAGGATAATGTGCGGAATAGCAAGATTATCTGCGATAACAGTGGAGCTCTCATCTTCCCGTTGAATCATCTTCTCTATAATGGTATCGCAGGAAATAGTAAGGGAAGAGCACATCCGGGCACCTGCCAATTGAAAGAACTCATCTTTGGAAATTGCATGGGGAATATCCAGAATTTCGGCATTTTCAATAAGATGATCAAACCGATCTTTCTGGATGTCATCCCGCTCACGGATGATCTCACGCAATTCGCTGTCCAGTGCCGAAGATACCAGATCCCGTGCCTTCACTCTGTTTACCAGCTGAACCAGCGCACTTTCCCGATTGTAGCGGATGCGTCCATAAAGAGCATACCACAAAAGACCACCAGCCACAAAGATGCCGGTGAGCATCAGTGTAGCCGAGCCCATCTCAATAATGATGAAGATGTAGGCAATCACGGCGAAGATTTGTATGTATGGATAGAGGGGTGATTTGAACTTAGGCCGATAGTTTTGTATGCCGCTTTCCCGCATAATAATCACCGAAATATTCTCAAAGATAAAGAGTAGCAGCATCATAGTTGAGGCGGTTTTTACCAGCATCTCCAATGGCAGGAAGATCATGACGATCATGAAGGCGCTGGTGAAGAGGATGGCGGTCACCGGCGTGTTGTGAGACGCACTCACTTTGCCGAAGAGAGATGGCAACAGATGATCTTTTGCCATAGCCATGGGGTTGCGTGATGCCGCCATAATCCCGGCATTTGCCGTAGAAAAAAAAGCAAGCAGGGCAGCGATTGAGAGCAGGATCATCCCTGGCTTACCAGCAAAAACCGCAGCGCCGTCACTGATGGGCGTGAGGGTAAAATTTTGTGGAGCAGGCCGGAGCAAGGCATCACCCAGAACGCCCACCGTTACAAATACTACCAATACGTAGGCTACTGTAACTATGAAAAAAGCAAGCATCATACCCAGAGGTATGTTGCGGCTGGGATTTTTCACCTCTTCCGCCACACTGGCAACTTTTGTAAGGCCACCGTATGAAATAAAGATCAAGCCGGCTGTCATAAAGAGATTAGAGATATCACCGATCATAAAGACTTCAAAGTGCCGGTTGCTCACCTGCGGTATGCCCCGAACCACATAAAAGAACAGCAGGCCAATGAGTACCATCACCATGATCACCTGCATCCGTCCTGCATGCTTAGTGCTGCGGAGATTGATAATAGTGAAGAAAATACAAAAGGCTACCGCGATGAATTTGATGGAGATAAGGGAGATACCGGGAAACAGAAGAGAGGCAAAAGCACCGATTCCCACCAGAGCAAAAGCGCTTTTCAGGGCTAGAGACAGCCACGCACTGATCCCGGCGATAGTACCAAAACCGGCACCCATACTGCGGTTTATAAAGAAATAGGTACCACCGGATTTTGGCATGGCAGTAGAGAGCTCGGCTTTGCTCAGCATGGATGGAAGTATCAGGATCCCCGCTACGAGATATGCCAGAATCACTGCCGGCCCGGATTTGTAGTAGGCCAACCCCGGAAGAATGAAGAGTCCCGAACTGATCATAGAACCCGCTGCGATGCTGAAGACATCGATCAATCCCAATTGTCGCTTCAAAGTGCTCATACTGTTTCTCCTTTGGTGCAAGATTTGGCTTTATGCAGTTGATATGTCAAATAAAAAAGATGCAGCCTGTCTGTTTCCTCTTATTTTCACCGCCAAGTGCGCTCCGCCTTCATTCCATTACGTTGTGACAGGACGGCGCGACGGAGAAAGATGCAAAGGGGAAACTTTTTGCAGCGAACCCGTATTCACTACGTTTCGCCGCGGCAAACATCACGGTATTTCTTACTATCAGGATGCAAACTCAGTGAAAAGCACCTAACTCATTATGGACATAGATATAAAAGGAAGGGTACAGACCGGAGTCTCTACCCTCATTTTTGGGTTTTCTATAATACCATAAAAAAAGGGCATTTCTTTTCAATACGCTTTTTATGTTATCTTCAGCCTTAAACCCATACTTTTTAGAGAGTTACTGCAACAACAATCGAACTTTTCCGGGGAATGCGTGAAATTTGTTTACAGCGGAAGGTTAATTTGTTGAATGTGTCGTATAGTTGGAGGTGCTTGTATGGAATCGAATAAAAACAACAAACTTACGCCGGAGATACCGCGACAAGAACTGAATCTGCGGAACCTGATGCCCTATCGGGTTCACGAAATATTGCTCATTGCATCTCCCTATGATGCCTATATTTTGGAAGAAGATGGGGTTTTCAGCGAAAAGTTTTTTGGGATATTTGAGCGTTTGCAACTGGATTCAATTCCCCGTATCGTCAGTATTGATTCGGCCCAGGAAGCGCTGGAGATGATCGAGATTCGGCACTTTGATCTGGTGATAACCATGATGCGGACGGGTAACAATTCTCCCTTTGAGTTGGCGGAAAAGATCCGTAAGATGCAACCGGATTTACCTGTTTTGCTGTTGCTCAATGTAGAATCTGACTTGGCGATAATGGAAAAAGCCAATTCCCGGGGTGCCATAGAAGATGTCTTTTTGTGGAATGGCGACCATGCGCTATTGCTGGCCATGATAAAATATATCGAAGACAAGCGCAATTTGGATTACGACATCCAGTGTGGAATGGTGAAGACGATATTGCTTGTGGAAGATTCTATCCACTTCTATTCTCGCTATTTACCGCTACTTTATACCGAGATCATGATGCAAACTCAGCGACTGATTTCCGATGAGCTGAACCTCTTTGCAAAGAAAATCAGGATGCGACTGCGGCCCAAAGTGCTGATGGTGCATAGCTACGAAGAAGCGATGAAGGTGATAAAGAATCAGACGGATAATCTGCTGTGCGTGATATCGGATATCGCCTACCCCAAAGATGGCGAAGTTGATGAAGGTGCCGGTCTGAAATTGATGGAGGAAGTTAACAAAATAACCGTAGGCTTGCCTCTTCTTCTGCAATCCAGTGATGCAGATAACTACTCCAAAGCCGTCGAATTAGGTGCATCCTTTCTGTACAAAAATTCTGACAGACTTTTGGCAGATATACGTAAGTTCATCATCAATCAACTGGGATTTGGCGATCTGATCCTGCGTAATGCAGAAGGAGAAGAGATTGCCAGGGCCAGAAATTTGCAGGAATTTGATACGCTGCTCCAAACAATTCCTGACGAATCGATAATGTATCATGGCACCCGCAACCATTTCTCTGCCTGGCTGATGGCCCATGGTGAGGTGCGGCTGGCAGAAAAAGTGCGGGCTGTTTCCATGAGCCAATTTAAAAACCCTGCCATGCTTCGACGCTATTTACATTACGTATTTCGTGAAGTTCAGGAAAAAAAGCATCGTGGAAAGATTGTTGATTTTCGTGCATCCACGCTCAATGCTCCCTATCAGGTGGTAAAACTGGCGGATGGATCCTTAGGCGGAAAAGGCCGGGGCTTGGCGTTTCTCAATGATATGTTGGCCAGTTACAATTTCAGATCCTTTTTCCCACGTACCCGCATTGCCGTGCCGAAAACGTTTATCATCGGCACCAATGAATTTGACCGATTTCTGGAGAAAAATCACCTTATTGAGAAGATCATCGCTTTGCCATTTCAGCGGAAAAAGGTGGTGTCCCAGTGGCATGATAACTCTGATGTCTCCTCTATTTTCCAGCGCATCACCGCCAGTGATGATACAATTGAGCAGCTCTTTTTAGATGGTAAACTTTCTAATCAGGTGGATATCAAACTGCGCATCCTGCTCAGTAAAATCCATAAACCTCTGGCCGTACGGTCATCAAGCCTGTTGGAGGATTCTCAGTTACAACCCTTTGCAGGAGTATATTCCACCTACATGTTGCCCAATAATTCTTCGGATTTTGAAGAACGGTACAATCAGCTGGCAGAGCGGATAAAGCTGGTGTACGCTTCGATATTTATGGAGGCAGCACGGGAGTATATTCGCAGTGCGAATTTCAAAATTGAGGATGAAAAGATGGCGGTGGTCATCCAGGAAGTAGTGGGCCAGACTTTTGGCGATTTTTACTATCCCCATCTCAGTGGCGTGGCGCAATCCTACAACTTCTACCCTACCGGCAACCTCAAAAACTATGAAGGAGTTGCATCCCTGGCTGTGGGACTGGGTAAAACCGTGGTGGATGGCGGACGCACCTACGTATTTTCGCCCCTCTATCCCAAGGCTGAGATGCTCTCTCAGGACAAGCTGATGTCCCAATCACAAAAGGCTCTCTATGCCATATCTTTCAAGGATGCAGCTCTACGTCAGAATGAGGGGCTTGTGCAGCTGCAGTTGCGCAATATACGTGGAAATGGCAGCCTCAAGCATACCGCCAGCATCTGGGATTATGAAAACAATCGCATCGTTCCCGGACTCGCCGAAAAGGGGCCGTTGCTTATCAATTTTGCCAACATTCTCAAGCACGAATATGCACCTCTGGCCCGCATTATAAACACTCTGTTACAGATGGGGGAAAAATCTCTGGGGGTACCGGTGGAACTGGAATTTGCTATGAATCTGGCCGACAGTACCCAAGCTGGCGGCGAACACGAGTTTTATCTTTTGCAAATCCGCCCCTTGAACATTCAATTTGTCCACACATCGATTCAATTGGAATCATTGAAAAAAGAGCAGCTTTTGCTGTTTACCAAAAAAGCCATGGGAAATGGGCGGTTTTCTCATATCCACGACATTATCGTCTTTGATCAGGAAGCCTTTGATAACACGCAGACTGTGGCTATGCAGGAAGAAGTCTCGGCATGCAACGATGCCATGGTGCAGGAAGGGAAAAAATACATTCTCATCGGACCCGGACGCTGGGGTTCACGAGACCGTTTTCTGGGCATTCCTGTGCGCTGGGGACAGATTTGCAATGCCAAGGCTATCATCGAATATGGATTGAAAGATTTTAACGTTGATGCATCCCAGGGAACCCATTTCTTCCACAATCTCATTTCCATGAACGTTGGATATTTCACTATTCCCTGGGGTTCGGAAACAGATTTTCTCGATCTCTCCTGGGTGTATCAGCAAAAGGTTATCAGCCGGGGACAGTATTTTATGCATATTCGATTGGAAAAACCTCTGGAAGTGAAAATAGATGGCAAGCAGGGAATTGGCATTATCAGGAGTCTGTGAGTTTGTATGTGGGATGTTTGGGCATTTTGGGAAATCTCATTGGGCTCATAAAAGCCCTGCGCCTGAAGTTTACCCGCCCATACTCGGAAGGGGTGGCATGCTGTTGAGATGTCTGCCAAATAGCATCAAAAATAGCCCAGGCCTTCAGGTCTGGGTAAGTTGATTAAAAGCTTCCGTCTTCACTAAAGCTTCAACGTGACGCGCAGAATGACGGATAATAAACGTTTTTCTGAGAAATATATACAACGGTATTTCTCGAAGAGAGTTGAGTGACAGCCTGTATTCGGGGATTTGGATATTTTTTCCAGATCCCCGAAAAAGTATCATTTCTTCAGTGCTTCCGTCGTCCAAACATAGGGCGAGGCGTCGGGAGGTGAGAGCATCCCTTTGGGAGCGTGGCCCATACCGCCACCCAGCACAATCCAGGAATCATGCATATAGTGCAAAAGCCGTCGTGCCGAAAAGGGTGTATCTGAACTGTTTTCCAGGTAGAGTGTGATCATTTTTCCCGGAGCATAAGGGTGGGCAAAACTTACCAGCAGTGCGGCAGTGGGTTCGGAGTAAGTAGCTGAATGGATGGTGAACTCTCCTTTTCCCGGAGAAAAACCGTCAGGGAGTTTTCTGGCGAGTTTTTTTATCATGCCGTTTGAGTGGTAGCTTCCCATTACCAAGAGATTTTTTTCCTTCCAGTTTTGCTTTTTATAATTCTTATCACTGCAAAGAGATATATTGTCATTTATGATGTAATTTATAAAGGGAAGATAGCGGTCTTTTGCCTCTTTTTTTGCCGGCAGGATGCACAGTGTTGAATCGGCCAATGTACGTGAAAGCATGTAGGGCAGGTTGTCAGTTTCGATTTTTTTCATGATGTAGTGAGCCGGGTCAACGGTGATCTCGGTGAGCGGTTTGGGCAGTCTAACAGAGAGGGTGGTGTCTGCTGTGGAAAAGAAGAAGGAATCCCTTTTCACGCCCCCTGCGTATCTATAGCTCATATCAAGAAGCAGTGGAAATGTGGAGCCTGTTTGATGCAGAGAAATAGTGAAGGATGCATCCTCTTCATCGGGAGTAAAACCATCTATTGTTATAGCCGGGATGGTGGTCTCATCCAGCCATAGATGGCACAATTGACCGATGGCATCGGCATGAGGTCCTTGCTGAAATTCAGCGAGTAATGCATCCCAGCCAACTTCCCTGCCTTTGTAAGAAGTGTAGAAATTTCGAATCCCATCAAAAAATGCTTCATCTCCCAGAATTCTCCGGATTTGGATAAGCAGGGATGCACCTTTGTCGTAGCCAATTACGGCATCGTCATCGGTTCTTTGGTAAATGAAATTTCTAAGGGGATATCGATTTTCTTCAGGCAAAAGGTTGTAGGCCAGTTGTGCATCTTCGCGCCATGCCTGAGCTTTCATTGCGTCATGCTGCAAAACATGCCAGTAATAATTAGTGGAAAAAACGGTTAACGCCTCGCACCAGTTGCCTTTATCATAATCCACATACACGCTGTTTCCCCACCAGCCATGAACAAATTCATGGGCCAAAGCACCGGGTGAAAGCAAAATCATGGGCATCTGGATGAGCTGTGGCGCGATAACGGTGTAGCCTGGCATACCAAATCCCGAAGCAAAGAAGTTTTCCACCAAAGCAAAAGAGGAGTATGGGTAGGGGCCAAAAAGGGCTGAATAGGTGGCATGATATTCAGCAAGAGAATCGAGAATGCTCTCTGCGGTGGCATCGTCTGCATCCAGAAGATAGGTGCTGAGGGTAATGCCGTCTATCTGCCGCACATGCTCCGTAAAGCGATTTCCAACCAAGGTGAGGCCATCGGTAGGCTGCTCTGTTTTCCAGGATGCATAGGACATTCCGTCCTGCATGTGCCGTTCCACAGCGCCGGATGTGATGAGGGTAAAGGCGGCTGGAACTGCTGCGTACACTTCAAAATCCATAAGAGGATCATTGATAAGCTGTGGATACCAGCTGGCTGGTGGCAGATAGATCCCTTCGTTATCGGCTCCGGAGATAATTCCCCGTGTGCCGTCGTGATGCTGCTGAGCAGAGCGTCCTTTGAGGGGTTGATAAATTTCTCCTTCGTAGAGAATGGTCATTGAGCTTATCGGTTTCTGAGATTTTACGATAAGCAATGAGTAGGAATCATCCTCAGGCTCGTAGGTAAAAGAGAGCTCTTCCCCATTGGCTTTTACCGAATGAACCTCCATTTCTTTAAGGAAATAGAGGGTGTCTGGATGCGCTACAGGCGCTGAAAAGGTGATGGTGTCTTTGCCGAATATCCTATGATTTTCCGGTTCCAGCTCGATTTTTATCTGATGTTTTTGGGGTTTTGACTGCTCTTTAAACATTGCAGCGGCTTCAGCTTTTGTAGGTGTCCGGTGCATCACAATCACCACATCTCCCTGGGTTGCAAAGTCGGGATGGAACTCCAGCGGTGCTTCGGGCTCTACTAATACCGGCGTGATAACACCAATCTTCAATTCGGGATTGAGAAGCGCGAGTTTTTGCGCGGTACCCAGGTGACTGTTACTATGGAAATCCCCATTGTAATGGATGATTTTGGCACCGGGGTGGTGAGAGAGGTAATCAGCGATGCTTTCGGCCATCGTATCGTCCTTGAGGCATTGAGCCCGATAAAGTGAACCGAACATTGCCTCGGAACCCGGCATGGCGCGCGAGCCCATATTTGCCTGCATGGTAGCAAAAAACTTGGTTTTGTAGGCATCATCGAGAACCACCAGATTGCGGGCTATAAAACGTCGCTGGGCAATGGGAATGCTATCCACGGCTTTCCAACCTTCATGGCGTACTTTTGCCGCATATTTCCTGGGAATATTGGCAGCTATCACAGGCAGTCCCTTTTGCCGAGAAAAATCGATGATGGGCTTGTAATCAGTGGGATAGTTTGGCCATGCACGGGAGAGGGTGATAAACTCCTTCTCTTCCATGCGTCCATCTAAAAAGGAATCCAGTACATCCTGGGTGTCCCGCTCAAACATCTCCATGGAAACCACCAGGGATGGTGTGGTGGTGACCAATTCTTGCAAAAGCTCAATCTCCAGCCTGTGAAGGATGGCGTTATCATGATACTCACCAAAAAAAATCACATCGAATTCCTGTAGTGCTTCGGCTAATTCATGGATAGTAACGCAAGTGCTGTCCTGAGTAAGGTATATCTGTGCATCGGGTTTACTCCAGAGGTTGACTGTAAGTAGCAATAGTATCATTGCCAGTGTATTACGCATATTTATTTCTCCTTTATTATTTTGATTCCCAGGCAATGGATGTTTTTCATTGACACCAGAACCATCGATTTCCCAAGTATTGTATTTAAAAAATGGTGTCAAATGGATTTATTATGAAAAAGAGAAGCCGGAACAGTATCAAAGAGCATATTGAGCGACTTACCCAGATAGGGATCGCTCTGTCCAGTACGAAGGATGTTAACGAATTTTTCACCCTAATCCTATCCGAGGCAATATCTTATACCAATGCCGATGCCGGGACTTTATACCTCACATCTTCCGACAAAAAGAGCTTGGAATTTCAGGTGATCTACAACGGCACCATGCATATTCCCATGAAAGTCATCGATAAAAGTTATGGGTGGAAGCCTGTGAACCTCTATGTGGAGGAGGAAAAAAACCTGAAAAACATGGTTTCGTACGTATATCATACTAAAAGTCCAATGATGATTGAAGACGTGTACTTTCAGGATCTCTTTGACAGTAGCGGCACAAAGGCCTACGACGCTGCCAATGGATACCGCTCAAAATCGATGTTGGCCATCCCGATGAAAAACCACGAAGACGCAGTGCTGGGAGTTATCCAGTTAATAAATGCCATGGATGATGATGGCAAGGTGATCGCTTTTGATGCCCAAGGTAGCTCGCACCTGATGTCTCTTACTTCACAGGCAGGCATTCTCCTTACCAATCGACAGCTCATAGATGGCTTGGAAACACTTCTCCAGGATTTTTTGCGGAGTATTGCAAAAGCCATCGAACACGATTCCAAATACACCAGTGGTCACATCAGCAGAGTTGCGCGCCTTACCGAGATGCTGGCAGATACCATGAACAACGACGATGATTATTACCCTGATGTGCATTTCACCGAGGATGAGCTCAAGGAGATCAGTATGGCAGGATGGATGCATGATATCGGCAAGATAACCACGCCGCCGCACATCCGTGATAAATCGAAAAAGCTGGAGACGATTATCGACCGCATCACCATAGTAAAGGCCAGGCACCAGGCGATAAAACTGGGCTTGAAGCTGAAGCACACGCGGGGCGAACTGGATGATGTATCCTACCTGGCAGAGCTGAAAAAGCTCAATGATGCTATGGCCTTCATTCAAACATCCAACGCGGGAGGTGAGTTTATCACTCCCGAAGCAAAAGCACGACTTGAAGAAATTCATAAAAACAGATACCAGTTTGATGATGAGACCATCTCCCTGATCGACGAAAATGAATTGAGAAATCTGCAAATCCCCAAGGGAACGCTGTTGCCCGAAGAACGGGAGAAAATTCAGGAGCACGCCAAAGTTACATGGGAGATGTTGTCATCTATCACCTTCCCGGCAAAATACCATAATGTGCCGCTTTTTGCTGCATCCCATCATGAGCAATTGAGCGGCAAAGGATATCCCTTTGGTTTGAAAAATTCCCAGATTCCCCTCAAAGCCCGCATCATTGCCGTGGCAGATATTTTCGAAGCACTCTCCGCCAAAGATCGACCCTATCGAGCCCAATCAACCCTTTCCCAGGCGCTCCGCATCATGACCTTTTTCGTAAAAGATTATTCCATCGATAAAGACATCTTTTTCCTGTTCCTCGATTCGGGACTCTACATGGAGTATGCTCGTAAATTTATGGATCCCGAACAGATTGATGATGTAAATATCGACGCTGTGAAAGCCGCATGCCAACCCGGAAAATAAGTAAAAACCGCCTGAAAGAGCTGGCAAAACTCAAGCAGAAGAAGTTCCGTTCTCAGCAGGACTTGGTGGTGGTAGAGGGCGAGCGGCTGGTTCGTCAACTCATGGAGAACGGCATAAAACCCCTGGAATTCTACTGTACGACATCTCCCCCGTCGTGGCTTCCGGCAGATGTGCCAATCATTCTCCTTGCCCCTTGTCAGATGAAACGAGTCTGCACCACCCAAACGCCTCAGGCAGTGGCGGCGCTGGTTCCGGCCAGGATGCAGCCAATCAAAGATTCCCGGTTTTTAGTCTATCTGGATGGCATTCGCGAGCCCGGCAATCTGGGCACCATTTTCCGCACAGCCGCTGGAGCTGGAGTGAGTGGCATCATCCTCTCCCCCGATTGCTGTGACCTCTTCAATCCCAAAGTTATCCGTGCTTCCATGGGCACGGTTTTTTCCCTTCCTGCCGCCATCCACAATCATCAGTGGCTCTTGACTCAGCCCCTTTACCGCATTGTCACCTGCTTGCAGGATGCCGTTTCTCTCTACCGGATGCCAGCCCTGCAAACCCCGGCAGTCGTCATCATCGGCAATGAAGCCTTTGGTGCTTCTCCGAACCTTATCCAATCTGCTCACCTGCGGGTTACCATTCCCCTGACACCGGGTATTGAATCACTCAACGTCGCCATTGCCACCGGCATTGTGCTTTTTCAGGTATCTCATGAGTTCTCTTCTTCATAGACGCATCGCTTCCCTCACCGCCAAAACCCTTTGGCTGGCTCCTTTGGCCGGCGTCACCGACAGCGTTTTTCGCAGCATTTGCAAAACCTGGGGTGCCGATGTAGTGGTAAGTGAAATGATCAGCGCTGACGGTCTGGTGTACTCCTACAACAAAAGCATTGAATATGCCCGATTCACAGCGGATCAGCGACCCTTCGGCATGCAACTTTTTGGCTCCGAATCTTCTATGATGCGTCAGGGCGCTCAATTATTGTTGGCACAAAAGCCCGATTTTCTCGATGTGAATATGGGGTGTCCGGTGAAAAAGGTGATCAAACGGGGCGCTGGCTCTGCCTTGATGCAAACCCCGCAACGGGCCATGGAAATAGTGAGCGCGTTGGAGCCGGTGGTTCATGAAATGGCGCTTCCACTATCGGTGAAATTTCGTGCCGGATGGGATGGAAACTCTATCAACGCTGTGGAATTTGCCTGCCAGATGGAAGCGGCTGGGGCAGACATCCTCTGTTTGCATCCTCGTACACGAAGCCAGATGTTTGGTGGAAAAAGCGACTGGCAGCTCATCACTGAGGTGAAAAAAGCTGTTTCCATCCCGGTAATAGGAAATGGCGATATAGCCTCGGTGGCTGATGCCCTGGAAATGTTTGAAACCACGGGCTGTGACGGCGTAATGATAGGTCGTGCTGCATGGGGAAATCCATGGCTTTTTGCCGAGATTAAGGCCGCAATGCAGGGGGAAGAAATTCCGGAAATTTCCTATGGTGAGCGGTTCAACACAGTGCGAAATCATTTCTTAACTGCATTTCAGCACTATCCCAGGAAACGGGCCGTCCATGAGATGCGCACCCATTTTGCCAGATACTCGCGGGGATTACGAGGTGGGGCTTCTTTCCGCGCCAAGATAAATAGTTCAGATAAGCCTGAAGAAGTTTTGCATTTTATTGAGGAATTGTATAATGAACAAGCTTGATCGGATTCTCATCCAGATAAAATTTCAAACAGACAGAAATTGGATACAGATGCGCCGTCTTCTTATCGAAACGATAGCAGAATACCCGGAAGATAAGCGGCTTCTGGTGGCGCTGGGTAAACTTTACGAACGGCAAAAACTCTACAAAAAGGCCATTGATGCGTTTCAGCGTGCTGTGCAGTTAGATCAAAATGATGAGATTCTGCACATTCACATTGGAAACGGATATCTGTTTCTGGGGGAATATCGTCTGGCCATAGACAGTTTCGATCGGGTGCAATCGGATAGCCCCGATGTGCTTTACAACAAAGCTTTTGCCTATGCCCGGCTGAATAAGCCCCTTGTAACCATTGAGATTCTGGAGCGTCTGATAAAGCTGAAGCCTACGACCAGTGCTCCCTATTTTCTTTTGTGCGATATGCTTTATTACCAAAAAAACTATGAAGAGATTCTGCGTACAATGAACACAGTGCAGAGAAATTTCGGGCCATCGTCTTTGGTTTTTTATTTCACGGGAGTTGCCTATTATCATCAAAACAAATACTTGAACAGCTTTGTTGAACTGCAAAAAGCCGAGGAATTTAACATGGATCACAGCCATTTTTATCTCATTTATGCCAAGGTGTGCAACAAGATTGGTAAGACGGATAAAGCTATAGAGCTCCTCAAGAACAGTATCAGCAAATACCCAAAAGACCCCACAGCCTATTACGATCTGGCACAGATGTATCTCAAGCTCAACAGACTTGCCGATGTGGAATCACTTATCAATCTGGCTAAAAAATTCCTTCCCCATTCCCTGGCCGTGTCTCTTTTGCACAATAAAATAAATCGATTAAAGACCTTTTGAAATTTTTCCTTTACAGGATAATCTGATTTTCGCGAATGTTGATTTTGTAAACGGGGGATAAAGTTATTATGACTATAGCATATACAATGCAGGACAATAATACTTTCAGGCAGATTGATTTCCTTTTGGAAAAATGCCATAAGCTTATTGTGCAGCAGAAATTCGATGCGTGCTATGAACATATAAATACTGCCATTGAGCAATCCCAGTCGGTACGCTATAGAAAAGGTGAATGTCTTGCGTTATACTACTCTGCCCTTACCTACATACCTTCCCGAAAATATGATATGGCTATCGATTTTTTAAAACGCTCTCTCCGTTTTGCTCAACGCCTGATGGATGATGACGTGCTGTCTCGGATCTATCATAAAATTGCCGAAGTGTACCAGCAAAAAAAACAATACAACCTTGCTCTGCCCTTTTTGATGCGAACCCTGGAACATGACGAAAAACTCAACAACAGTTCTCTGCTCTCCCAAACCCTTCTGAGTATCGGCGCGACAAATCACTATCTTAACAAACCCATAGAGTCTCTGGAATTTTACCTTAAGGCACTGGCCATAAAGAGAAAACTGGAAGACACAAATGGCATTGCCAATAGCGCCTATCACATTGGCATCCTGTACCGCAAACAAAATGAATATGCCAAAGCAGCCCAGTACCTCACAGAAGCCGAAGAATTGTATCGGGGGATGGATGATTCATCAAACGCTATAAATGCTCTCAGCAATATTGGTATAATGCAATTTTCATCCAATGAGCTGGATGCTTCCGCCGAGACCTTTATGCAGATCGAACGGGAATGCAAAAAGCAGAAAGATACCAAAAACTTGATTCTTGCATATCGTTATCTGGGAACCATTTTCAAAGCGAAGCAAAATTACTCAAAAGCCCTGGGCTATTTTAAAAAGGCCCTCAGCATTAAAGAAGAGGCTGACGACAAAGTGAGCATTGCCCGCATCCTGAATAAAATGGGCGATATTTACATGGCAAAAAATGTTGTGAAAAAAGCTGTCTCCTGCTTCGAAGAAGCATTGAAGAACAATACTGAATTGGGCTACGCCCAAGGAATTTCCAGCTCTACGTATCGATTGGGAAAACTCTATAAGCAAAACAACGACAACAATAAAGCGGTGGAACATTTTCTTAAAGCAATCAAAATTTCCCAAAATATCGGTCATCATGAAATTGTGCGGGACAGCTATCTGCAGATATCTGAGATTTTCGAAGCCTCTCTGGATTTTGATAAAGCGCTGGATAGTTATAAGGAATATGCTCGGGCATCAGAGCTGGTATTTGGGGCCGAAATCAAAAACACCCGTGCCGCCATGAACAACAAAACGGCAATTGTAGAGATGGAGCATTCGGTAAAACGCTATATCGAACACATCGAATTTATTTCCAACGCACCGACTAGTGTGCAATAACCTCAATATATTATAGCAAAAGAGACGCTGTTTATTTCAGCGTCTCTTTTATGATGTTCGTAGATTTATATTTTTTTCTTCAGCTCCAGGATAGCCCGTTGCAACTGTACGTCATCGTCATCGATAATCTGCTGAGGAGTGGGTTCTACATAGATGTCCGGTTGTACGCCGTGACCTTCCATATTTGTGCCATCGAGCAGATACCAGCCATTCATCGGCATACGCATGCTGGAGCCATCCATAAAGGTTTCGTGGCCGGTACCAATCACGGAACCACTGGTGGGCATCCCGATAATGGTGCCCAACTTGAAATACCGGAACAGATTGGGGAAAATCTCTGCATCCGAGAAGGAATCCTCGTTGATAAGAAGTACCAGTGGTTTATCCCAGATTTCTCCGGGAGATTTAACTTTTGATGCATCAAAATTACGGGAGGAACTGATGGCATATTGCTTTTTGGTGAGAGCTTCGACCAGCCAATCATGGATGTACCCTCCGCCATTATTCCGAACATCGATGATGAGCCCATCCTTGTCGGCATTGCGGGCAAACAGATCCTGCATAAACTTGTTGTAACTACTCCAGTTCATCGAGCGGATGTGGGCATATCCCAGGTTTGGTGCAGCAGCTTCTACCCTGGCTCTTCGCTCTTCCACCCAGTTATCATAAAAGAGACTGTAGTTACTCCACCAGCTCAAGCCCTTTATTGCAGCGTCAATCGTCTCTTTGCCCTGTGCTATTTTCAAGTGGATCTTCTCCCCTACTTTGTTGGCAAAAAGTGGTGTGATCTCGGTTTTATCGGTTATCTTCACTCCATCCACTTCCAGCAGGATGTCTCCGGCACGAACGTCAAAGGGATCATAGAGCTGCGATTTCCGATACACCTTGTTCAAAATCAATCCCCTTTTGGGGCGATCTTTCAGATTGAAGGATGCACCGATTTGTGCGACAGGATAGCTGGGATATTCTTCTTCTTTACGAGGATAAAACCCAGTGTGAGAGGCATTTACTTCCCCCATCATTTCACGGAATATCTTCCCCATAATGTCTGGAGTGAGTGCATATTTCAGGTAAGGACGGTAGATTTTCAGGCTTTTTTTCCAGTCCACGCCGTGCATCTGTGGATCATAAAAGCCATTCCAGAAAGCATCCCATGCCTGCACGAATACCTCTTCATTGAGCTGGAAACTGTCGTAACGATATTTGAAAGAATTTTTCACAGTTTCGGTTTTCTTCGAGTTGGGATTCAGCTTTTTCAGTCTGGATGCATCTATATAATAGAAGCTCTTGTTCTTTTTGTTGTACCGCAGATCATCATGATCTTCCGAAAGAGAAGTGATTTTTTTATCACTTTTGTTTTCGTAATCGCTTTTCCACAGGGTATATTTTTCTTCAAAATAATTGCGATAATAGAAGGTGGAATCATCTTCCACATAAACCACGGTGCTGTAGCCTGGCTTGGATACAACCGTACTCACCCGCAAATCGATATCCGGAAAATCGATATCGACAGCAAGGATTTCTTCCTCATCCTTTGAATCATCTTTATCGTCAGAGTTTTTGTCTTCTTCGGCGTCATCCTTCTTTTCTTCTGGATGCAGGATATCTTTCCAGTGATCTTCTTCTGTGTAGAAGTCATCCCGCTTCACTAAATCCATGCGGCAGATAGCGTCATCCCGGGAGAAAAAGATGCTGCGGTTGTCTTTTCCCCAACAGGTGTTGGATATCGATCCATGATAGAGATACACCTGATGATCTTCCTTCTGCTCCAGATCGTATATATGAAGTCCGCTGCTCCACACTCCCTGACGAACATCGGTACAAAGCAGATACCGTTCATCGGGGCTGAGAGCGGGTCTGTCTGAGATGAAGAGGTCATCAAAAAGCAGCGAAAAGGATTTCAGCTTTTCGTCGGTAATTGCCAGATAATGCTTGCGATTGAACAGCGCATAATTGATGAAAACATGGCCCCGATCGACGGTAATAGACTCGATGTGCTTGTCTTTTGACCACGAAACAGCATGAAGTTTTTCAGGGTTTGTGATGTCTAAGGTAAAAAGATGCGGTGCGCCATTGGTCATCTTGGTAAAGAGGATGGTCTTGTTGTCAGACAAAATCTCGACGTCATTGATGCCTGTATGGTCGAAGGTAAGTTGTTTTACATCTCCTCCTTCTTCGGGCATGGCAAAGAGGTCAAATTTGTAGCTGAAAGCAATGAGTTTGCCATCGGCAGAAACAGCGTATTTATCAAAACTGTTTTTCACACTGCTCCAATGAATAACGTTTCGCTGCAAGTCTTCGTTGATCCGGATCTGAATTTTCTCTGTTTTTTCCCTGGATGGATCATAGCGCCACAGCTCATCAAATTTGGTAAAAACCATGCGGTCTGAGGTACGGGCAATAGAGATTTGACGCACGCTCCACTGAGAAAAATCCGTGAGAGGTGTACGGCTTTCCGCATCCTGCAAAGATGCCCGGTACAACTGCGCCACTTCTCCATCGGAAGCAGAGAAGTAAACCACCTCTGGTGAGATATGGGAGAACACAGGGTAATATTCTGAAAAGGGCGTATTGGTAAGGCGGGCAAAACTGTTATTTGCGATGTCATAGACCCATAATTCACCATTGTGGCTGCCAGTATAACGCTCGCGGGTGATATATCCCCGGCGGCTGTAGATGATTTTGGTACCGGAGGCATCAAGCACACCGTTGGTAGAATTGATAAAGGTAAGCTCCTGCACTTCTCCATCCAGATAGAGGCGATAATACCCATGCCCTTTGCCGGTGGTATAGTAGCTTACCAGCAGAGATTTCCCATCGGGAAACCAGTCGTTCAGACGGTAATTTGTGTGGCTTATCTGGGTAGCGGTGCCCCCCTGTGCAGGGATGAGATAGATACCACTCCACCCTTCACGATTGGATACAAAGGCAATGGATGAGCCGTCTGGAGAATAGACGGGAGACCAATCGACAGCTTCACCCTGGGTAAGACGCTGTGCATCTCCCCCTTTGAAGGGTACCGACCAGAGATCGGAAAGATAACGAAAACAGATGGACTCGCCATCAGGGGAGATAGCGGGTTGATCCATGAAATGAGGTTCCAGTGCCTGAATCGAGAAGGCGAAAAGGGCGAGAATCGTCAGTAAGGTGTTTCTCATTGATACTCCTAACACATTATTCGGTGTACAGATAACGTTTGATTTTCTGTGTGGGTGTCTTTTCAAAGGGCTCAGCCTGTTCAATAACAACAGAAATGCGGGAGAAGGAGGAAACCCGCTGGTTGACATTCTTTTTGATGTCATCAAGGGCTTTGTTGATTTTATCCTGCATCTGTGTGCTGTTATAATGGTGCTTTTTCTGTTCCTGGTCGAAGAATTCATAGTTGAGATAAATGCGGGCGATGATGCGCTTTTCCCGGCTAAATACCAGAGATTCCAAAACATTTTCCGATTCGTTGATTGCTGTTTCGATCTCTTCGGGATAGATGTTTTCTCCACTGGGGCCGATGATCACATTTTTCAGTCTGCCCCGAATGAAAAGGTAGTTTTTCCGTATGATTCCCAAATCTCCGGTAAGAAAGTAGCCGTCGGGAGTAAAGACTTCCCGGGTTTGAGCCGCATCCTTATAATAGCCTTTCATTACGCTGTCACCTTTTACCACGATCTCACCTTCCCCTTTGTCGTCAGGGTTGATGATTTTCACATCCAATCCCGGCAGGATGGTTCCGGTGGCACGATATTTGGTTACGTCAGGTGAGCATCCCGCGATGAGGGGCGAGGTCTCCGTGAGACCATAACCGACAGCATAGGGAAACTTTGCATCCCGTAAAAAGCGCTCCACTTCCGGGCAAAGCATTGCTCCGCCGATGCCGAAAAAATGCAGATTTCCACCGAAGGAGTGCATCAATTTGCGTCCTGCGATCCGATGAAGAATTTTACGGATAAAGGGGATAGAATAGAGGATTTTACCTGCTACACTTCCGGTGAGGGCAGGGTAAACCCTGGTTTTGAAGGTTTTCTCGATGATGAGGGGAACAGTGAGGATCACGGTAGGTTTTATCTTTTGCATCGCCGGTAACAATACTCGGGAGGTGGGTGGTTTTTTCAGGTAATATATTGATGCACCTGTGATCATGGGAATGATAAAACCGATGGTGCATTCATAGGTGTGTGGTAGTGGTAAAACCGACAGTAGGCGATCGGTGTGAACTATGGTCTGAATCTTGAGGGTGTCCAGAGCATTAAATACCAAGTTACGATGGGTAAGCATCACCCCTTTGGAATGTCCTGTAGTACCGGATGTATAAACAATCGCCGCCACATCATCTTCATTTAGCTCCGTCGAGATCAGACCGGCAAACTGCAATGCGGAATTTGTCAGACGATTAAATTCACGGCGACCACTCTCCAGGATGCTGTTTAGTTTTTCTTTTGATGTCTCTGGCGGAATGATGCTGAAGTCGTTCATGAGTATCAGGGTTTTTAAAATATCGAACGAGGTATCTTCGATGCGATCGTAATAACGCTGTGAAACAAACAGTGCGCTGGCTCCGGAATGCCGCAAAATGTGTTGAATTTCACTGGCATGGAATTCCGGCAGGATGGGAACTACAATAGCCCCGTAGGTAGTTATGGCCAGATAGGCAATTCCCCAGTTGGGGCAGTTTTCGCTTACAATTGCCACTCGATCGCCTTTATGAATTCCCAGTTTGCGTAAGAACAGGGAGAGATTGGAAACCGCTTCGGCAAGCTCGGCATAGTTCATGGGTTGATCATCTGCCCACGATAAGGATGGGCGGAATGGCCATTTTTTGACCGTTTCCTCAAACGCTGAACGTAAAGTGAGTTTTTCCATAATTACTCCTCATAAAGCAACTATTTTCAGGTTCAAAAAAAAAACAATCTCTTTTTTTAATTTTCAAAATATTCTCCGTTGATTACGCCCTTTTAACACGGAAAATAAGAATAACTTTGACAGAAAACCCCTTTTTGCAAAAAAGCTGAAATCAGGTACGAGAATGATAGAAAATAATTAATGATAAGGATTTATATGAAAAAGTACATTGTTTGGATACTCCTCACCATGGCGGGTTTGCTCTTGGCAGAGCCCATTGCCCGTGTGGGAAATTATGACATAGACTCGGCATTACTTTATGAGCGTATGAACAGCTACAAAAATGAAAATTCTCTGGAAGATGCCCATAAACGAGCAATGCAGGAGCTCATCGAAGAGCAGTTGCTCATCATCTATGCTCAAGAACAAAACATCGAGATCAGCACAGAAGAGGTAAATGCCTTTTTCTCTGATGTCTTTGCTACTCATCCCCGGTTTAGCACCGATGGCCAATTTGACCAACGGAAATTTGAAGCTGCCCGCAATGCGCCGGAAATCAAAAAAATCCTCAATGAAATGGAGCGTGAACTGCTGATAGATAAAACCAGAACGATTCTGCAAAACAGTTTTGATATCGACGACAACAACCTCCTGGAACTCTTTATCTTAGATAATGCAGAAATCGATATTCATTACACCATTATGGATATTGATGCCCTCAATACAACCGAGCCGATTAACCGAACCGAGGTGGAGAAATTTTATCACAAACATCGCTATGACTACCAATCACCTGAGCAGGTAAAACTGGAATTGTTGCTGGTTCCCTACAGTGCCTTTGCCGATTCTGCAGCCAGCCGCACAAAAGATCTTCTGGAAGCAGAGCTGGCCCTTTCTACCGATTCCCTCACAGCCGAACAGATAGACGCCCGGGGCGCAGAAATCTTTAAACAGCAGCAAATTGCCATCACATCCGATGTTGCCCATGAGCTTTATCTTACCCAAAATCGCGATCATCGCTTCAGCACCCTTACCACCCCATTTTTGTCAGAGCATGATGCCTGTGGCTCAATCCCCTCATCAGTCATTCAAGCGGCGGTGGTAGAAAAATCCAGTCATTTTTCCCGGCCTATCCAGAGACCAGACGGGTTTTTGCTCTACCGTGTGATCCAGAGTATTCCATCTCATCCTCTATTGATGAAAGATGCGCGTTTTGCTGTGTGGAAGGATTTTTTGCAAGCTCAACATCAAGGCAGGGATAGCCATCTGTATCGCCAGTATTTCATGGATCATATCGATGATTTTATCGTCCCCGCTGCATCGGTGTGCATCTACCCCATCACTGAGGTGTCATCCTTTGGCTTTGGTGCCAAACGGCCTTCCAGAGCCGAGATTCGGCAGGAGGTCGATCGGCTGCTGCCGAATGAAACAGCGGTGGAAACCTATATGAAAAACCTGGGAATTGAGTATCAACAAAAAGTGCTTTTCCTGGATAAATTTACCCCGGAGACAATGCCGGAACGGTCTGTCGTTACCTTCATTCGACAGGGAGATTCTTCGGGCATTATCCCGGGAAAATCTACCGATTGGCTCTTTATCGTACAATCCCAGCTCACAAATTACCTGCCCAGTTTTGAAGATATCAGTGCATTTATGCCTCGCTATGTCCCCGTGGTTGTGGCTGATACCACCGGATATCGAGACTATTATAACGCTCGGAAACGAGATTTTACCACGCCGGACAGCGTTAAAATCGGCGGCGTTTTCTTCCCTATCGTTCCCGACACCATCACAATTCAACCCCGGGAAATCCAGCAGTATTACAATGACAACAAAAATACGATGTTCCGCGAGGAATCGGTTTCCTTTATTCCGGTATTTACAAGGAGTTTAGCCTGCGCCAATCACATCGCCGGTTTACCTGTCACACCAGAAAACCTGGTTCTTATTCCAGCTCTTCTGGACGAGGGATCACCATGGGATGCAAACCAGATTTACGCCCTGGAAAATCTGCCGAAGCAACTTCAAGAGGTCTGCATTCATACAAAAGATGGCGAAACAACCCAGCCCGCAGCCTACCAAGATGGATGGCTCGTTGGCCTTAATCTTACCCATCACAAGGGAGGTTTTCTCTCCCGGAGTGACGCCCTGGAGATGATTCGCCGGCGGCTTCAGCGGAACAAGGCAGACGACCTGGCTCTGAAAAAAGCCCGCAGTTTTTTCGATTCCACTCGCTATTACGGTCAGGTTGAGACCTTTGCCGATTCCGCCCATAGGTTTGTTACGCCATTTCAGGATGCATCCCTCTCTTTCGGCCCCATCGGATCCATAGGGGATATCAAGCAAGAGCTGCTCCGCATTTGGCATAATGAAAAATACAGCAGCATCGTCACACGTCCAGACGGTTATGGCGTGGTATTTATGCTCAAGCGCCGCACATCCAAACAGTTGAGCTTTAAGGATGCTCTGGGGGAAATAGAGCAGAAATTTGTCGAGCAGAGAAAAATAGAGCAGGCAAAGGAATTTGGCATCCAATTACGGGATTCCATTGCCAGAGGAAAGGATCCTGACTCCACTCTGTATTTCATAGCTCCCTGGCAGGATGCCAAAAACCTGAAGCTGGGCAGCGAAATCCCCGGTCTGGAATATAGCCGCCTCATCTTGGAAGACATCATAAACCGCGACGAAGGTTACGTGAGCCCGATGTTGCCGTTGCCGGGTAACCGATTTTTCTTCTATCGCATAGACCGCATACGCAAAGTCCCCGCTGCGGAATTTGAACAAAGCAAAGAGCAGTATCGAACCCAGCTCATTAGCCAGCAATATCAGCATTGGCTGGAGCGCTACAAAAGCAAATTTCAGATAATTACAGGATAACCTATGAAGGGAATCACCGATTTCATCGCTTTTGAGGCAAACCTCTTTGGTATTGTACGTCTGCATCCAGAAGGTAATGAAAAAAAATGCTTGCTCACACATCGCAGTTTGACATTAATGAACGAGTGCTGGCACAGGGCATGAAAGTTTTGGCCCTGTTGGTGCTAAAACCGGGAGAAAATCCTCTCAACAAAAGGAGTTACTATGTCACAGTTTACCAATGAAGAGATAGCTTTTATGGGAAGCATGAGCACAATAGACCACAATAAGATTCATACCGAGCTCCTTTGCTTCAAGATTTTACAGGTTCTCGGTGTGGTGATATTGGCTCTCACAGCTTTTCTTGCGGCACGATTTTACACCGAAAAAGTCATTCTTTTGCTCATCATCCCCTATTTCTTAACCGGCATATTTGTGCTCATTCAGGGGTTATTCGGGAAAAAAACGATGAAAAACAAAAATTTGATAAGCAAAATAAGCCGCAAAGTACTGGATGATATTGCATCCGGATCCTCTGGAGAATAATCTGGTTATAATTCAGGGACAGAATAAATTACTTGCCTGGGAGCAGGCATCTTATACTATATAAACGAGGTGAAAATGAGTAACAAAAAAGAAGAACACGAACATGGTGATGAAGACCACATCCACGAATATCTCACCCTGGAATGGGATGATGGGGGGGCTGTAGAATGTCTGGTATTGGCAAACTTTGAATTTGAAGGAAAGCAATATGTTGCCCTCGAGCCCGAGGATGACGAAGATGATGCCTATATCTACGTATTCTCTGAAGATGAAGAAAATGGCGTGCAGCTGGATACCATGGGAAAAGATGAATTTGATCGGGTCTCAGCACATTTTTACAAACATTATACCGAATAAGGGGGAGTGATGAAACGAGTCCTGCTTTTTACTCTGCTTCTTTGGATGTGCACGACGGGGTTTGGTCAGCAGGTGGAGAAGGTCAATAAGGTAAATGGAGATTCATCCCAAAAAGCCAAAGAGAGTATTCGGGATACGAAGGAAGAAGATAGCGAATCCGTTATTCCGGAAAAAGCCACCAAAACACCCATCCGTAAAAAGAAAAAACTGCCACGGAAAAAGATATATTCCTCTTCCCCAACGAGGGTAAAACACTCTGAAGGGGTGCATCAAGCCAAGAAACTGAAAGTTCACAGACCCGTCTTCACCCAGAAAAAGCACAAGCCCTATCACGGCACACCATCCCACCATGTACATTATTACACGCCGATGCAGTACCATTATCTGGTGCCTCCCATGTATCTTTATCGAGGACTATGGATTCGGTGGTGGGTAGATCACCCTGATGGATTTTACATGTATAATGGCTACCCATATTATGTGTGGAATGGGTATTTGCACCGTTACAGCGCAACGGATGAGGGCTCCTATGATGTGGTGGACAGCTATACTGATGAGGTCTATGCAACCTTTTATGGCGCAAACATCCAGCAGAGCTATGACAGAGCGGCAGAGATGCGGGACATCCTGAATTATCGGGAAAAGTCCAACCGCTATTTCTGTGCCGAGCGTTTTGAATATAATCCTGATCATCATTATGACTGGGATCCTGACGATTATCCCGATTGGTTGTGGGAATAAACCATGCTCACCAGCACCCAACATACTTTTTTGCTCGATACGGTATTACGGCAACTCTTTGCATGTGCAGCAGGGTTGCCGATGACGCCGCCAGAACCGTATCGGAATCAATCAGCCACTTCTGTTGATCTAGATGGAGAATAAGCAATGACTACCAGATTGCGAACTCTTTTTGGGATCTTTCTCTGGATGCCAACACTTATATTTTGTGGAGATTCACTCTTTTCATCATCTCAGATAACTTCATTTCCCGTAGCCTATAAGCGGATTGAGGCCAAAACGTCCCTCACTCTGTCTCAATCCCTCAATACAAAATTCACCATTGCTCCCGCAACTCAACGGGAAAAGATAGACTACTTTATCTCAGAGTATCCCGATGTATCTGCATCTCTCATGATAACTGACGTTGTGGATTCCTATCCCTTTGAACTCATTGAAAAATACTACCTTAATCCCACATATCTGGGCTCTATTGGTATGATTCAATTTCGATTAACTCCCAGCGAAAAGCACTTGTTGCAATTCACTATTCCGTTGTATCGATATGAACCGGCTGTGAACAGAATTGTTACACAATCCCCCAAATATCTTTCCCATTCTTTTTCGTGGCCCTATAAAAACCTTAGAAAAGAAGATATGCCATAACCACAATAAACCATTTTATGCGCCACTAATTTGTTCCCCGATATATTTATAGGAGTACAAATACATGAAAAAGACAACTGACATCCTAATATCTTTGTTACTTCTGTATTCTCTCGCTTTTGGTACTGGAAGGATAGCTGAATTGCGTAAGAACTTGCTGCATCCGATGGGTTAATGAGTAAGAAATTCTTCAGGTACAATGGCATAAGATTGGATATACAAAGTGATCATGATCCCGGCTCAAAAACTGCCATTATTATACCCCATTCTAAAAAGCCATAAAGCGAGAGGTTAGTTCATGATGGGCTTCTGGGCGACAGGACGGGAAAAATGATACTCACAAAACAATTATCTTTTCTGAAAGATTTTCTGTTGACACGAATTACCTCCTTTTCGTTTATGCATCCTGTGTGTGGCGGGATAGCTCAGTCGGTAGAGCAGAGGCCTGAAAAGCCTTGTGTCCCCAGTTCAAGTCTGGGTCCTGCCACCATTATTGTATCTGGATGTTTCAGAAGTCGAAATTCTTCAATGTCAAAAACCCCTCGATAAACCAATTTCTTCTCAGCGTGGCACAATGCTTTGCCACGATTTCACGGTATGCATCCTTGTAACCTGCCGCTTCTAACTTCTTTAGCCATCTGCAATGCAAAAAAACTGGACACACAAACCCCACCGGCAAGAAGTCGTTAACAAATCAGGAGGATGTATGACATTGTACCAGCAGCTTACGGAGGGTAAGCATTTTTTCCTTATCGCAGGCCCCTGCGTGATAGAGGACGATGCAGTGATGATGGAGATCGCCGAGAAATTGCGTGCTCTCACCGATTCTCTGCACATACCTTTTGTTTTTAAGGCATCCTATACAAAGGCAAACCGCACATCCATAGATAGTCCTACGGGACCCGGATTGGATGCAGGTTTGCGCATCTTGCAAAGGATCAAAGAGCAATTTCAGCTTCCCATACTCACCGATATTCACGAGACTAAAGAGGTCGCTGCCGTGGCGGAAGTTGCCGACATCCTGCAGATACCTGCCTTTCTCAGTCGCCAAACCCAGCTGATAGTGCAGGCTGCGTCAACCGAACGTATGGTAAATATCAAAAAGGGTCAGTTTATGGCTCCGGAAGATATGGCGTCAGCACTGAAAAAAGCGGCATCTACCGGTAACCAGCAGCTTTTTGCCACAGACCGCGGTACCAGCTTTGGTTATCACAATCTGGTGGTGGATTTCCGCAGCTTCATCACCATGGCAGATTTTGGTTACCCCGTAATTTATGATGTCACTCACAGTCTGCAACGACCATCTCTGGGAAAGACTTCCGGGGGCTCACCGGAATTGGCGCGCCCTATGGCCCAGGCAGCTCTGGCTACCGGCTATGTGGATGGACTGTTTGTCGAAACTCACCCATTCCCAGCCAAAGCCCTGAGTGATGCGACTACCATGTTGCCTCTGAATTCCATGGAAGCCCTTTTAAAAAACTGTATATTACACTATAAAATAGCAAAGGAAAACCGATGAAAACCTGCAAAGATATCAAACTTATTTTACTGGATTGCGACGGCGTACTTAGCGATGGCAAAATCATTTATAACAATCAGCGGGTAGAGAGCAAGCAGTTCTCTGCCAAGGATGGACTAGGCATAAAGCTGGCTCAAACTGCCGGCATTGAAGTGGCGATAATCACCGGAAGATCTTCGGAAATTTTGCAGCAACGGTGCGACGATCTGGGGATTACGCATCTGTACCAAAATATCAAGAACAAGGTAAAACAGGCTCAGATGCTGCTGGATCAGCTGCATCTGGATTGGCATCAGGTAGCCTATATGGGGGATGACTGGAACGACATCCCGGTAATGCGCAAAGTGGCTTGGGCAGCCGTTCCCAGCAATGTTTTTCCCCGTATTCAGGAAGAAGCGGATTTTATTGCAACCCGTCGCGGTGGTGATGGTGCGGTGCGTGAATTGATCGAATTTATCCTGCAAGAACAGGGCCGATTCAGCGAGGTGATCGATGCGTTTCTGGCGCGTTTGGCTACTCGCTAGCCTGGTGGTGGTATGCATCCTGCCTGGATGCAGCACCCAGGAGCCCGACGAGGCAATACATACTTCGTTGACTCAGAAAAGCCCTGACGAGATCAGCGAAAACGTGCAGATAACCCAGTGGAATCTGAACACGGTGGATTTTGAATTGTGGGCCGCTAAGGTGCTGCGCTGGGAAAAAACCCACCTCACACTGGCAGACTCGGTGTATATAAAATCTTACAATCCAGATGGCAGCCTGAAATCTACCTTGGTAGCGGATTCTGCCCGGATGGATGAGAAAAATAACCTGATCATCGGCAAAGGCCATGTTCGTGTAGATAGCGACAATGGCGTGATGAAGGCCGATTATGCCCGCTGGGATCGCAATACTGACGAAATGAAGGCCAAGGGAAATATCGTTCTCATCCGGGGAGAAAACACCCTTTATGGCAACGAACTGCAAACTGACATCCGGCTGGATCGCATCGAAATAGTCGATGTCTCTGCCAAAGGAACCGTAAATGAAGAAGATTTTACTTGGTAGCCTGATCCTTTTTGGTCTTCTGGCTGGATGGTGCGAAGCACCTCGGCCCTATCACTTGATTCATGCGGATCGTCTGGTGGTACGTACGGTGCGGGGCGAGCATATCTCGGATTTGGTGGGGAATGTACATTTCTTTTATGGAGACACCGAATTTTTCTCGGATTTTGCCACCCTGTATGAAAAGCAGGAATTGGCGAACCTGAAAGGTCGTGTGGTGGTATTGGAAGACACTTTGCGGATGGAAGCCACGAAAGTGGCATATTACAACATTTCCGAGCAGCTTTTCCTGCAGGATTCGGTGTATGTTACCGAGACCCATCAGGATGGAACCAAACGAACATTCACTGCCCGGCGGGTGGAGTATTTTCGCAAAACCAGAGATTTTACGGCCATTGATGAGGTGCACACCTGGGATGAACGGGAGAACATTACAGCCACCTGCGGCTACCTTACCTACAATCTCGGTACCGGATATGGCTACATGATGCGTGACCCTATAGTTCAAAAAATCCAGAGTGACACCCTCGCTATCGCAGCCCAAAAAATCGAGTATTTTGACGATTATCAGAAAATCGTCGCAACCTTTAATGTGGACGTCACATCATCGGAAAATCGCATTACCAGCGACTTTTTGATTTATTTCAGCAATGAAGAAAAAGCCATATTCAAAGGACAACCCCGATTTTACTCTTCTTTTGGCGACGGCCTGGCCAAAGAGTTTCATATCTTTTTTCAAAAACAGCGTCTGCGCCAGGCGGAGTTTATCGATTCCTGCCGGGTAGATTTCCGTGCAAAGCCGGGTGAAGCCAAGACAAACTGGATTCTGGCCGATCGGATGATTTTCAATTTTATCGATGATGCTATCATTGAGAGCTATGCCGAAGGCGGCGTGAATGCCATGGTGATTCAGGAGCAATCGGCCCACCAGGACTATGGATGGAATCACTCTCAGGGAGAATGGCTTCACATCCTCTTCAATGATGATCAGGATATTTCAGAAATTTCTCTCAAGACGAGAACCACGGGTAAGTATCGATTTATCAACGATTAAAAACGCATTATTTATTCCAACCTGCGGCAGCCGATGAACAAAGACTTGACACCGAAACAAATGGTAACGCAAAATCACTCCTGTATGAATAAGATAGAAACGCAAAATCTGGTGAAGATTTACGGCAGGCGAAAGGTCGTGAGTGACGTGAGCATAACCATAAATCAAGGTGAGATAGTCGGCATCCTTGGCCCCAACGGCGCTGGGAAATCGACGACCTTTTACATGATTCTTGGTTTGATAAAAGCCAACAGCGGGCGGGTGTTGTTTAACGACACCGACATCGTGCGGTTGCCCATGTATAAACGGGCTCAGCTGGGCATCGGGTATCTGGCCCAGGAACCATCGATATTTCACAAGCTCACGGTGGAGCAAAATATCATGGCTATTTTGGAGACGTTGAAGATTTCAAAACAAGAACGGAAATCTCGTCTGGATGCAGCCTTGCAAGAGCTTGATCTTACCAAATTGGCCAAGCAAAAGGCCTACACCCTCTCAGGTGGCGAACGCAGAAAGCTGGAGATCACTCGTTCTCTGGTTACATCACCATCTTTTTTATTGATGGATGAGCCCTTTGCCGGCGTAGATCCCATGGCAGTCGCCGATATTCAGGACATCATAGGAAAGCTGAAAGAGCGCAATATCGGCATCCTGATAACCGATCACAATGTGCAGGAAACCCTCAAAATTGTGAGCCGGGCGTATATTATCTATAATGGATCGATTTTATTTTCGGGAACCTCTCGGGAACTGGTGAACGACGAACGGGCCAAAGAGGTTTACTTAGGTGAACGGTTTATCAATCCCTTTGGAAATGAAGAACAGTAAAAGATGTATGGAAATACTATTGTGCGAGTAAATCATGGCTGATTTTAGACAAACCATGGAACATCGTTTATCCCAGAATCTCCTGTTAAAGCCGAAGATGCTTCAATCTCTGGAAATGTTGGCAATGCCCATAATGCAGCTGGAAACCCACCTGAAACAGGAGCTCATCACCAATCCTATGCTGGAGCTCTTGGAACAGCGTAATGAGGATGAGGAGGATGAACAGGATATCACAAAAGAACAGCAGCGGGAAGCGGAGCGGATCAAAGAGGAGCTGGCCAAGGAGGCATCTGAAGACGAAGAGCTCAAGCGTACGCTGGAAGAGAGCGAAAAGCTGAGCGAAGTGTTGGATTCCTTTAATGAGATGTCTGATGACATGTCTTATAAGATATCTTCAGGTGATCGGACGAGTTTCGATCAATTGCTTAAGCAGAAGGACGATAAATTCCGCGAATTTTTTGGACAACTGGATCATTTAGATCTCTCGGAAAATGAATATGATTTTGCCTATGACCTTATAGATTCCACCAATGAATATGGTTTTCTTCCCGAAGATTTTGACTTTACCGGGATGGCTCTGGAATATGAGCTCACATATGAGCGAGCAATGGAAATCCATAAAAGGATTTTGCATCTGGATCCCTGTGGTATCACCGCCCGGACTATGGTGGAGTGTCTGCTTGCGCAATTGGAACCTTCCGAGCGCGTCTCCCCCATTTACAGCATCATAAAGCATGACTTTGATGATCTTATCCATAAGCGATTTAAGCGAATTGCATCTAAATATAGTGTAACCGTAAATACCGTACTTGCGTGGCGGGAGCGTATTTCTTATCTGGATCCCAAACCGGGATTGCGGGTTCGTAACAACCCCTCTTCCTATATTGTTCCGGATGTCATTATCAAGCGTATCGGCAAGGAATATGAGATTATCATCAATGATTTCTCCTTTCCCAAAATTCGCATGAGCCGGCGATATAAAAACATTTTAAAAACCATGAAAGGTGATCGGGAAGCAGTGGATTATGTACGTAACAAGATAAATTCCGCCAAGTTTCTCATCAAATCTATCTATCTACGGGGACGCACATTAGAGCGTGTCGTCAATGCCATAATCCGCAATCAGGCAGACTTTTTTTACAACGAAAACGGGGTTCTGAAACCTCTCACCTACTCGGTGATCGCCGAAGAGTTGCAGGTAAATGAATCGACCATATCTCGGGTAGTTCGCAGTAAATATGCCGACACCCCTTTTGGCATTTTGCGATTAAAGGATTTCTTTACATCTAAAGCGGGAAAGGATGACAATTTCAACGCCGTATCACGACATAATGTGGAAACACTTATTTCCCGAATGATAGATGGAGAAGACCCTGCAGCGCCTTTGAGCGATCAGGATATTGCCAACAAACTTCTGGATGATGGTATTCATGTATCACGGCGGGTTGTGGCAAAATACCGCAAAGGCAAGGGCATATTAAATAGTCATTTAAGGAGAACGGATTGATGTATGAAGTAGCAATTATTGGTGGCGGCCCCGGCGGCTATGTAGCCGGAATCCGCTTACAACAGTACGGCATATCAACTATCGTATTTGAAAAAGAACGTTTAGGAGGCGTGTGCCTCAATCGTGGATGCATCCCTACCAAATCCCTGGTAAAAGTTGCCGATCTGTATCGTGAAATCAAAAATGCAGATTCTTTCGGGCTTTCGGTAGATTCTTCTGCGGTACACTATGATAAGGTGTGGCAGCGGAAAAATGCTGTTGTGGAAAAACTGGTCTCCGGCGTAGAGTTTATCTATAAAAAGCGGAAAATCCCATTATGTAATGAGGGTGTGGTTTCTATCGAAAAAACCAAAGACGGCTATATCCTCCATGGTGAAAAGACTACTGTCATCTGCAAGAATATCATCATAGCAACAGGTTCTGTACCCAAAGCCCTTCCCTTTATGCCCTTCGACGGCGAGAAAATTCTGTCATCCCGCAGCCTTTTGAATATGCAGTCTTTACCAAAACATATGGTTGTTGTAGGTGGCGGTGTCATTGGATGCGAGTTTGCCTCCATCTATCATGCTCTGGGTGTACATGTGGAGATCGTTGAGTTTTTACCCACCCTGATATCCACCGAGGATGTAGAGATCACCAAACGTCTGGCCATGGCACTGAAGCGCGGAGGCTTAAAGCTTCACTTGAAAACCGGAGTGGAATCCTATACGGATAACGGAGATAGCATCACACTAAAATTGACTGATGGAAAATCTATCGAAACCGAAAAAGTGCTGGTGAGTGTCGGGCGTGCGCCACTTTTTGATATCCAATGTAGCAACTTCACCCTGAATACCCAACGGGGATTCATCACTATCGATGAAGAGATGCGCACCTCTGCACCGGGAATTTTTGCCATCGGCGACGTTACCGGAAAAATGATGCTGGCCCATACCGCCAGCAAGCAGGCCCTCATCGTTGCAGACATCCTGGCAAACAACCTGAAGGATACAGATCACACCATCCTGAAACTTGACTATTCATCGATACCTCGTTGCACCTTCGCCCATCCTGAAATAGCATCGGTGGGCTTGAGTGAAGCTCAGGCAAAAGAAGTTTATGAACACATTGCAGTGGGAAAATTCCCCTTCAGCGCCAACGGAAAAGCTCTGGGTTCCGGAGATACCTTTGGCTTTGTGAAGGTGGTGGTAAACGAAGCAAACGGCATAATTGTCGGGATGCATATCATCGGGCCGCAGGCTACAGAGCTCATTGCCCAAGGTGCCATCCTGGTAGATACCCACGCCACTCTGGCCGATGTGAAGCAGGTGATTTTCGCGCATCCTACCCTGTCTGAAGCTGTGATGGAAGCGCTGGAAGATGCAGAAAATCTTGCGGTTCACAAGATTTAGAATATTCTGTTTAGATAAAAATAATTGAAAGTGAGAAATTCATTATGAATACTCAATTTCCTGTATGTGAAATTAATCGGGCGGTGATTTATGACACAGATTCCGTGCATTAAACCCACCATCCTTACCATCGGAGCGAGCTTGGGACGTACCGCTTGCACGATCACCTTGTCATGTCAGATTCTCAGGCAAGACCTACGCAACATGCAGTTTGGCTGCATACAATTAAGAAAGGGGTAAATTATGCAAATTACCATTACAGCACGCCATTTTGACCTAACGAAGGCAATCCGTGATTATGTTGAAGAAGCTACATCGAGGTTAGAAAAGTACTTCGACCATATCATCAACGTACATTTCATCTTATCGCTGGATAACAATCAAAACAATGTGGAGATGATCCTGCATATCCCAAGAAACAATATGAAAAGCGAGGCTTCCGAAAAAGATATGTACCTCGCCATTGACACTGCTCTGGATCGCATGGAAACACAGATAAAGAAGCTGAAAGGTCGTTGGACTGACCATCACAAGAAAAGCGTGAAAGAAAGTGCTCATTTCGTCTATGCAAACCAGATTGAAGGTGAATTCAGAAAAACGGTGAAGACAAAACGTATCATCGCAGAATTGATGACTGTGAACGAGGCATTGGATAAATTTGATGAACTTAAAGAATCCTATCTGATTTTTAAGAACGTAGCAACAGATCGAATCAATGTGCTGGTACGCAAAGATAAGCAAAACTATAAACTGCTTGAACCATAGCGGTTACTGCGTCCGCTCCTGCTTTTATGCGGGAGCGGACGACGATATAAACAAGGCTGTAAGATGAAGAAGATTACTGTAAAAGATTTTTATCAAGAGAAGAAAGAGGACTTTTCTCTTTCGGTGGTAACCACACCCAAGACCCTGAAGAATACCATCAGCAGCCAGTACCTCAATCGTCCGGGTTTGGTAATCTCAGGTTTTTTCGACCGTTTTGCCTATCGGCGCATCCAGATATTGGGAGAGACGGAGATCAGTTTTATGCAAACCTTTGATGACGGTGCGCTGTACGATCGTCTGCGTGAAATCCTGATGTATGGCATCCCTTGTTTCATCGTTACCAAAGGCCTCAGCGTTCCCAAACAGATGGAGTATCTGGCTGATGAAATGAACATTGCTATCCTCAGTTCCCGCCTTACTACAGACAGGCTTTACCTTGCCTTGCGTAAGTATCTGGAAAAAGTCTTTGCTCCGACAAAATCAATGCATGGAACTCTGGTAGATGTGTATGGTGTGGGCGTGATGCTTACCGGTAAGAGCGGGATTGGTAAGAGCGAAGCAGCGCTGGATCTGGTAGAGCGTGGGCACCGTCTGATTACCGACGATGTGGTAAAATTGCGTCTCAATGATGAAACCGTATTAGGGATGCCTTCCAATGATTACGGCCATTTTATGGAGATACGGGGTGTGGGTTTGATCGATGTGGAGAAGATGTTTGGCATCCAGGCTGTGCGCAAGAAAAAGCGTGTGGGCGTGCAGGTGGAGCTGATGCCATGGTCTGACAATATGGATTACGAACGCATCGGTCTCACCGGTAATCTGGTAGATATTTTAGGCATCAAAATCCCAATAGTTTATTTGCCGGTTTCCCCCGGGAAAAATGTTTCGGTGATTATCGAAGTAATTGCTCTAAATCATATTCTAAAAATCTATGGCTATGATGCAGCCCAGGAATATGCTCAGAGACTGCAACAGGAGTTGGCGAAAAAAGCCCAAAAACGATCGCATATTATCAAACAGGAAATATAGGAAAGCAGATGATTCGAAAAAGAATAACTATCACAAATCCATTGGGATTACATGCCCGTCCGGCAACCATGCTGGTAAAATTGGCCACGAAGTTTCGTTCTGAGTTTCATATTCGCAAGGATGATATGGTGATAAACGGTAAAAGCATTATGGGCGTGATGACCTTGGCAGCCGAGTATGGATCGGAGCTGGAAATTATCGCCGATGGTGTTGATGAGACCTTTTTGATTAACGAAATCACCGAGTTGTTCCAAACTAATTTTGGTGAGTAAGATGCAGGTATATAGTGGATTAGCTACTTCTCACGGCATTGCCATCGGCATCAGCAGAAAAATCCTGCGGGAGCCATTGGAAATCAAACAGACTTCCATCACACCTGATGAAATAACGCGGGAACTCCAGCGCTTTGAAGCCGGCGTGGAAAGTATTATTCTGGAGCTGGACGAGCTGATTAAGCTGTATTCTCACAGCCGCGATAATCGCGACATCCTCACTACCCATAAAATGATCTTGATGGACCCGGAGTTTCTTATCCGCGTCCGTACCAAAATCACCAAAGAACTCTTCACCACAGAACATGCTATCCAACAGCATTTTGCCGAAGTGGTGGAGCTGTTTCAAAAAATGGATAACGAGTATTTTGCCCAGCGTTCGGCAGATTACAAGGATGTTTCTGATCGTCTGCTGAGTCATTTGCTGAACAAAAGCAGTGATAGTCTGGATTCCATTGAGGCGGGAACAATCATCATCAGCGACACTATTTCTCCATCCCTCCTGTCGCGCCTGATACAGCAGAATATCGGCGGTTTATGCCTGGAGCGAGGAACGCGAAACTCCCATAGCTCCATCATCGCCCGCTCTATGAACGTACCCATGATAATCAATGTTCCCCAGGTGAGTACCGAATTTGCCGATGGCCAGATGATGATATTAGACGGCAATACCGGCACCGTGATTCTGCATCCTGATGAGGCAACGCTACAGGAGTACCAGAAGAAACTTACCCAACAGCAACATCGCCGGGATAAACTGCAAGAAATGCTCTATGAAAGCGCAGTTACTTCAGACGGGCATCCTGTAATTTTGCGCAGTAATATAGAAATTCCCGAAGAGATGACAGCAGTTTTGGATGCAAACAGCGATGGCATCGGACTGTTTCGAACCGAATTTCTTTTTATGGGCAGCAATCATCTGCCAAGTGAGCAGGAGCAGTATAACATGTATCGGTCGATTGCCGAACAGGCTGCGCCTCATTCGGTTACCATTCGCACTATCGATGTGGGCGGCGATAAACTTTCTGCCCTTTTAAATCTCGATCGGGAATCCAATCCCAACTTGGGATGCCGGGGCATCCGGCTGAGTTTTGCCAAAGAAGAGGTGTTCCGGGTGCAAATCCGCGCAGTGCTGCGGGCCAATATCACCGGCTCAATTAAGCTGATGTTCCCAATGATCTCCGGTATAGGCGAGTTTCGGAAGGTAAAGGATATTATCGTCCAATGTGGAGCAGAGCTGGATGACCGGGGTGAACCTTGGCGTATGCCCGATCTGGGCGTGATGATTGAGGTGCCATCGGCGGCATTAACAGCAGACGTCCTGGCAAAAGAAGTGGCTTTTATGAGCATCGGCACAAACGACCTGGTGCAATATACCCTGGCGGTAGATCGCGATAATGACATGGTAGAAGCATATTACCAAACAGCACATCCGGCTGTGCTGCGATTGATAGAGCATACAGCTCAGCAGGCGGCAGCCCATAATATTCCCGTGGCGGTGTGTGGAGAAATGGCCGGAGATCCCCGTTATCTGCCACTTTTATTGGGACTCGGAGTAACGGAACTGAGCGTGAGCCCATCTCGAATACTAACCCTCAAACAACAAATCAGAGCAATATCATATAATCACTGGAAGCTGGTGGCGAAGGAAGTACTGTCTTTGGCTACAGCCCGGGATGTAGAAGAACGTATTACGAAGGAAGGTAGCTATGACTCTCTTAGATGATGAAAAAAAATATTTACTGGATACTGAGGATATGTACCACAAAATCATTCATATGCCTGAACACATTCTGGAAACCTACAAAGCTGAAAATCTGCATATTCCTGCGCAGGAACCCGATTATTCAGCAATCACCAACATCGTTTTTTGCGGGATGGGTGGATCTGCCATTTCCGGTGATATCGCACGGGTTGCCTTTGGCCGTTTCAAACCCTTTGAAGTGATCAAGGATTATCACCTGCCACCTATTACAAACACTACTTTGCTTATCGCCTGCAGTTACTCCGGAAACACCGAAGAGACTGTTACGTGCCTGCGTTCTGCCAGCAAATACACTCCTTACCTGGCCGCTGTTACCTCCGGTGGCGAAGTAAAAAAAATAGTGGAAAACAGCCATCCATGGATAGAGCTTACGCCAGGGATGCCACCACGTTCGGCCATCGGGTATCTGTTTTTCTCGGTTGTTAAATTGTTGGAACACATGAAAATCATACCACTTCAGGAAAAAACTGTGCTGAGTACGGTGGCTTTGCTGATAAAAAAAGCAGGAGCGATAGCCCATAATGTGGCAGAAGAACAGAATCTGGCAAAGCACGGTGCATCTGTAATAAAGGGGAAAATCCCCATCATATATGCATCCAGACCAGAGCTGGCGCCTCTGGCTTACCGCTGGAAATGCCAGATAAACGAAAACGCCAAATATCCAGCATTTATGAACACCTTCCCCGAGATGAATCACAACGAAATTGAAGGCTGGGAAGTTGCCGGATTTACCGACACCTTCATCCCCATCTTTCTTTCATCCATGCAGGAAGAACATAATTATCAAAAACGGCTTGACGCGTTTAAGCAACTTCTGGGAAAGAAGCAGACGGAATATCTGGAGTTTTATACCGAAGGAAATTCTTTGGTAGAAGAGATTTTCTCGCTTATATATCTGGGCGATATGATCAGCTATTATGTGGCAATTTTGCAGGGAGTTAATCCTACATCAATTGACTACATAAATTACCTGAAAGAGAACATCTAGCTCTGGAACGATCCAGAGCAGAAAGGAGGAATTTATGTTAAATGGAAAATATCTGTTTACCTCAGAATCGGTAACAGAAGGCCATCCCGATAAAATGGCAGATCAGATTTCGGATGCCATTCTGGATGCAATTCTCAGTAAAGACGCCCATGCCAGGGTTGCCTGTGAAACCTTTTTGACTACCGGCATGGCATTGGTTGGCGGTGAAATCACCACATCCTGCTATGTTGATATACCCCAGATTGTGCGAGATACCATCAAGCGTATTGGCTACACCGATGCTGAATTTGGCATTAATTACCAAACCTGCGCTGTTATCACCACTATCGATAAACAATCTCCTGACATTGCTTTGGGCGTGGACAACGATACAACCAAGAAGTTGGGCGCCGGTGACCAAGGTATGATGTTTGGCTATGCCTGCACCGAAACGCCAGAAATGATGCCTATGACCGCTTCCCTTGCTCATAAGATGGCCATGCGTCTGGCCGAAGTCCGTAAAAATGGTACCCTCCCCTACCTTCGTCCCGATGGTAAAACACAGGTGACCGTGGAATATTTTGCCAAGAAACCGGTACGGGTGGATACCGTGGTGGTTTCAGCACAGCATAATCCCGATATTACCTTGGAACAAATACGTGCCGACATCATAGAACAGGTAATTAAATCCGTTATTCCATTGCATTTGCTAGATGCAGAGACGAAATTTCTGGTAAATCCAACCGGTCGTTTTGTACTGGGTGGCCCTCATGCGGATACCGGTCTTACCGGACGAAAGATCATCATAGATACATATGGTGGAAAGGGCAGTCATGGAGGCGGAGCTTTCTCGGGGAAAGATCCATCCAAGGTTGACCGCAGTGCATCCTACATGGCGCGGTACATCGCCAAAAACGTGGTTGCCGCCGAGCTGGCTGAAGAGTGTGAAGTACAGCTTGCCTATGCTATCGGCGTTTCCGAGCCGGTATCGGTGATGGTGCGCACTTTTGGCACCGGTGTGTTGCCGGATGATCGCCTGAACACCATTGTGCGGAAGGTTTTTCCCCTTACACCGCAGGGCATTATCGATCACTTAAAGTTGCTTCGGCCCATCTATCAACTCACTGCGGCCTATGGTCACTTTGGACGGGAAATCCCTGAGTTTACCTGGGAAAAAACCGATATGGCAGCCAAGCTCAAAGAACTGGCTCAATAGATGTCATATAGTTTACCGACCTGCAAAATCCTGTGTTTTGCAGGTCGGTTTGTATCATGAGCCAACACAAAGATCTCACCTCTGGCCCGATTTTCAGCACCATCATCAAATTGGTGCTGCCCATTATTGCCACATCCATGGTGCAATTAGCCTATCAACTTACCGACATGCTCTGGATTGGACGAGTGGGCAGTTACGCCGTTGCCGCCGTTGGCACTGCAGGGTTTTATGTGTGGCTGGGATTTTCCCTTATCATCATCTCCAAGGTTGGTGCCGAAGTAGGGGTTGCGATGTCTCTGGGGCAGGACAATCGCGCTGATGCACGGCTTTATGCCAGAAATACTTTACAGATAAACGTTTTCACAGCAATTCTTTACGGAACCCTATTGATAGTATTTTATCAAGTGCTGATTCGCTTTTTCCGGTTGCAGGACAGTGGCGTGATTCAGCAAGCTGAAAGTTATTTGCGAGTGGTTGCCGTCGGCACGTTGTTTGCCTTTATCAATCCTGTGTTTACCGGCATCTACAATGGTATGGGCCAAAGCAAAGTGCCCTTTTACATCAACTCCATCGGTTTGATTGCCAACATCATCCTGGATCCGCTGTTGATTTTTGGGCTTGGCCCCATACCGACTCTGGGTGTAATTGGTGCCGCCATAGCCACCGTGGTATCTCAGGGATTGGTGACCATCGTATTCCTCATACATTTTCTGGGTAAAGGAGCGCCATTCCCAAAAATCTCCTTCTTCTCCCCCATGCACAAGAAAATCGTCAAAACCATTGTTCAATACGGTTTTCCCGTAGCCCTTCAGAGCGGTTTGTTTACCATCTTTGCCATGCTTATCGCCAGACTCATCGCCACCTGGGGGCCCATCCCGATTGCTGTGCAAAAGGTTGGTTCTCACATCGAGGCACTTTCATGGATGACAGCAGGCGGTTTTTCCAGCGCTCTCAGTGCCTTTGTGGGCCAGAACTACGGGGCTGGTAAATGGGATCGCATCCAAAAAGGCTATTTGGCCGGGATGATAACGGTTACGGGAATCGGACTTATCGCCACCATCCTGCTGGTATTTTTCGCTAAACCGATTTTTTCTCTTTTTATTCCCGAACCGGAAGCTCTGAAATATGGTGTCGTTTATCTTCAGATATTGGGACTTTCCCAGATATTCATGTCTTGGGAGATCGCCACGGCCGGTTCCTTTAATGGCCTTGGACGCACCATTCCTCCATCGGTCATCAGTATCGTTTTCACTGGGTTGCGAGTGCCTCTGGCCTATTTCCTGGCTCTATCCACCACACTGGGGCTCAATGGCGTGTGGTGGTCTATGAGTATCACAAGCATCATAAAAGGCATCATTATGGTTGTATGGTTTGTTGTTTTATTACATCGCCATCCTTCCGCATTAAAAGTACAAATAGTCTGGCAATCCATCTTTCGATGGAATTTCAAGTTTTTACGTGACAAACGTTGCATTGGCGGTAAATCCTGATCCCGGAGGTTTGACATGCAATACAGAACAATGACAAAAACCAATGACCGCATCTCCGTACTTGGTTTCGGATGCATGCGCTTTCCCACTCTCTCTGACAAAACCATCGATGAACCACTGGCCACAAAAATGGTACGTCATGCCATAGATGCCGGCGTGAACTACATTGATACTGCCTGGCCCTATCACCAGCAGATGAGCGAGCCCGTGGTAGGACGCATCCTGCTGGACGGCTATCGGGATAAAGTGATGCTGGCTACCAAGCTCCCCAGTTGGTACATTACCAATCGCGACGATATGGACACCTACCTCAACAAACAGTTGGAAAAGCTCCAGACCGATCATATAGATTATTACCTCGTCCATGCTCTCAATCGAAAATTGTGGAAAAATCTCACCAGCCATCAGCTTTTTGATTTTCTGGATGCCATAAAAAAAGATGGCAGAGTGCGCCATGTTGGATTCTCTTTCCACGATTATTACCCAATTTTCGAAACCATCGTTGATTCCTATGATTGGGACTTCTGCCAGATTATGTACAACTATATCGATCAGGACTGGCAGGCAGGACGTCGCGGTCTGGAGTATGCAACGCAGAAGGGATTGGGTGTTATCATCATGGAACCACTTCGGGGTGGAAAGATAACCCAAAATATTCCCGAAGATATTCAGGCACTGTGGGATAGTGCTACAATAAAACGTACCCCTGCAGCCTGGGCCATCCATTGGTTGCTCAATGACAAACGCATCCATCTGCTTCTCAGCGGCATGAGCACCATGGAGCAGGTGATAGAAAACCTTGCCATCTGTGACTATGGCATCCCGAACTCTCTGACAACCGATGAACTTGACCTGGTGGAAAGGGTTCGCCAAACCTACCTCAGCCGCATAAAAATCGGTTGTACCGCTTGTGAATACTGCCTGCCCTGTCCTCATGGGGTCGCCATCCCATCGTGCCTGAATAGCTATAATAGCGCCTTCCTCTTTAATGATGTCAAACAGGCAAAGGCTGAATATCTGATGTTTATACCGGAAAAATCCCGCGCTTCCCAATGCGTGGCTTGCGGAGAATGTGAAGATAAATGCCCGCAAAATCTATCTATCATGGATGCATTAGCGCAAATAAAAGTTCTTTTTGAAACGGAGGAATTATGAATGTTGTCGCCTTTAACGCAAGCCCGAGATCATACGGAAACACAGCTGCCATGTGTAATGAAACATTGCAGATAATGGGAGAAAACATGGTCTGGTTACTGGATAAAATTCACAGGAGTTTATGATGAAAGTTACGTTAGCCGGATTTAATGTAGATACCGTCGTTAGTGATCAATTAAAAAATCGTGCACAGGTAACGCCGGAGATACTCTCTGCCGCCTATGCGCGCATCAGTAGAAGCAAAAAGAGTGTAACACAACTGCGGGAGCAAGCCCGGGACGAGGTGGAAAAAGCCCGTAAATCTAACGAAATGATTATCTTTGAGATGGGACACAGCTCCGTAGCGGAACACGCTGTTTTCAACTTCGATATCATCGGCATCTCACGATATCTGGTGGAAACCATCGAACGCAGCCGCCTTGCCTCTTTCACAGAGAAATCCCAACGCTACGTTACCCTGGATGGCGATTTTGTCTTGCCCGGGGAAATCGAGGGCACATCACTGGAAGGTGAATTTACCGCTCTTATCACCCGGCAGAATCATCTGTATGAGACTCTCTACAACCGTGCCAAAGAACACCTTGATGCCATTGGCTGGAAAGGAACACCCCGGGAACGATTTGGTCGCGCCAAAGAAGATGCTCGCTATGTGCTGTCTCTCGCCACCAAAACCCAATTGGGAATGACCATCAATGCCCGCTCTCTGGAAGGCCTTCTTCGTCGCCTGGATGCATCTCCTCTTGCCGAAGCCAAAGCTCTGAAAGTTGCCTTGGAACAGCAGGTAGCATCCGTTGCTCCTTCGCTGATACGCTACACGAAGGCTGAAGCTTTTACCACCGAGATGTCGCAACGGTTACCTCATATCCCGGATTTGCCAGATAACACAGCAATGGAAATGCTTGGACACTCGGCATTTCCCGAAGAATCCATCCTTGCCTCGTTGCTCTTTGAGAAATATGGTCACGATCCCGTACTGATAAAAAATTGGGTGCATGACAGAAGCAATGACGAGAAAGCTGCTATTTTTGATGAACTTTTTCAGGGAATGAAAAGTTATCACAGTGTACCTCGGGCATTTGAAATCGCCTACTTCACCTTTAAACTGGTGATTTCTTCCAGCTGTTTCGGCCAACTCAAGCGGCACAGGATGAGCACAATTCTGCCCACCACTTACCATCCAGACCGTGGATACGTGGTGCCGCCGCTACTGCATGATATTGGTGCCGAAGCCGAGATCGCCCTGCTCATGCGCAAAGTGGATGCCCTCTATTTTGCGCTCGATGCGATAAAACCGGGGCTGGGCAGCTACATACTTACCAATTCTCATAAAATCGGTGTGATCTTCAAGGCAAATTTGCGAGAGCTGTATCATTTTACGCGGCTTCGTTCCGACAGCCATTCTCAATGGGAAATCCGCGAAGTTTCTCTGCAAATAGAAAAATGGGCTCGAGATGTGTGCCCCAATGCCGCCAAATACCTCATGGGAAAGGATGCATTTAATTCCCAATAATCCCGAAAAAGGGGTATCGGTAAAATTCTCTGCATCCTTACAAAAAAGAGGTTAAAGGATTTTTGTGTTGCCATCCTGAGAGGGAAAAGCGATTGTAAGTCCAGAAAAAAAATCAGAGGAGGAAATCATGACCACCAGAAAAGAGGCGTTACTTTTTGCCATTGAAAACGAGGTGAAATCTCAGAATCTGTATCGCGCACTGGCAAATGCCTTTAAAGACACTCATGCGGTTGAGATGTTTACACGGCTTGTACCTATGGAAAAAGCCCACGAAGAGAAGCTGATTGCTCTCTATCGACACGAAAATCCCGAAGATGAGCTCACCATAAACTATGCCCTCATCCCCATTCTTACCGAAGGCGAACACTTGGATGATCCAGAGGGTGCGCTGGAATTTGCCATCAAACGTGAAAATATCGCCGAGGCAGGATATCTCAATTTCGCAAAAACCACCGACGATGCGGAGCTGAAAAAGTTATTTATGGAGCTTGCTGCTGAAGAAAAAAACCATGCAGAGTTGTTACAGGATGAGATCAATCGCATCCACGGCTCCATGATCTGGTTTGATGCATCCGAGTTGGACGGATTTATGGAAGGTTAATCCGGACAACATTCTATGATAAGCGAAAGCGTAGGCCCTCGACTTCTTTGCATCCTTACGGAAGCGTACGATAAAACCTTCCTTTTTCCTGCCATTTCACATTTTACATTTGACAACCTGCGCCGCTTCCTAAAATAGCAGAAAATAAATAGAAATTGGAGTATCATGATTGTATTGATCTTTAAACTATTGGGTTCTTTAGGCGTCTTTTTGTACGGGATGCGCGTGATGAGCGACGCACTGCAACGTACTGCCGGAGAACGGCTTCGGCGGATCCTCAATTACATGACAGCAAATCGCTATCTGGCCGTCTTAACAGGTTTTATCATCACAGCCCTCATCCAATCTTCATCGGCAACAACGGTAATGGTAGTGAGTTTTGTAAATGCGTCACTTCTTTCCCTCACCCAGGCAATCGGGGTGATAATGGGCGCGAACATTGGAACCACGGTAACCACATGGATTGTCTCGCTAATCGGTTTTAAATTCAATATCACCGCCATTGCTTTGCCAATCATTGGTGTAGGGTTACCCTTTATGTTTGCCAAAACTGTTCGCAGACGGGATTTTGGTGAAATCCTCATCGGATTTGGTTTGCTCTTTCTGGGACTGATGTTCCTCAAAGATTCGGTACCAAACATCAAATCAAATCCCGAAATTCTGGAATTTCTCAGAAATTACACAGACCTTGGTTTTCTCTCCTTTGTTATCTTCGTTCTGGTAGGTTCGGTGCTCACTGTTGTCGTCCAGTCATCCAGTGCAGCCATGGCGATTACCGTTACCATGGCCTATATGGGATGGATAAATTTTGAGACGTCAGCAGCTATTGTGTTGGGCGAGAATATAGGTACCACCGTCACAGCCTATCTGGCCTCTTTGGGAACCACCGTAAATGCCAGGAGAGCCGCCCGGGCTCATTTTCTGTTCAACACCTTTGGTGTGATCTGGATGGCAATAGTCTTCCCCTATTTCATTAAATTGGTGCTCCATGTGGCACCTTGGGACCCATATCTGGTTAACGACCAGGGAAATATGGTGAATCTTCCCCTTAATTTGGCACTATTCCACACAATGTTCAATGTCACCAATACTCTCATCTGTATTCCCCTCATCTCATATATCACCATTGCGGTTACCAAGTTGGTGAAGGAAACACCTCAAGATGCACAAAAAGAATACCGTCTGGTGTACATCAGTACCAGCTTGCAAAATACACCGGAATTGAACATCATCAAGGCGCGTGAAGAAATTACTCACATGGCCAGAGTCATCGATGAAATGTTTGAGACCTTTTTGCATGTCTTTAGAAATCCTGACAAAAAGATGGGGAATATCGTTTCTGATATAAAAGAAAAAGAAGATTATACCGATCAGATGCAGGAGCAGATCACCCAATACCTGGTTCAGCTCAGCGGCGAAACTCTCAGTGATGCCAATGTGAAGAACATCAATGCTATGATGCGCATAGTTAATGAGCTGGAAAATATAGGGGATAGCGTGTATAAACTGATGCTACTCACTCAGCGGAAATACGATAATAAAATCACCCTCCATCCCAAAGCAATGAATGAATTTAACGACTTCGTTGAGCTCATCCAGGAATTTATAGAGCTCTACAAACAGCAGATGAATGAAGGCCTGGAACCGAAAGTGTTAGACCTTGCCTATCGTCTGGAAAACAAGATAAACCATCTGCGGGATGACCTGAAGCAAGCAGCTCAGGAGCGTTTGCAACATGGTGCTGATGTAAAATCTGAATTGCTCTATCTGGATTTACTCAAGCATTTTGAGCATATTGGCGATAAATCCTTAAACATCGCACAGGCGCTACGGAAAGTGTATTAGAATATACTATTGATCGATTAACGGGGAGAAATCCCCGTTTTTTGTGCCCGCAAACGACGCAGTGCTTTCTCTTTGATTTGACGCACTCGCTCTCGGGTAAGCCCTTTTTTATCAGCTATTTCCCGCAACGTAAGCTCTTCGATATAGAGCATCTGCAACACCTCTTTTTCAGTCTCCGGCATAGATGCAGGCAGTCGAAGCTCCTTTGTCTGGCTTTTTGGCAGAGCTGGTGCCGCAGTAAGGTCTTCCTTCAATTCTCCCGAATGCAGAGAAGCATGGCCATCTTCATCCAGAGCGTGGAGAATGCGCTTTTTTATCCAGTAAGTGGCATACGTGGCAAAGCTGGCACCTTTTGATTCGTCAAATCGCTGCTGAGCTTCCAGAAGTCCAATCATACCCTCTTGTATCAGGTCGTCCAGGGGAACGCCGAATCCGGCATATTTTACAGCGATGCTTTTTATCAGAGGCATGTGGCTATTCAGGAGATTTTCGATGGTCATAAGATATCCGGCAGTGTAATGGTGAACTGAGTTCCTCTACCTACACAGCTCTGCACCTCTATAGTGCCCCGGTGCAATCCAATGATATGCTTGACGATAGACAATCCAAGACCGGTGCCTCCCAGTTTTCTGGAACGAGATTTATCTACCACATAAAAGCGCTCAAACAGCCTGGAAAGATGGTGGCTTTCGATACCCTGCCCCGTATCTTTTATCTGGATGCGTGTAAGCACTTTTCCCCTGCTGAAATCGATGGTAATCTCTCCAGAATCAGTGTATTTCACCGCATTATCTATCAAGTTGATGAAAACCTGTTCCAGCTTGAAACGATCACCGCGGAAAGAGGGGAAATCAGCCGGAATTGCCACTCGCAGCTTAAGCCCTTTTGCATCCAGCCTCTGCACAAACATACGACGAATGGATGCCACCAATTCCTGAGGGTCGATGGTTTCATATTGCAACTGGCTCTCGTGCTCCAGTTTCGATAATGTCAAAAGATCATTCACGATATGAATCAGCCGATCGGTGTTGCGGCTGATCACTTCCAGATAGCTTTGCTGCTGGGCATCAACTTCGTCGGAGAGGGTCTCCACATAGCCTTTAATGGCGGTGAGTGGCGTGCGCAATTCGTGAGAAACATTGCGGACAAAGTCTTTTTTCATGATCTCCAGCTGGCGGATTTCACTGATGTCGTAGAGGATGAAGATTATTTCTTCGGTGAGAGGTGTGTAGGATGAGCTGCAGATGAAAAATCCATCATTAAAGGAAATTTCTTCGATGTGGTCGCCAGGATTTTTAAAAACATTGTCCACAAAGTCATAGAGCTCTTTTACTCGAATCACATTCCAAAAATAGCGATCCTTAATATCATTAACCCCGATAATGCGCAGAAATGTCCTGTTTGCATTTTTAATGACCCCTTTTTTATTTTGAATCCAAAGTGCTTCGTGGATGTTGCCGATGATGGCCTGAAATCCTTCTTTGTTCTCGCTGATGAGGGTATGATAATTGAGCAGTAACCGTTGTACTTCTGAAGTGTGCCGCCAAAGATCATGATAGATGCCTTTCTGAAGGGGGAGTGTATCTTCAAGATGTCCTCTGCCAAGACGTTTTAACGCATCATCGAGATGTTCCAGAGGTACTGAAAACCGTTTACTGAGATAATAGCTGGCAATGGCTGCACCCATGTAAATTAGCAACAATAGCCAGAATTCTGCATCCCTCGACAGCGATAGTTTCAAAATGAGAAATTGCGCCAGACCAAAGGCTGTGATAAGAAGCAGAAGCCACGAAAGCAAGCGCTTCATCATCAGGCATCCAGTTTGTAGCCCAGACCTCGGATGCTTTTCACATACCTACCGGCAGAGCCCAATTTGTCCCGTAGATTCTTGATATGCACGTCTATTGTGCGATCCAGAACGATTTTGTCGTTACCCCATAAATAGTCTAAAATCTGATTACGGCTGTACACCCAGCCCGGACGTTTACTCAATAAATCGAGAATTTTAAATTCGGTGGAAGTGAGGAAAATTTGTTTTTCTTCCACAAAGACTTCGTATTTCCGCAGATCAATGCGCAGGTCATTGCCAAGGGCAACGCATCCTGAAGTTTGAGATGGCACAGGGCTGCTACGACGTAAAACAGCTTTCACCCTGGCTATCAGCTCCCGGGTAGAAAAGGGCTTTACCACATAGTCGTCAGCGCCAAATTCCAGTCCCAGGATGCGGTCCATTTCATCACCTTTTGCAGTGAGCATGATGATGGGAATATTTTTGTAATGTTCTTCATTTCGCAGCTTTTTGCACACGTCAAAGCCATCTGCATCAGGGAGCATCAAATCCAGGATAATCAGTGTCGGCAGGCTCTTTTCCAGAGATGAAAACAGTCCGGCAGCATCTTCAAACATCAGGGTATCAAATCCCGCTTTTGCCAAGGTAAGAGAGACTAATTGCAGGATGTCCGGCTCGTCATCCACTATGGCTATCACAGGTTTCATCGCTATTTTTTCCTCAGTTTTGCCCATTCGTCCCGCAGGGTGGCAGTGCGATTAAACACGGGTCTGCCGGGAGTTGAGTAAACCGGGTCAACAGAGAAATAGCCCAACCGTTCAAACTGGAAGCGATCTCCGGCAGCTGCCTTTGCCAGGGATGGCTCAAGCTTGCAGTGACTGCGAATCTCCAGAGAATTGGGATTGATATAGTCCATAAAGGTTTTACCCTCTGCCACTTCGTCGGTAGATTCTACAGTGAGCAGCTTGTCATACAGCCGTACTTCTGCATCGTACGCATGGGCAGCAGAAACCCAGTGCATGGTGGCTTTTACTTTGCGACCATCAGGCGCATTGCCACCTTTGGTGGCGGGGTCGTAGGTACAATGAATCTCGGTGATTGTGCCGGATGCATCCTTGACTACGTGGGTGCAGGTAATGAAATAGGCGTAGCGCAACCGCACTTCCCGGCCGGGAGCAAGGCGATAAAATTTCTTGGGCGGCTCTTCCATAAAGTCATCCCGCTCGATGAAAAGTTCGCGGGAGAAGGGTACGAGTCGGGTTCCGGCTTCGGGATTTTCGGGATTATTGATGGCTTGCATCTCTTCCGTCTGATCGGCTGGATAGTTATCGATAATCACCTTAACGGGATTTAGCACCGCCATCACGCGGTTAGAGCGTTTATTGAGGTCTTCCCGAACGGTGTGCTCGAGGAGAGCGAAGTCCACGGTACTCAGTGATTTTGCCACACCGATGCGATCGATGAAATTGCGGATGGATTGTGGTGTATAGCCACGTCGCCGCAAACCGGAAAGGGTAAGGAGGCGAGGATCGTCCCAGCCTTCTACCACGCCGGCAGACACCAGGGTTTCTACTTTTCGTTTGCTCAATACCGTGTGGGTGATGTTCAGGCGGGCAAATTCGATCTGCTTGGAATGGTGGATGTTCAGCTGTTCCAGATACCAATCGTACAATGGACGGTGGGCTTCAAATTCCAGTGAGCAGAGGGAGTGTGTGATGCCTTCGATAGAATCTTCCAAACAGTGAGCATAATCGTACATCGGGTAGATGCACCAAGAGTCTCCCGTGCGGTGATGCCGGGCATGACGGATGCGATACATGATGGGGTCGCGCATCAGCATATTTGGTGATGCCATATCTATCTTGGCACGGAGAACCAGGGCACCGTCTTCAAATTCACCGGCACGCATCCTGGCAAAAAGGTCGAGATTCTCCTGGATGCTTCGGGTGCGGTATGGACTGTTGGTTCCAGGTGATTTGATAGTGCCACGGTTTTTCCGAATCTCATCTAATGTTTGGCTATCCACAAAGGCTTTATCCTTTTTTATCAGTTCCACGGCATAGCCATACATCTGCTCAAAATAGTCCGAAGCATAATATTCACGATCTTCCCAATCAAATCCCAACCACTTAATATCTTTCTTAATGGCTTCCACAAAGCGGGGATCTTCCTTAACGGGGTTGGTGTCGTCAAAGCGCAAATTATACACGCCATGATAATCTTCAGCCAGGCCGTAGCTCAGGCAAAAGGCTTTGGCGTGGCCGATGTGCAAAAAACCGTTAGGTTCCGGTGGGAAGCGGGTTACCACTTTTCCGCCGAAGGTTCCGGTAGCTATGTCGGCTTCTATGATGTCTCGGATAAAATGTCTTCTCAGTTCTGTATTTGGTTCGTTAGTACTCATCTAATTCTCCTTATGGTGCACAAAAACAGCACAAAATCTAAAATATATTTCGGTAACAATCAATTGAGGGTTTACATGTCCTTCAATCTTTTTTATCATTTTTTCCAGGAAGCTCAGGAGCTTCAGCCCGTAGTCGTTTACTTGCGGGTTCCGTTGGTAAAAGGATTCCAGCATATCTGTGCAATCCAGATTCACGATATCATCGGGCAGATTTTGCAGATTTGACAGATCACTCACCCACACGATGAGGTAGGCAATGATATCGATCAGCTGACTCTGGGTTTTTGATGATTTGTAATGAGTTGCAAAGTCGATGGCGGCAAAATCATCCTTTTCAAGGATCATGGTAAGAAAGCGCAGTGCCTCTTTCCTGGCGATGGTAGAGCCTGAGTCGGAAAGCTGGAGCGCCTTTTCCAGGCTGCCATTGGCTATGCGGGCATAGGTTTTTGCCTCAATCACACTCAAGGAGCGCTTAGCGGTGAGTTCCTCCTCGATGATGTTGCGGGGAAGTGCGCCGAAAGCCAGCTTTTGGCATCGAGATAAAATAGTGGGTAGCAGCGCATTTGGACGCGTGGTTGTGAGGATAATCACCGTATCATTTGGTGGCTCTTCCAGGGTCTTCAAAAAGGCGTTGGCCGTCTTCACATTCATCTGGTCGGCATTCTCGATAATGTAGATTTTCCGATTCCCTTCATTTGGCGACAAATTGATGCGATGTTGCAGCATGCGGATAGTCCCGATGCGAATCTCGGTATTTGAGGAAAAGAAAAACTGTTTCCATGGATGCTCTGCTTTTTGGGCGATAAAGGCTTTGTACTCCTGAAGGTATTTTTCCGATTTTATCTCTCCTTCCAAAGACATCTCCAGGTTTGGGGTAGGAAAGATGTAAATAAAATCAGGATGGGTAAAGCTCAGGAATTTTTTACAGGATGCACATACACCGCAGGGGCGCTTTTCCAGGGATGCAACACAGTTTATCGCCATCCCGAAATAGAGGGCTGTGGTGAATTTTCCCACGCCATCCGGACCATAAAAAAGATAGCTCTGAGCCACTTTGTCTTCCCGCACCGCCCGGCTCAGAATGTCGATGGTTTTATCTTGGCCCTTTATTGCACGAAACATCAGGCATCCGGAAAAAACTGGTTGATGTAGGGGCTTTCGAATTCGGTAGCGATGATATCCATAAGAATTTCATCCCATGAGCGACCGGCAAAAAACAGGGCTTCCCGTCGGCGGCCGATTTCTCTGAAACCCACTTTTTTGTAGCAGGAAATTGCCCGCTGATTAAAGCTGTGAACTTCCAGCAGAATGTTGTGCATGTTCAATATATTAAAGCCATAATCAACAAGGAGTTTCATCGCTTCGGTTCCGTAGCCCTTTCCCCAATTTTCCGGCTCACCGATGAAGATGCCGATCTCGCATTTCCGATGATCTTTGTTTATCCTGAAAAGGCTGCAATTACCAATGAGTTTTTCCCTTGTTCTGTCGATGATGGCGAACATCTGGCCGCCATTTTTCTGGATATCATCCAAAATCATCCGTTCCCATTCTTCGGTGATTTGCTTATTGAAGATGACAAGGTTCCGGGCCACTTCCAGATTGTTCAACCATTGGCAATAGAGAGTTGCATCCCGGGAAGTGACGGGTGAAAGATAAACCTTCTCCCCCACCAGCTTTTTAAAGTAGGTCATAGAAGCAATCCTGCAAAGCGTTTTTGGGCTTCTTCTTTGCCAATAATCCGCAGAAGAGCAGCCACTTCAGGACCATGATAATCCCCGAAGAGTGCCAGACGCAGGGGGAAATAAAGCTCTTTTCCTTTCACTCCACAGACTTTCGTCGTCTCTTTTATCAGTGCGTTTATTGCTGCATCGTCATTGCAATCCAGGGATGGAATCTGCTCTGCCCAAAAGGCAAATATTTTCTGAGCAGCATCTTGTGTTGCGAAGACAGATTTTTCCGCATCCAATATTGGCGTAGTGAAAAACACCTTACTGAATTCTGCCAATTCCTGAAGGGTGTGTACCCGTTCACGACTGAAATCTATGATAAGGCGTAGCTGTTCCATATCATCCACAGGCAGACCTGCATCCTGAAAAAAGGGCAGCGCCTTGATGACAATATAACCGAGATCCAGGGTTTTCATATAATGCTGATTCATCCAATTGAGCTTTTCCAGATCGAAGACGGCACCTGCTTTGCTGATGCGTTTGAAGGAAAAAGCACGAACCAGTTCGTCTAATGTAAAGAGCTCGCGATCGCCGCTGTCATGCCAGCCCAGAAGGGCGATAAAATTGAGGAGGGCTTCGGGCAAATAGCCTTTTCTCAAAAAATCTTCCGTAGCTACATCCCCCTGCCGCTTGCTCAGTTTCGAGCGATCGGGATTGAGGATAAGAGGTAAGTGAACCCATTTCGGCGGTTTCCATCCAAATTGCTGATACATAAAAAGGTGCTTTGGTGTGCTGGAAAGCCACTCTTCTCCACGAATCACGTGACTCACTTCCATATGATGGTCATCCACCACATTGGCCAGATGGTAGGTGGGATAACCATCGGATTTTATCAGCACCTGATCATCAACCGTGTCCCACTGAAATGCCACGCGACCCCGTACCACATCATAAAAGACAACTTCTCCCTTCATGGGCACTTTCAGACGAATCACGTGGGGTTCGCCAGCAGCAATTCGCCGTTGTGCTTCGGCAGGATCGATGTGTCGGCAACGGCCATCATAGCCTATGCCCGTGCCAGCAGCTTTTTGTTCTTCACGCATTTTTTCCAGATCTTCCGTTGTGCAAAAGCAGGGATAGGCAGCGCCTTTTTCTACCAGTTCCCGGGCGTAGCGCTGGTAGAGCTCGGTGCGTTCTGACTGGAAATAGGGACCAAATTCGCCGCCGACTTCGGGGCCTTCATCATAATCCAGTCCTACTTCGTTCAGGGATTTTATAAGGTTTTCCACAGCACCTTCCACATAGCGGGTGCGGTCGGTATCTTCTATCCGCAGGATAAATTTACCATTGGTTTTTCTGGCGTAAAGATAATCGTAAAGTGCAGTGCGCAAGCCACCTACGTGCAAGTAGCCGGTGGGGCTGGGAGCAAATCGCACTCGGATCTGGTTTTTCATCTATCACTCCTTATTATGAGAAATTTTCTATGTTTTTCACTTTATTTTTTCAGAGATGGATGTCAACAGTAAAACCGTGACAAGGTCACTGAGCTGGAGCTGTTTATCTCTGACCCAGCACGGCGTCCATCAGCTGGATGAATTCTGCTTCTGAAAGGGTTTCTCCTCGTCTGCAGAGATCAATCCCGGATATCTGCTGCACTACCTCCAATTGTTCCTTTGTCACCAAAGCCCGCAGATTTCGCCGTAACATTTTGCGGCGATTACCAAAGGCGGTTTCAACGATGCGCCAAAAGAGGGCTTCATCTGCCAGAGGTGGGCGATTTTTCCGGGGAGAAAGCAGGATGACAGCGGAATCGACCTTTGGCGGCGGGACAAAGACGTTTGGTTTCACCGTGAAGCCGTAGGTAACGTCGAAATAATATTGCATCTTTAATGACAGTGTGCTGTATTCTTTTGTGCCACAGGATGCAGTAATGCGCTGAGCCACTTCTTTTTGGATCATCACCACCACAGCGGAAAAGTGTAAGGCATATTTTGCCACTCGAAAGAGGAATGGGGATGTGATTTGATAGGGCAAGTTCGCCACAATCTTCACCGGGCCATCGGGAAAAAGGGCTTCCCAATCAGCTTTCAGAACATCCTGCTTTATCAACTTAATGGTGTTTTCAAAAGTTGCATCCAGGTGAGGATAGAGAGTGTCATCGATTTCAAAGCAGGTGAGGGATGCACCGGCTGCCAGCAGCTCGGCGGTGAGAATGCCCTTTCCCGGGCCGATTTCCCACACTTTTTCAGCATCGGCAATGTTCGCCAGGCTCACGATTTTACGCACAATGTTAGTATCCTTCAGGAAATGCTGGCCCAGACTTTTTTTATGATGAAATGTTCCGGGTTTTTGCCTCGAAGTATTTTGGATCATTGCAATTCCTCGATGAGTTTCTTAATCTCCTTGGGTTCAAAGTGGTAGGATGTGTTACAAAAGTGGCAGTTCACCGTGATGGTTTCATTGTCTTTGATGGCCTGAGAAAGCTCATCCTTCCCCAAAAGCTTGATGCCGCTGAGGAATTTGTCCCGGGAACAATCGCAGCGATATTCCAGGGGTTTCGTATCCAGAATGCGGGGCGAAAAGGATTTGAGGATGAAGTCCCGGATGAGGGTTTCGATCTCGTGGCCCAAATCCATCATGTCGGTAAAATTGGGAAATGAATGAAGATTTGCCTCAATGCCGTCTATCACTTCCGGAGGAGTGTTAGGCATGAGCTGAACCATAAACCCGCCAGCACGGCGCACCAGACCTTTTCCATCCAGCAAAACTCCCAGGCCAACAGAGGTGGGAATTTGCTCAGATTGTACGTAGTAGTACGCCAGATCCTGAGCTATCTCGCCGTAACGCAGCTCCACCTGACCAACATAGGGCTCCTTCAGCCCCATATCTTTGATGATGGTAAGTACCCCGTTTCCTAATGCAGCAGGAATGTCATGATATCCCAGCTGACTATTAAATAGATCCACCTCGGGATGTTGGACATAGCCCTTTATCGCACCATTTCCCCGGGCAGTAACAAGGACACTGCCGATAGGGCCATCTCCGTTTATTTTAAGTGTAAGGATGTCTTGAGAGGATTTTAAATCTGCTGCCATAATGGAGCCTGCGGCCAGTAGCCGCCCCAGCACAATAGAAGCGGTGGGCGTAAGTTTGTGTATTTTCTGTGCTGTTTTACAGGTTTCTGTTACATCTACAGCAAAAAAACGAACAAAGGAACCTGCACTGAGTCCTCGAATAACTCTATCTTTCACAATGACCTCGTTTATCTATTTTGGCGCAAAATCTTGTACTATAAACATATTGTAAAGCAAATCCTCCAATTTGTGTTGAAGCTCAGGAAAAAAGTAAGGACAGGGAAGAAAAATGTTTTGACAAAAAAAAGGGGGGCCTTAAAAAGTGCTTCGTCTTGTGAATAGAGTGGTTTTGAAACACGGGGGTGTAGTTCAGTTGGTTAGAACGTCTGCCTGTCACGCAGAAGGTCGCGAGTTCGAGTCCCGTCACTCCCGCCATTTTTTTTATGGTTACGCAGAAGGTCGTCCCGACGAGTCGGGAAGTCCCGTCACTCCCGCCATTTTTTTTATGGTTACGCAGAAGGTCGTCCCGTAAAAAGTCAGTGTATTTCAAAATCAAGCTTAATCTTATATCGTTAATTTCGCAATTCGTGATTTGCAAAAACAGCATCAAAAAGCATCGTTCTTATAAATAAACGCGACATTGAAGCAATATTCACAACAACATTTATAATGGATTTGCAATGTTCTTTACTTACATTCTTTATTCTCGATCGATCGATCGATATTATATTGGTCATACGCATGATCTGGCATCGCGCCTGGAACGGCATAATGCCGGATGGTCGAAATCAACGAAAGCCGGCATTCCCTGGAAGATACTATATCATGAAGAGTACGATACAAAAGGGGAGGCAATGAAGCGTGAAAATGAAATCAAACGACAGAAAAGCAGAATTTACATTGAGAATCTCATTATGAAAAAGCAACAAATGTAAGCGATTCAATAAACCTTCCTGGAACATTTCACACGCAGAAGATTGTCCCGACGAGTCGGGAAGTCCCGTCACTCCCGCCATTTTTTTATGGTTATGCAGAAGGTCGTTCCGTAAAAAGTGAGTGTATTTCAAAATCAAACTTAATCTTATATCGTTAATTTCGCAATTCGTGATTTGCAAAAACAGCATCTGCCCTTCAGGGTATAATTTTCCGCATATCATCGGCTGACCAAGTAAAATACTCTTTCGGAATTTCACAGGTCAAAAAGCCGGTGGCCGTAGATATTTGCTACTTTCTCGTTAACCAGTTTTAACTGGTGCTGCAATGTCAATCTTCAGCTTATCTCATAACGAAGTGGAAAAGCTCCTGCGTGGCCATCAGGCTTTTACTTCAGCTATTTGATCATCAACACTTTGCCATAGGCTTGCTGTATTCCGGACGTAACGCGATAGAAATAAACTCCGCTGGATTGCGTAGCATTGGTGTTATCGGTACCATCCCAGGTAACAGAGCCCGATCCGGAAATCTCAGAATTTACCATCAGGACCTTGATTTGCTGACCTTTGACATTGAACACCTCAACCCTAACCGGTTGCTGTCCGGCAATTTTTGCATCCAAGGAAAAGCTGATAGTGGTTGAGGGGTTAAAGGGATTTGGATAGGCGGTAGCTACCATCGGCTGGCTGCAAATTTCCGGCTGTACAGCGGTTCCACCCCAGATTAAAGAAACATATTCCGGGTGATCGATGAAGGGATTGCGGTTTTCCTGATAGGAATAGACTTTATCGTTACGCAGCTCTTCCCAGGCACTGGGAGGATCTTGCTGATGCCAGGCCAGGAGCGTGGACATCTTGCCGTGAAGAGGCTCATAATTGGGAGATGAAGGAACGGTGTCTGTAAGTTCCAGATCGGGCTCTCCCCCGCCGCCTTCATAGCGCACAGCCATATAAAACAGCATCCTGGCTACATCACCTTTTACCTCATCCCAAGGCTCCCAGCTATCGTCGTCCCGACGGCATTCCGTAGCGCCATCACCATCAACGTAAATGGTGCCGCCGTTGTCAAAATCCAGATTACCTCGGGCGGAGTTCACGGTTACATCGGTGGGTCGTATGTGGTGTGCATCCGTGCCTGCCGGTGCTGATGTGCCAAAATTGCCATGGGATTTTGCCCATGTGTGCTCGCGATTCCAGTCTGACGCACCGCCGCCAAAAGATGATTTCGGGTAGCTCCAACCGGTATAAAGCAGAATCACATTATTAGTGTTGTTGGGATCTTCGTCAGTGTCTTTCAACACAAAATCGCGCAAATCATTATAGGAATATTCCACATGATCATCAATGATATTGTGGAGTGCTGCCTTCAATTGAGTACCAGAAAGCCCTGCTGCATCATCATAATAACCTTGGGGGATATCAGCCCAAAGACTTGCTGCAAAGAGCAGGAACAAAATGATTTTATACTTCATAAACATCTCCTTTTCGGTCAGCAGGGAAATGAGCAAGGCTTCTGATGTCAATGGAATTTACACCCTGAATCCTGTGAATTGCCGTTAATCCCTTGAGATTTGGGGCAATAGATCGGCCATTTCCAAGGCACTGATGGCGGCATCCCAGCCTTTGTTGCCTGCCTTTGTACCAGCCCGTTCCACTGCCTGCTCTATGGTGTTTGTGGTGAGCACACCAAATATCACAGGAACGTTACTTTGCAAGCCGGCATGGGCTACCCCTTTGGAGACTTCTGCACTCACGTAATCAAAATGGGGTGTGGCACCACGGATGACGGTTCCCAAACAAATCACCGCATCATACTTATCGCTTTTTGCCAGGCGGGATGCAACCAGCGGAATCTCAAAAGCCCCCGGCACCCACACCACGGTTATATCATTATCCTTCGTTTCATGACGTATCAGAGCATCCAATGCGCCGCTGAGCAATTTCGATGTGATGAATTCGTTGAACCGGCTCACTACGATGGCGAAATGACGGCTCTTTCCACATAAATGTCCTTCGATTATTTTTGGCATATTTCCTCCTTTCAGCCGATGAGATTTTCTAAGATATGTCCCATTTTATCCCGCTTGGTACGCAGATATTCTTGGTTTTGGCAGGATGCAGACACTTCAAGCGCTTTCCGTTGAACTGCTATCCCGCATTGTTCTAAATGGTCGATTTTCAGCGGATTGTTGGTCATCAATGTTACCGATGATACACCGCAATCCTTCAGGATGTCGGCTGCGGGTTTAAAATCTCGAAGCTCCGGTGCAAACCCCAGCGCGATGTTGGCTTCCACCGTATCCAGTCCCTGATTTTGTTGCAGCGCATAGGCTTTGAGTTTATTCAAAAGACCGATACCTCTCCCCTCTTGTCGCAGATAAATCAAAATACCGCAGCCGGCTGCATCGATGGCCGTCATAGCTTCGTGCAACTGGTCGCCGCAATCGCAGCGCAGGCTACCCAACAGATCGCCAGTGAGGCATTCGGAGTGAACACGGCACAGTGGAGCAGCGGCATTGGTAGGATCACCCTTTATTAATGCCAGATGCGGCTCGGCTGAATCTGGCGAGCTGTAGGCGCGCACCGTAAAATTTCCCCATCGGGTTGGCAGATTGATTTCGGTTTCCCGCTGTACAAGGCTTTGGTTTTTCCTCAGAAATTTCACCAAGTCAGCGATGGTGATGATGTGCAAATGCCATTTAAGAGCAAAGGTGCGCAATTGCGGCAACCGTGCCATAGTACCATCGTCATTGGTTATTTCACATATTACACCTGCTGGATGCAGCCCTGCCAGGCGGCACAGATCCACCGCAGCTTCGGTGTGGCCCCGGCGCTGAAGCACCCCACCATCCCTGGCTTGCAACGGAAATATGTGACCCGGCTTGCGGAAATCCTCCGCTGCTGAATCCTGAGAAATAAGGGCATGAATCGTGGCAGAGCGTTCGTGGGCTGATATCCCCGTGGTGGTAGAAGCGTGATCCACGGATACCGAGAATGCCGTATGGTGGTTATCGGTATTGGTGGCTACCATCTGTGGCAGATTAAGACGAGCCAAATCCTTTGCCATCATGGGCATGCAGACCAGTCCACGGGCGTGGGTGATCATAAAATTGATGGCCTGCGGCGTGGCGAATTGTGCCGCAATAATCAGGTCTCCTTCGTTTTCGCGATTTTCGTCATCCAAAACTATCACCATCTGTCCGGCCCGAAGGTCGTCTAAAGCAACATCTACTGAGCTGAAATTCATTGATACTCCATTATATAAATCCATATTTGTTAAGTATTTCGAGACTGAGTGTTTTTTGGTTGTCTGTGTGCAAAAAATGGTGCACATATTTCCCAATAATGTCGGTTTCCAGGTTTACTGTATCACCCACTTGCAGGTAAGGCATGGCAGTGGCGGCGTAAGTGTGGGGGATGAGAGAAACCCTGAAATGGTCGCTTTGCAGGCTGGCCACCGTGAGACTGATGCCGTTAATGCATACCGAGCCTTCAGGGATGACAGCTGCCATTTGTTCAGCTTCCGGCCGGATATCCAGGATCAGAGTATTTTGTTGATGCTCCATGGCAATAACGGTTCCCACGCCATCTATGTGACCGGTAACCAGATGGCCACCCAGCCGATCCGACATTCTGAGTGCCCGTTCGAGGTTAACTTTATCACCTGGTTTGATGTGAGTGAAGCAAGATTTTCCCAGGGTTACCGGCATCACGTCGGTGCAGAAAGTGTTTTGTGAAAAACGGTTCACCGTGAGACACAGACCATTTACAGCGATGCTGTCTCCCAGCTTTACATCGGCCAGAATCTTCTCACACTGAAAGGTGAATCGAGTGTTGCCCCCTGAGGTATTGGACGCAATCAAGGTGCCTGTTTCTTCTACGATTCCGGTAAACATGAGTCCTCCCGGGAATTTTGGTTCTCTTTTTGTACAGGATGCATCCGGTAGGTAGGATAGCCGGTAATCTGTACGGTATCGCCAAAACTTTTGGTGGTGATCTCTTTGAGCCGCAACGCATCGTGGATGACGGCATTTTGACAATGTCCCACCAGAGACATTCCTTCAGCCCCGATGATGATGGGGCCCTGGAAGAGAGTGATTTTGTTGATAAGCTGCTGTTTCAGATAGCTGGTAAAAAGTCCGGCGCCCCCCTCCAGCAGAAGGCTGGTAATGCCGCTCTGACCAAGAGCCCGGCCCAGACTGCGCAGATTTATCATGCCATCTACTTCTTCCACCGGTATCAACTGAATATTGTGAGCGGCATACCGCGACGCTGCGTCGCGGTGGGCGACACCTTGGTTACAGACGACTATCAGGGGTTTTCGAAGGGATGTGCGGTACACATTCATCTTCGTAAGCTCCCGGGCTGAAACATTCAGATTTGGCATGATAACGATTTTTTGCGGTCCTTCCAGCTCTTCATCCAATCGCACATTGAGGCGGGGATTATCCTTGAGTAATGTCCCTTTGCCGATCATCACAGCATCGTATTCCCGGCGCATCTCATGTACCCGCCGCCGAGCCGAAGGGCTGGAAATCCAGCGGGAGTCACCGGTTTGAGTGGCGATGCGGCCATCCAGAGAAGTGGCAGCTTTCATGGTGACAAAGGGCATGCCGGTGGTGATGTAGTGGATAAAAACCTCATTGAGCTTGCGGGCTTGCGCTTCCAGCATCCCACACTCTACCATGATACCCGACTGGCGCAATCGCGCAAATCCTTTGCCCTGTACCAGAGGATTGGGATCTTCCATGGCGGCGACAACTCTGGTAATGCCGGCGGCAATGATGGCTTCTGTGCAAGGTGGGGTTTTCCCCTGATGATTGCAGGGTTCAAGGGTTACGTAGAGTGTGGCGCCATTGGCTGCTTTGCCAGCACTTCGCAGAGCAAATATCTCGGCATGTGGCATCCCGGCATGAGGATGAGCACCTTCTCCTACGATATGGCCATCCTTCACCACCACCGCTCCCACCATCGGATTGGGCGATGTTACGCCTCGATACCTTTGTGCAAGGTCTAAGGCCCGTTGCATGAATCTTTCCATTTTTTTCGCTCCTGACGGAGCAGGGCTACCGATGTGTAGGTATAAAAAAAAGCCCCGCAACATCGGGGCTGAAATGATGCATGAGCATAAAGCTCACGCGCTACCTTCTCCCATCCAGACTCTACTGTCGGCTCCGGAATTACACCGGATCAGCTGACTTTTGCCAGCTCACGGGCTTTCACCGTCGGTCGGGAATAAATACCCTGCCCCGAAGATAGATTTGGGAGCACCGTGAAAATTTCCCTGCAGGTGGTCAAGGAAAAAGGCAAACCCGCCGATGTCCATTGATCCCGTTACAACATCGGGCTTGACACAAAACCCCATTTGGAAAAATTCAAAGCTAAGGAAATTGAAAGGTTATGATGACGATACAGGAAAAAGAGGAGTTCTTTTGTATTCCTCATAAAGATAATGAATTATTGGATTTCCGTGCCATTTTTGGTAACGATAATCCGGTATATATGGAGATCGGTTGCGGTAAAGGTGAACTCATTGCCACCAAATCCCTGGTGGAGTGGGATCGCAATTTTCTTGGCATAGAAGTGAAAGGCGACCGCATCCGCATTATCTTGCATAAGTTGGATGCATCCCGCCATGCAAACGTGCGCCTGATGCGGTTGTACGTGGATGACTCGGTGATAAACATCATCCCACGCCATTCCATACGGAAAATATTTATCATTCACCCAGATCCGTGGCCTAAACGTAAGCACCACAAAAACCGCATCATTCAGGACTCCTTTCTGGATACCCTCAACCAGATTCTGCGTCTGCGGGGAGAAATTGAAATAGCTACTGACCATCAGGAATACGTCATGTGGATTGTCGAGCATTTTGCCCGGCGCAAAGATTTTGTGGCACTCTATGAAAAGGGTTACACTACCCTTCCACGGGCTGGTCACATTGTTACGTACTATGAAGAATTTAAGCGTAAGGAAGGCTATCCTCCCTATTTTATGCGCTTTAGAAAAACCGATCATTTACCACTTACGGCTCACACGCCACAAGGAGATGAGGATGATAGACCAGAAACGACTGCAGGAAATTTATCAGCTGAATCAAGCGGAAACCGATAAGACCTTTAGTCCCCATGCTACCCACGACGCAGATGCCTGGCGCCTGAAAGAAGAGGATGGGGACTACATGCGCACGCCTTTTGCCATCGATCGGGATCGCATCGTCTATAGCGGTGCTTACCGCCGGTATCAGGGAAAAACCCAGGTCTTTGCCTTTACCAACATGTTTGATGAAGAGATGAGTAACCGCAGCCTCCACACCACTTACGTTTCTCAGATATCCCGTACTATCGGGACAAATCTGCGTCTGAATCTGGCTCTCATTGAAGCCATTGCTCTGGGCCACGACCTCGGCCACACACCCTTTGGCCACGATGGCGAGGTTGCCCTCAGCGACTGTTGCCAGCAGCATGGCATCGGCCACTTCCATCACAATATCGAAAGTCTCCACGTCGTCGATAATATCTCCAGCAAAGGCCTTGGCCTCAACCTCACATTTCAGGTGCGGGATGGCATTATATCTCATGACGGTGAAGTACACAATACCCGGCTCAAACCACAGTCAGACAAAAAAGAATCTGACATCCTGGACTATAGGAAAAAGAAAAATGCCGGACAAAAAGCAACCTGGATGCCAGCTACTCTGGAAGGATGCGTCGTGCGTATTTCCGATACTATCGCCTATATCGGGCAGGATATCGAAGACGCCATACGCTACAAAATACTCACCCGGGAAGAGATTCCCACATCCTGTCGCGCCTATTTGGGAGAGACAAACAGCCAGATCATCGATGTGCTGGTAAAAAGCGTGATTGTAAATAGTTACGGTTATAACCATATTTCCTTTGATGATGAAACCAGTGAGATGCTCCTCAAACTGAAACGCTTTAATTACGACCGCATCTATACAAATGCCGAAGTAAAATCGGCGCAACGAGCCATCAATAAATCGATGCACATTCTCTTTGAAGAATATATGGATGATCTGGAAACCGATAATCGGCAATCCAAGATTTTCCTTCATTTCCTCAATCACAAAGACAAACACTACCTTTCCCGTTTCTCATCGGCCGAATATGTGCGGGATTTCATCGCCACCATGACCGATCGCTATTTTAACGAAGAAGTAAAACACTACCTGCTACCAGGAAGATATTAAGGAGCCCTCATGGAATTTGTCGAATTTGAACGTGAAGTAGAATCAATCATATTACGCATCGCAGAGATCCGGAGGTTTCTTTGACATCGATGCCCTAAAAACCCAATTGGCCGGACTGGAAGCCCAGATGAACAGCCCGGAATTTTGGAATGACCAGCGGAAAGCGCAGCGCATCACCAAACAGATCACCGTTATCCGGGGTCAACTGGAGGAAAATGCGCGCCTGATAACCATCTCCGAAGAAATGCAAACCTATCATGAATTGCTGAAAGAAGACTTTTCCGACGTCCTTTTGCAGGAAGCGGCGATGGCTGCATCCCGCTATGCCGATGACCTTGATGTTATCGAAACCCGTTTTTTACTCAGTGGAAAATACGATAGCGCAGATGCCATTCTCACCATCCATCCTGGTGCTGGAGGTACCGAAAGCCAGGATTGGTCAGAGATGCTGTTTCGCATGTACACCCGCTGGGCAGACACCAATGGCTATAAAACTTCCATCGTCGATTTACAACCCGGTGACGAGGCCGGAATAAAAAGCGTGACGATGGAGATTTTCGGTGACTTTGCTTACGGCAATCTACGTAGTGAAATTGGCATCCATAGACTGGTGCGTATCTCTCCCTTTAATGCTCAGGGAAAACGCCAAACTTCCTTTGCATCGGTATTTGTGTACCCAATCGTTGATGACGACATCGAAGTGGAAATTGAGCCCAATGAGCTACGGATAGACACCTATCGCTCCAGCGGCAAAGGTGGCCAGGGGGTAAACACCACCGATTCCGCAGTGCGCATCACCCACCTTCCTACCAATATTGTGGTGCAGTGCCAAAACGAGCGCTCACAGATAATGAATCGGGAAACCGCTATGAAGATTCTTCGTTCCCGCCTCTATCAGCATTATGAAGAGCAACGGGAAAAAGAACGGCAAGCTCTGGAGGGAACCAAGAGTGATATCGGCTGGGGAAACCAGATTCGCTCCTATGTATTCCATCCATACCAGATGGTAAAAGACCATCGTACCGGCTTTGAAACCGGTAACACCGCCAAAGTAATGGACGGCGATTTGTCCGGTTTTATCACTGCGTACCTCCGCTATGTGGTGATGCAAAAAGTGGAGAAAAAATGAACGAAACAGAATTGATGAAAAAACTCGATCCGGACAAATTACCTGTCCATGTGGCGGTGATTATGGACGGTAATGGACGCTGGGCTCAAAAGCACAAAGTAAAGCGGCTGATGGGGCATAAATCCGGTGTTGCTGCTACCCGACGCACTATCGAGATGGCCTATGATGCCGGTATAAAATACCTCACGGTTTATGCCTTCTCCACAGAAAACTGGAATCGCTCGGCCATGGAAGTTAACTATCTTCTCAAACTCATCATGGATTCGCTACTGAAAGAGATCGATGAATTGTTGGAAAAGAAGATAAATATCCACTTTTTGGGAAGCAAAGAGCATCTGGAGCAAGATTATTATACCAAGGCCATGGCAACCTGTAAACGCAGCTGGCATCATGACAAAATGTACCTTAACATTGCCATGAATTATGGCGGCCGCAAAGAGCTGATAGAAGGCGTAAAAATCATTGCCCAAAACGTGCAGGCGGGCATCATTTCTCCTGATGATATCGATGAAACAATGCTGGCAAACGCCCTTTATACGGCGGGGATACCAGACCCTGATCTGGTGATACGCACCAGCGGAGAACAGCGGCTTTCCAATTTTCTCATCTGGCAAAGCGCCTACAGCGAATTATGGTTTATCAATACCCTTTGGCCAGACTTTACCAAGGCAGAGTTTGTTCAGGCTCTGCTGGATTATCAGGCGCGTAAACGCCGCTTTGGAGGAAGATAACCATGGAACTCATCAAACGTTTTCTTATCGCAATCATATTTATTCCCCTCCTTCTCGCCATCTTCTATCTGGGAGGATTTTCCATAACCGCCTTCTTCGGCATGGTCGTAGTCATCCAGCATTATGAGATGCGAGAGATGTTTCTCTCTCGTCATGTCATTTTACCGAAAGTCATTCTTCTTTTAGGTGCTTCGGTATATCTGGCAGCGGCCCTCTTTGACCTTCAAACCACAATGTTAGCCATTACCGTTACTTTTATCATTATTTTGGGAAATGACCTCTTTACCCACGATTATCATGGCGCTATCCAACGGATCTCCGCCAGCCTCTTCATGGTAATATACTCCGGGCTTTTCAGCAGCACCATCGTCCGCATCCGTTCTTTACCGGACGGAAGGTTCCTCATCATCGCCCTTCTCAGCATTATCTGGATTACCGATAGCGGCGCCTATTTTATCGGGATGCGATTCGGCAAACACCGAGGCGTGTTCAAAGCCAGTCCCAGCAAATCCATCGAAGGATTTTTGGCCGGTTTCGTTTTTGCCCTTATCAGTGGTCTGGCAACCTGGTTCATATTCCACCGTTCTCTGTGGGTGGGCTTCAGCCTGGCAGTCTCTGTGGGCATTTTCGGCCAACTGGGTGATCTTATGGAGTCAGTACTGAAACGTGATTTTGGCGTGAAAGACAGCTCGCAACTTCTTCCTGGCCACGGTGGCCTTCTGGATCGCTTCGACAGCCTGCTCCTGGCCGCTCCGGTCTTTTATCTACTCCAAGGGTTGTTTTTTTAGTCATGGATGCAACCAGCTCTCATCGCCTGCTCGTTACCGGTGGTGCCGGTTTTATTGGCTCGATCTTTATTCGCCACATCCTGCGCGAATTTCCCCACTGGCATGTTCTCTGCTTTGATGCCCTTACCTATGCGGGGAATCTCCACAATCTGGATGACGTAAACTCTCACCCGCATTTCCAATTTACCCGGGGCGACGTGACCGATTCTACCAAAGTGGCTCAGGTGTTCAGTAATTTTTTACCCGATGTGGTTGTTCATTTTGCCGCAGAAACCCATGTAGATAGAGGGATAAAAGATCCTGAACCCTTTTTGCGTACCAACATTCTGGGTACTCAGATTTTGCTGGATGCAGCTCGCAGAAATGCAATCTCACGCTTTATACATATCTCCACCGATGAAGTCTATGGCACTGTTCCAGCACCGGCATCCTGCACAGAAACGGCTCCGCTGACACCGACAAACAACTATGCCGCCAGTAAAGCGGCTGGTGATATGCTGGCTCAGGTAGCGTGGACAACCTGGAAAACGCCGGTGATTATTTTGCGTAGCACCAATAACTATGGCAGTCATCAATTTCCTGAAAAACTCATTCCCCTGATGATCTCCCGCGCTTTGGCAAACCAGCCGTTACCCGTTTATGGTAGCGGCCTGCAGATGCGCTCCTGGATTCATGTGAGAGATTTTTGCACCGCCATCGTCACTGTCCTCCTTTATGGCACTTCGGGGGAAATTTATAATGTCGGAACCGATGATTGCCTGACAAATCTCCAGATTATCGAAACCATTTTACATATCCTGGATGCGCCAATAAATAGCATACAGCACGTGGCAGATCGCCCGGGCCACGACCAGCGTTATGCGCTGAACTGGCAGAAAATCGCTGCTCTGGGGTGGAAACCCCGCATCTCCCTGGCTGACGGCCTGCGGGAAACCATCCAGTGGTACTGCTCCCACCCCCATTGGCTTGAGCAACCTGCCACTGCCCACCATTGCCACTTCGACACAAACAAATAAGAGGAATGTTTATGAAATCAATTATCCCCGTACTTATTGTCTTGCTCATCACCGGATGCGCATTCAATGAACTTATCTCTCCGCAGGAGCCACATCCTACTTCGGTGCGCTTTACCACTTACGAAGCCGATTCCCTACGCACATTACTGAGGCAAAAGGATGCCGAGATCGATTCTCTTTATGCATTGATACAGGAGTTTATTTTCTCGGTTGATTCTCTCTCCACAGCCTTGGATGTGTCTAACAGCCGCATTGCCGTGAATCAGAATTTTCAGATTCCCGATTCCATGGTTTTTGCTGGCACCCTCTTCGATTTGAAAAACGAACGAAATCGGGCTAAATTTGAAAAGATATTCAAGCAGGAGCTCAAATCTGCCCATCGAACCATTCCCCGCAGCGGCAAATATTTCGCCATTTTCGATTCTATATTTGCCCAATACAATGTTCCTCTGGATGCCAAATACCTGGCAGTCGCCGAAAGCAACCTCAGCCCCATGGCTACATCGCGGGTAGGTGCGGCTGGCATCTGGCAATTTATGAAGGGAACCGCCACCGGCTATGGGATGCAGATAGATGAATTTGTGGATGAACGTCGGGATGTATTTAAGTCAACCGTCAGTGCAGCAAAACACCTGAACAACAGCTATAATTACCTTGCCAAACGGGATGTGGAAGATTGGTTACTGGCAATAAGTTGCTACAATTCCGGAGCCGGCAATATCGCGAAAATTGCCAGACAACAGGGTGGCCGCCACTTTTTTGATCTGGTGATGCGCTCCAATGAATCGCATAACTACGTATGGCGGGCCGCTGCTATCAAACTGATATTTGAAAACGAAGAGGCGATCTATGGAAAGCGCCTGGAGCGAGAGGAACCATTGCTGAAAAACAACAAGCGGGTAACCGTTACCCTCAAAGGTCACTATAAGATAGACAACTGGGCCATTGCTCAGGGAACCACGGTGGGCAAAGTGTGCGAACTGAATCCCTGGATAAAAATCTACCATCGCAGCCGTAAAGTCTATTCTGCTCTCAATGACGTCGTATTGCCTCCCGGCACATTCACGGTGGTAATCCCCAAAAAAAGCAGGGCAAATGCTGTACAATTGGCCAATCTGGAAAAACAGTTTTTAAAGAAAAACGCCGGATTTTTCACCCATCACATTGTTAAATCCGGGGATAACCTCTATAATATCGCGCGTAAATACAAAACCACTGTGGCAAAGATCAAAAGCCTCAACGGACTGACGTCAAATGTGATTCATCCGGGACAGAAGCTGAAACTCTACGGCTCACCGGGAACAACAAAAAACGGCAAAGACCGGGTGTACGTGGTGAAAAAGGGTGATTCCGTAAGTGGCATCGCCTACAAATTGGGGGTCAAGGCAACCCGCCTTATCGCCTCCAACAATCTCAAAAACAAAGGCGGAGTAGTGATGATCTATCCCGGCCAGAAATTGTACTATTAATGTTGCTGATTCGCCGGATGCAGATGGATGATCTGCCCCAGGTGATGAGGCTGGAAGATCAACTTTTCAGCTCCCCCTGGAGTTCTACCATGATGATTCAGGAGCTCAATTCTCATGAAGCCTTTGTAGCGGAATTTCACGGCCAGATCGCTGGATACATCTGCTGCTGGAAAGTGCTCGATGAATGTACCATAACCAATGTAGGCGTGGATGTAGAGGTTCAGCGCCAAGGCATTGGGCGCAGGCTGGTGAACTTCATCATGGATCGTATGCAGCAGGAAGGATGCGATGAATTTTTCTTGGAAGTGCGGGCGAGTAATCTCCCGGCACTGGCGCTCTATCGCAGCATCGGCTTTGAGGTGGTGGGAGTGCGAAGAAAATATTACAGCCATCCAGTAGAAGACGCGATGATAATGAAATGGGAAAAGGACGAAAAATGACAGGAACCTTTATCACTTTTGAAGGCATCGAAGGATGCGGAAAATCGACTCAGGCAAAGATGCTGAAAGAGTATCTGGAAAAATTATCACAGCCAACCCTTCTCACCCGAGAACCCGGTGGCCCTGAAATATCTGAAAAAATTCGCCGGATATTGCTTTCCGTGGATAATGACGAGATGTTGCCGGAAACCGAAATGTTACTCTATATGGCCAGTCGCAGTCAACACACCGGCCAATGGATCATCCCGGCATTGCAAAAAGGGATGTGGGTGATCTCCGACCGCTACTATGACTCTACCCTGGCGTATCAGGGTGCGGCCCGCAAGATAGATCGGCAGATTATCGACCTCATCACCCGCTACGCCACATACGGATTGGTGCCGGACATCACCTTTTTGGTTGATCTCCCCGCCGAGATCGGCCTTTCACGCATCGCTGCAAAAGATGCCGACCGCATGGAAAAGGAATCTCTGTCATTTCACCGCAATGTGCGGGACGGCTTTCTGGCTATTGCCGCATCAGAGCAGGCGCGCTATGTTATCCTGGATGGTAAAAAATCCATCGATGAGATTCATTTAGACGTCATCAAAGCGGTGGAAGAATGGAGGAATAACCAATGAAATTGAGATATCGCGGCCACATAAATGCATCCCGCATAATAGTGATGCTGTTGCTTCTGGCACTGATGTTGCCACTGTGGTCTAAGAACACCAATGAGAATTTCTTTAACAAAGTGCATCTTTTCACCGAAGTTTTGTATAAATTGCAGGAATATTATGTCGAAGATATAGATGTCGATAAGCTCATTGATGCCGCCATAGAAGGCATGATGGATGAAACCGATCCACATACCGTGTTCTTTAAGCCCGAAGATTTTGAACGATTTAACAGTAGCACCCAGGGAGAATTTGGCGGCCTGGGCATCACCATAGATAAAAAGGGGGATTACATTACCGTGGTCTCTCCCATCGAAGGTACGCCAGCCTATCGTCTGGGCATCAGAACCGGAGACAAGATCGTTACCGTGGATGGCGAAGACGTGGTTGGCATGAAAACCGATGAAGTGATCAGTCGGATGCGAGGTAAAAAAGGCACTTTGGTGGTTATTGGCATCAGCCGTCCCGGGGTGAAAGAGGTACTGCAATTTGATGTGATCCGCGACATCATCCATGTGGACAGCATTCCCTACGCAATGGTTTTGGATAATGGCATTGGTTATATCAGGATGCGGCAGTTCAGTCGCACCATCGCTGCCGATTTGCGCCGTGAGCTGGACAGGCTGGAAGGTGAGGGCATGCGGGGTTTATTGATTGACCTGCGGTACAATCCAGGGGGATTGCTGGATCAGGCAGTGGATACAGTGAATGAATTTATCGGGAAAGATAAGCGGGTTGTTTTCACTAAGGGAGCATCACGGGGAGCCAGTACCACCTACGTCACCCGGTTTGATCGCATGCGCAGCGGCTATCCGGTAATTGTACTGATAAATGAAGCTTCGGCCAGCGCATCGGAAATTTTTGCCGGTTCGTTGCAAGATTATGACAAGGCGCTGGTGGTGGGTACAAACTCCTTTGGCAAAGGTTCCGTGCAGCGGCTCTTCCCTCTTTCGGATGGCTATGGCATCAAGATAACCACTGCAAAATACTATATCAATTCCGGGAGATGCATCCATAAAGAGGTAAATGACAAGTTGCTCAAGGGCAAAAAAGTGAGTGAAGAAGAAAAGGAAAAGGTGGCGGAGGAAAACCACAAAAATATCTATCACACCCAAAGCGGTCGTGAAGTGTATGGCGGTGGCGGCATCACACCAGACTTGGTTATCCCCCAGAGAAAACTCACTCAATTTGCCGTGAAATTGCAGCAAAAAGGAGTGATCTTCGATTTTGCGGTGGATTATATGATCGACCATTCCGACGATGTAACCGTAGATTTCCGCGCCGATGATACATTAGTATCAAATTTTCTGGATCAACTTCCCGAAGATATTACCTATACTCAGGCAGACCTGGACAGCACTCAAAGCTACCTGAAAACATCCCTTACTGCCACAATTCTGCAGGCAAAGTTTAACGACGAAGTGAGCTACCGCGTTTCTATGAAGGAGGATACTCAGTTGCAGGAAGCTCTTGGGCTTTTTGATCGGTTCAGCTCCCTGGAAGAGATGTTTGCCTATGCGCAGAGCTGTAATACAAACAAAGAAGAACATGATGGGACACAACACGTTACAGAAGCTCATCAAGCAGGGGATAAAGGCCGAGTTCGATAGCGTCACATTGTATAATCCGGCGTTGAAAAACACTACCGATCCGGGCCTGATCACCTTTTTGGATAGCCGGATGAATGAGGAAATGGAAAAGCAGTCATCAGGATGTTTTGAGTATTCTGAAAGAGGCTGAAGAGCACTATTGGAACATCAGCAACTTCCAGCCTTTTTGAAAAGAAGCGGGTTTTTTCTTGTGAGAACTTCGAGCTCTCATTTTTTTTATCTGGTGATTTGTTAATGGCTCATCTTTCTGCTGCTGAATTCCACCTTGACACCAAAGGGCGTTCACAATTTCTTCAAAAAAAATTGAGATGGAGGTGAAATGAAAAAACAGTTCATTATTTTTTGTATCATCGGTCTGTTACCACTGTTAGTCTTTGGACAAACAGGTCGCATCGCTGGTAAAGTAACCCGGGCAGATACCAAAGAACAATTGGCAGGTGTCGCAGTGCAACTGGTAGGCACTCAGGTGGGAACCTACACCAGAGACAATGGTACATTCATCATGAAAGAAGTTCCCGTGGGCATCAACACCCTGCAATTGCATCGCATCGGCTATAAACCTGCCGAAGTGGTGGTAGAAGTCGGCGACGGTGTAACAGCCGTGGTTAACGTCACGCTGGAATCATCCATGATAAAAATCGAAGGGCATACGGTTTCGGCAAATCGCGCTATAAAGCGGGAAACGCCAATCGCCTTCACAAACATCAGTCAGGATGAAATCACCAATAAAAACACTACCGAAGACATCCCGCAATTGCTGGATGAAGTTCCCGGGCTCTTTGCCAACACCACAGGTCTGGGAGATGCTCAGATTACCATGCGGGGCTTTGAAGCAGATAAAATCCAGGTGCTCATCAATGGCATCCCGGTAAACGATCCTGAAAGCCAAAAGGTCTATTGGTCTAACTGGACAGGATTGACATCCAACGTAAAAACGGTGCAGGTACAAAAAGGTGCCGGTTCTTCGCTGTACGGCTCCGGAGCCTTCGGCGGATCCCTGAACATCGAAACCATGGGAGCAAAATCCCAAAAAGAGATTAGCGTCCGTTCAACCTACAGCGGCTTTAGTACCGATGGCGATGTAGCTGATGGAAAGGGTGATATCACATCATATAATCCCTATGTGTATAACGTGATAGCTCGCTACAATTCCGGCGCACTTATGGGGGGTAAATTTAACTGGAGCCTCATGCTGGAACGCAAAGAGGGTGATTATTATATCGAAGGAACCAATTACAGCGGTTACTCCTTTGGTCTGGAAACGCAGAATGCTTTGGGCAACCACAAAATATCCACCAGCTTTGTTGGCGCACCACAAGAGCACAATCAAGTGTATTTTAAATCCGATCGCAGACTGATGAAAACTCTGGGACGGGAATACAACCGGAACAATCATGCTTATCAGGAAAATTATTACTTTAAACCCCAGTTCTCAATTCGGGATGAGTGGATCATCAACGACGATCAGGTGATGATGACCAATCTCTTTGTTACCAAAGGAGACGGGGGCGGTAAATACATCAATCAGGATAAATTCGACATCAATACCGGTGCCCTTTATTTCCGTGATGGTTTCATGGATTCAGATGATCCTGCCGGATTTGAGCAAACAGAATATGCCAAGCATGCACTGTACATCTGGGAAAATTATGGTGCAGTGATGGACGGCTTTTGCCCGGTAGATACAGTGCTTATCGGCGGTGTGATCCCCGTTGTTGGTCCATCCTATGACGGTGAGCTGATCAGCAGCCAGGGAGCTGATTTCTTCCGTTCCCGGTACAATTATTCATGGCGAAATAATACCATCAGCGACCATTTCCAGATGGGATTAAATACCTATTATGACTATGATATCACCAAAAATGTAAATTTGGTAATGGGTGGAGAAATGCGTAACTGGCACGCCAATCACATTGGCAAACGTGAAAAATTCCGCCACTTCAATGCCGCATTCCCCGACAGCATTGAGGTTTTTGATAAGATGCAGAAAACCTATGACTACACTACCGATGTCCTTAATTTATCTGCCTTTGCAAGGATGCAGTTTAAACCACTGGATAATCTGAATATCATGATAGATGGACAGATTGCACGATATGGTTCTTCGGTAGAGGAAAATCCCATCGAGTTGTACGATCTCAGAACCGGTGAGCCAATGGGTATTTCCTTCTATTCCACCAAAAACATCACCGAAGTGGTGGGCCAGGATACTTTGTTGAAATTCACCGATGATGACTATGAAAAGGTCTTCAGTTTCTTCTCACCCAAAGTGGGGATAAACTACAACCTGTCCCGGTATTTCAATGTGCGGGCAAACTACTCTCTGGCTTACAAAGAACCCCGTACCAGTGACTGGTACAGCGGCTATGATGGCCCCGATGGAAACCAACTTTACACCAAAAATGTTGTTTTACAAGATAGCTCAGGAATCTATTACAATCAGGATGAAGAGCATTTTTACGGCGAGCTGGATCCTGAAAAAATTAATACTGTTGAGTTTGGTGTCGGGTATCAAGGAGAGCTCTTTGAATTCGATGCAAACTACTACATCAGTGATTATACCGATAAGATTGAGCGGGTGTCATTGCCTATTACCGAGCAATATTACTATGCAGAAGAAGACTCCATTGGCGTCCGTGAATATGATGCTAATCTTACTTTGAATGCTGGTGAAGCACGGCATCAGGGTTTTGAACTGAGCAGCAAATTTCATTGGATGAACATCGATGCAAACGGTTCACTCACCCTCTCGAAAAACCGTTGGACCGAAATGAACGTGGACATCTTTGACGGTGTTCCGGCAGAGGAGATGGTGGATAGGGTTGTACCCTTCTCTCCTGAAACCATGGCCTCTGGTAGTATTGGCTATACTTTTAAAAATGTACCATTGGATGGCAAACTTCGGTTGGGCATCAGCGGTAAATTCTGGGATGATTACTATGCAAATTACACCAACGAATATTTCAGCAATTACGTGAAGGTAGGAGATAATTACGTAGCCGACAGCACCAGTGTGAAAAGCTCAAAACTTCCTTATTACTTTGAGATGGGTGCCGATGCCAAATACAACTTCAATCTGGGGAATGTGAAAGCTTCGGTAAAAGTCGGTTTCAACAACATTCTCAATAGGAAGAACTACTCATCGGCAAATGTAAGATCTGACTATAATCGTGGATACTTCAACGAAGATGGTGAGTTTGTAGATGATTACCTTACGGGAAATGAATACATGTACGTCACACCGGCGCCGTTGTTCAATTTCTTCCTCACTACCGAAGTGAGATTCTAAAGACTGTAGGATCATAAAAAAAGGGCGGGAATTTTTCCCGCCCTTTTTAATCGAAGCAAAAATTACTTCATCAAAACCATTTTCTTAAGGTCAGTAGTATTGGTATCATCTGAATTCATCTTGTAGAAATAGACGCCGCTACTTACGTTAGAACCCTGTGCATCGGTACCATTCCATACAACTTCATGAGCTCCGGCAGTTTTTACGCTGTTTACCAGAGATGTTACTTTTTCCCCTTTTACGTTATAGATGCCAATGCTTACAAACCCTTCCCGAACAAGATTATAGGCGATTTCTGTGGTGGGATTGAAAGGATTGGGATAGTTACCAATCAAGCTGTTTGTTACCGGCGTAACCACGGGGCCAGCTCCTACTGTTTGAATCAAGTCATCAGGAGTACGAGGGTTTAATTCATATTCATCATATGAATAGCTTACAACGCCACGTACAACAGCCCAGTTATCACCCAAGGTAATTACGATGGGAGGTGTAACTGCATCCAGATAGAAAAAGCCGTCGTCAACTTGGCATGGAACGGTTGTCGTATCTACTACATACCATTGGCCGTGGTCGTCTAGTTCCTGAGAAACATAGACGTCATTCAGTTCAATCAGTACGCTTTCATAGGCTTCTTCTGTAGCCATCTGCTCTGTGGTGATAATCACGGGAGCTGGAACAGCATTGCCGCTGGAAAGCAGAGTCGTTGAAGTAACGTTATTCATCTCGGTAAGACCATAGTATTCGGTGATAGAGCCGGTAACTTCTACTTCGTCACCAACTACCAGCGTAGTATCGCCGCAGCCATATACATACAAGCCCTTCCATTCGCCGCCTTCCGGCATGGTGATGTAAATATTGTCCTTATAACCCTTGAAATTAATGGCATTTACGATGCCTGTTGTAATGACGATCTGGCCATCATAGGGTGACGGATAGGTGTTCCCTGTGCCGGGATCTGTGGTATATTGAATATCATAGATCGACACCGAAGTCTGCGCACTGAGAAACAGTGCTGTGACTAAAAAGAAAAACAACATTGTCTTTTTCATTTTTTCCTCCATATTTACTAACTTGGGTTTATGAAAACCCAATCTTCCCTAATATTGTCAATCACTTTTCTTCAAGAAATACACAAAAGGTTTCCTTTGTTGCGAAAAAAGAGACATCTTCCTTTTATAAATTTCCTTTATTCCCCATCATGGATGCAAAAATCGATACCAAGCATAAGAGGCTGAAGCGTTGTTGTTAGCCATTAACTCCTCAGTTGTTTCAAGCAGTTATTTTGCGATTTTCCTTTATCTTTCATTCAGAGCACCGGCACGCTAGCCAGAAGAGTTTCCCTGCATGTGTGATGCCTGGAAACTCTTAATCAGCTATGCCTGTTCAATCAAAAATGGGACTTCAGTTTAACATAATTGTTCAATAATGATTATTATGTAAATCCCTGTTCTTTATGTTTCATTTCAATCTCTTTGGCTAAAACTTCCAGCGCTTTGAAATCACTCTCTAAAGGATATCCTTTCGTAAGAACTGGGTTTAGAACTTCAACTTTCAAATTTGAAATCATCCCTGACAAAATCTCTACTGTTTTACCTCCCCAGCCAAAGGAGCCTATAATAGAGATAAACTTCGCTTTAGGTCGTAGTACATTGGCTAAATATGCCCCGTAGATAACATTTGGATGTGGACCGGAAAGCAAAGTTGGTGTCCCGATGACAATCGTTCCCGCATCAACAAGAGCTATCGCCAGTTTACCAATATCCGTTACAGCCAGGTTGAATATTTCTACTGTAACTCCCTTTTGAGCAAGAGAAGAAACCAGATAATCAACCATTTTTTTTGTACTCCCATGCATGGAGATGTAGGGCAAAACGACCTTATTGTGTGCTGGGCTTTCTAACCAATCCTTATAGGCATCAATAATAAATGAAGGCCGTGGATATAAAGGACCATGACTTGGAGCAATAACCGATATTTCCTTAGAAAGAACTTTATCAATATCTTTTACGATGATCTTTTTGAAAGGCATCATAATTTCAGCAAAATAACGTTTTGCAGCTTCGTAAACGCGCCCCTCATCACTCACATAAATATCGGTAGTAGCAATATGAGAACCAAAGAAATCGCAGCTGAATAGTATTTTATCCTCTTTAAGGTATGCACACATGGTTTCCGGCCAGTGAACCCAGGGAGTATATATGAACTCAAGGTTTTTATCTCCCAGAGAAAGCGTTTCGCCATCTGCAACAGTTATGATTTTATTCTCCGGAATTGATAATAGGTCAATAAGCATATCTTTTGCCCTGATACTGGTTATGACCTTTGCTTCCGGATATTTTGCGAGTATTGATGGGATACTCCCAGAGTGATCTTGTTCAGCGTGAAGTGACACAATGTAATCAAGCTTTTTAACAGCAGATAGTTGATCTAACAGCACATCACCGAATTCCGGTTCAACGGTATCGATGAGTACCGTCTTTTCACTCCCTTCAATGAGATAAGCATTATAACTTGTTCCGTCAGGTAGGGGTATGAGTGAGTCAAAAAGACGTGCATCCCAATCTACAAATCCCATTAAAAAAACCTTGTTAGTTATCTTTCGTGCATTCATATAATCCTCCGTAAATATTTTTTCTAAAGAACATCACAACCGCTTTTTAGTCAAGCTTATAAAATAGAATGTCAACAATAGGGGATGGCTGCTATGCTCGCCTCTGTCTGACTCTTCTTGCATTTCTCTCAATCCCACTGGAAATGTTTTTATTATGTCCTGATTGAATAATCTGAAATAGCTATCGATAGCCCATCGAAATTCACTCATCTTCTCATACTCATCCAAACAGACTTCTTCATATTTTAGAGACCGGAGTTGTTCGCAACAGAACAGAAACTGTCCGCAGCCGTACAGGGTTTCTCATTTGACAACCTGTGGTCTTCATAATTTTGTGCTTCTGAGAGGAGTAAATATGAATATAATTCAACCACATCGCAACGGAGACAGCGGATTTCTGGTTTCCCCTGCCCTTTGCATAGATCTGGATGGCACCATACGAAAAAGCAAAACTGGCAGGCATATCGAAAAACCCGAAGATATCGTACTTTTGCCTAATGTTGAGGCCACACTCTGGAACTACAAAAATCAGGGATATTATATCTGTGGATGCACAAATCAAGGGGGCGTGGCTCACGGATTTAAAACCCCGGCAGATAATGTTGCCGAGCTGGAATATATGAGCAGCCTGTTTCAGCGCAATCCTATCGACTTCATCACCTTTGCCTACCATATGGATGATGGAAAGATTTTTCCCTACAATATGCGTTCACTTTTACGCAAGCCCGACTATGGGATGTTGGTGCAGTGTGAGGTTTTTGCATGGCAAAAGGGTATTGTCATCGATTGGGGAAAGTCGTTATTCGTCGGTGACCGGCCTGAGGATAAAGGTTGTGCCGATGCTGCAAGAATCAGATTTCAATGGGCAAAAGTTTTTTTTAAATGGGATGCAGAGCGCTGATCTGTAACCGGTGCTCATCTTTTAGTGACCCGTCATGGTTCATGCATCCAGAAAAAAAGATGTAACCCCCAGCGGGGTACGGCGTTTTAAATGCGATAATGTGAAGGAAAGCAGATTGATAGAAGAAAACAAGAGAATCCTGCGGGCAAAGACAGACTTGAAAGAGTTTGATTACCTGTATCGGAATTATTTTCCGATGATCAATAGTTTTGTATTCCATAGAGTGGAAGATGAGGCAGTGCGTCATGAAATCGTATCCAATGTGTTTTTTAAGGCCATGAAGAAGCTCAATTTGTTTCGCATATTGGATGCTCGTCGCTGCACCTTTTCGTCGTGGTTATTTCGCATCGCGGTAAACGAAGTGAATCAGTATTATCGAGAGCGGAAAAAGCGGCAGAAAATCGATGAGCGATTAAAATGGGAAGGGCTTCCTCAGCCCCATGAACCATTGGATTTCAGTGGTGTGAAACGGGTTTTGGAACGGCTGAGTGAAGAGGAACAAACCCTTATCAGCCTGCGGTATTTTGAAAAGCGGCCAATACGAGAGGTTGCCCAGATAGTGGGCAAAAAAGAGAGTGCCATCAAAGTACGGCTACATCGAACACTGAAAAAAATGCGACAAATGTTAGATAAGGAGCAAACAGATGAACCAGCTTTATAAGGATCTGGAGCAACTTTCGGTGCCCACCATCGAAGATACTAATTTTCAAAATGAACTGCGCCGATCCTTGCTTAAGCACCATTTTACCCCCCATCGTTCAGCACTGCGGCTGCGGGTTGCAATAGCCTGCGCTTGTGTTTTGGCGATTTTTGGCTTTGCCACGATTATCAATCCGGACATAGCCTACCGCCTCAATCAGATCGCCTTCGGTGCAGATACAAAGGGACATCCAGGCAATACTGCCGGAAAGAACTACGCCGGATTACAGGGTACTTCGCTACAAAATCCCGATATCGCACCCTATTTTCCAGTACAGAATTTCCAGGAAGAAAAAGCCTATGTGATTCGTAAATACACCTCCCCTAAAAATGGGGCGGTGATGGTGGTCTCTGAATTTGGCAATAAGCCGGTGAAGATGATTCAAACCGGTGGCTATTAACCAATTTCATGAGCCAAAAGTAACATAACAAGGAGGAAACTGTGAAACGAGCATTACTGGTGCCTGCACTGTTACTTTTATTGATGCCTGCTCTTATTGCAGGGAATGCTTTTTTGGGCGTGTACCTCAGCAATTTAACCATGAAACAGGCCGATGAGCTGGGACTAGCAGATAATAATGGCGTTCGCATCACTAGCGTGGTGGAGAACAGTCCAGCCAAAGCTGCCGGCATCCGGAAAGACGATGTGATAATCGCCATTGACAGCGATAAAATATACACCCATGATCAACTTACCAAGATATTGGAAGGCCATAATCCAGGTGATGTCATCAAGCTGAAACTGATGCGCGACGGCAAAGTGAAAAGTGTGAAGCTCACGTTGATTGATCGGGAAGATTGGTACACAAAGAAAGTACCATACATGGGAGTATATTTGGAAGACCTTTCCCAAAAAGAATATGATGCTCTGGGACTTTCGGGAAATTATGGGATAAAGATATCGAAAGTATTAGCGGGTGAAGCCGCCGAGGCAGCCGGCATCCAGACAAATGACATCCTGCTGATGATCGACTCCGACAAAATCTACACAATAGATCAGCTCACTAAAATTCTCAGAAATCATCAGCCCAGGGATGCCATCAATGTAACGGTGTATCGGGATGGATCGGAGAAAAAGCTGAAGCTGGTACTGGGTGAAAAGACGGTGAAAACCAATATTTTCTGGAATGAGCCTCTTAATACCCAGGTGTTTCATTTTTTGCCAAACCAGAAATATATCGGCCTCGATACCAGTGATCTCACCGAGAAATTGATGAAAAAATACAAGATTGAGAGTGGCATTTACATCGACAAGGTTATCGAAGATTCCCCTGCGGACTCAGCAGGATTGCAGGAGCGGGACATCATCATCAAGATAGACGGTAGAGATGTGGAGACGGCCAAAGACCTGAAAAAAGCGCTGAAAGCCCATGATCCCGGGGACAAAATAAACCTCACCGTTTTGCGCAAAGGCAAAGAGAAAAAGGTAGATGTTGTCATTCGCCAGCGAAAGTACGGCTTAGATGATTTCAATATATCCATCGATAATGGTGAGATTCATATCATCAATGGTGATAAAGAACTCAATTTTGATTTTAATGAACTGGAAAAAAACCTGAAAGATATGGAGATTTTGAAAAAAATCAAGATCAAGGAGTTGCAAGACGATTCCCGCGAGCTTGAGGTAGAAGAACGTGATGACGACGAAGACGTCATTATCTATCGCAAGCAGCTTATATAGATTCCCTTCATCCTCACATTCTTCCTTCTACCGCAGCTTCGGCTGCGGTTCTTTTTTATCTAAATGCCAAGGCTGGATGGTAGTGCATGTGGTGATCTATTTCATTGACCAGGAGAGATGGGTAATAACCCTCCTTCCTGAAGCAAAAAAACCACCTCACCGCCATTGTGAATCCATGGCAGTGAGGTCGTTAGGAACGGTTTGTGCCTATCTAATTCATATCTTGCAGGATGTTTGTAGCTTCCTGTACAAAGATGTCTTTTTTCAGGTTTTTCAGCCAGGTGTCGGTACGTTCCTGATGCCTGGCAATTGCTGTGCTGTCCGCAGGCAGCGGCGCATAATCAATTAAGGTTACATCGCTGAAAACATCTTTCTTCAATAGGTCTCGTACATGATCAACATCTTGACGGTCTGCGGTGTAGTCCTTTATCAAAATCGGCAGATTGAGGGGCTGGCGGGTAACTTTCTGCAATTCTTTCAATCGCTTAACCCGCTCTTTGATGCTTTGCATGGATGCATTTTTCTGCACTCGCTTACTGCTCTTCTTAGCCAGCCTTTTCAATAATTTATCAGTGATGGAATAGGTGGTAAATTCCGCTGGCTCGATAGTATCCCAGGGAAGTGGATTATCCAGTTTCTTTTCACCAATATCAATATGCCCATAGGAATCGGGAAGCAGAATATCGGACTCTACGCCTTTAAACTGGGTTGAGTTTCCATTTGCCCGATAGTATTTCTGGTAGGTAAATTTCAGTGAGCCAAGGGGTTTTATCGGATCGAGACGTGCATTTACCATCCTATCAAGATCTACAAAGGTCTGCACGGTACCCTTACCGAAGGTTTGTTCTGAGCCTGCGATTACGGCTCGATCATAATCTTGCAGGGCGGCAGCCAAAATCTCGGATGCCGAAGCGCTAAGTTTGTTTACCAGCACCACCAGCGGGCCGTCATAATAAACGGCAGGATCGGTATCATAATCGATTTCCCGCTTGTCTGAACTGGAACGCACCTGTACAATCGGCCCGGAAGAGATGAACAAACCGGCGATATCAACGGCATCCGGCAAGGCGCCGCCGGAGTTGTTACGCAAGTCCAGCACAAGGCCATCCACTTTTGGTAATTTCTCCAATGCTGCTCGCACATCATCGGTGGCATTACGGTTATTTGGATTTGTAAAGTCCCGGTAAAATTTGGGTAACTGCACGTAGCCATAGGTTTTACCGTCATGCCTGATAACGGCAGAGCGGGCGTAGGTCTCTTCCATCACTACTTTACCCCGGGTAATGGAGATTTCCTTCACCGATTTGTCGGCTTTACGCACGGTGAGTCTTACCACGGTATCCCGCTTGCCACGGATCAATTTCACCGCCTGGCGCAGAGGCATATCAATCAGATCAACGGCCTCGCCGTCACCTTGAGCAACTTTGAGGAATTTATCCCCCACTTCCAGCTCTCCCCCTCGGGCGGCCGGACTTCCCGGGATGAGGTTACTCACGCTGATATAGCCATCTTCTTCCATCAGGGATGCGCCAATACCTTCATATTGGCCGGTCATATCAATATCAAAATCTTCCTTTTCCAGAGGCGGCATGTAGGTAGTGTGGGGATCATATACATTGAGTATGGAATTGATGAACAGTGCAATCCGCTGCTCTTCACTTTGCTCCCGCAAGCGCCGGAAATAGTTCCGCATCCGTTTCTGGATGGATTCCCGGGCTTTCACTTCCAGGCTATCTACCGGTGCGCCGTCCTGCAGATATGCTATGGAGTCCTGGTTTGTTGAATCTGCGTTTGCGATACTCACCAGATCGATGTAGCGGGTTTCTACCTGATACTGCGCCCACTGCTGTAAAATCTTGGTTTTTTCTTCCAGGGATGCAGGGAAGGTGATGAGATCGTAGTCATTTTCCAGAGAATCGGTGCGACCGTAGTCAAAGGGAGCATCCAGAGCAGCCATCATGATATCTTCGGTTTCCTTAAGTCGTTTATCAAACAGCTGATTTGCCTCATTGTAAAAATCAAATTTATTGGTCCGAATCTGATTATCGATGATGGTAGCGTATTTATTCAGAGCATTGATGTCTTCCTGGATGAAAAAGCGTTTGGCATAATCCATTCGTTTCAGATAGAGATCAAAGACTTTCCGGGAAAAATCATTATCCAGTTCTGGTGGGTCGTAATGCCAACTATCCAGGGCGGTTACGATGACCTTTAACAACACTTCCTGCTTCTGCGGAATGGCATACAGGTTTATTAGATGAAGGGTAATGATGATTGCTAAAATTGTAAGTATCAGTTTTGTTTTCCAACTCATTTTGCATCCTGTCTTTTCATTTTCTGTGCACTTTTTGTTTTCCATGGCAAGTTGTCAAAAGATTAAACCATTTACTATCTGTGGCATTATAAGGTTTTGGCAGGATGCATGGGTGCGGTTTGGGGCCACTGCTGCATAAAAGCCAGCAATTGCGGTGTGCTGGGAGAGTGCATTTCCCGTACATAATAACCGCTGGTGCTCACGCCACAAAACAGTGATTCTTCCACGCTGAGACCGCAGAGCAATCCATGACAGTATCCTGCATTAAAATTATCTCCTGCACCGGTGGTGAGGCGGGGTTTTGGGGTGTAAGGGCCATCAACCCACCAGCTGCCTTCAACAGTACTGGCGGCAGCACCTTTCAGTGGATGGATGACCACCTGAGAAATATTGAGGCGCTTCCGGATGGCTATGGCACGCTCCACAGGCTGGAATGCATCAATTCCCAGCACCCGGGCTATCAGGTCAGATTCGTTGCGATTCATGCCAAACACTACCTTTGCCGAGAGCTGTAATGCGGTCATCTGATCCAGCACTTCCCTGATATCTTCTACGGTTCGTTTGTTGGGATCTGCCAGATCAAAAAAAAGATAGGGCCGGGCATCCGATTCTTCCAGCAAGCTCATGAAACCTTCGATAAGGCTGCTCATGCGCAGCAGTGATGACCAATTGGTAAAGGCGATGAGCTGGGCTTGTCTGGCAATGGAGCTCAGTTGCCGAACCGGTTTTTTGCGCAGCAGGGATATCCAGTTCACATCATTCATCGAAGCTACGCGGCTCAGCATCATTTTGCCATCATGAAATTCCAGCGCTTCGGTGATGCCGGGATCTGCCAGAGAAATGATCGATGCACATTCTTTGGCAAATTGGTGATATACCGGATGGATGGAATCTCTACCCAGGGCACCGATATAGTGTATCGCATAACCATGCTGCAAAAGTGCTCGAGCCAATATGGGACCATTACCCCCCAGTTTGGTTTGTTTGCACACCATCTCGATGCCGCCACTCAGTCCCGCTGCTCGGGAAATGCGATCGGCAAACTCTCTCATGTGCTCCATAGCAATGTAGTGATCTGCATCCTTGCGTGTGCGCACCACATCAATTATCTCATCGACAAAGCCATCGAATCCTACGATGCAGCTTTGCTTCTGTGGTAGTAGCAAACGTTCCAGAGCAACGCTATCCAGCTGCATCAGTTACTCCTTTGCCTTTTTTGATTTCTCATCCATAAAACCTGATTTCGTCCCTCTTCATTTATCAGTACCTTATAATAGCCATCATTACTGATAGTAAACGCATCAAAGCCATGGGGTGTTACAAATATCTGTGGTGTTTCAAATTCCCTGGGAACATCCAGCGTCAGTTTCAGTTTTTCCAGAGAATCGGTAAATTTTCCATGTATCATAAAATAGGTGCGCTCGCGATAATATATCTGCTGCATCATGGACTTGGCTGCGTCCTTGAAATCTTTAAAAAACAGTGTCACCTGATTATCCACGGAGGCATCGCTGAATTGCACAATGCCCCACATTTCGGGGTAATGCATATTTATCAGCCCCTGGGGACTCCATACCCAGTTATGCTCCGGATTGTGTTTTTTCTGGTAGCTTTTGCCGATTTTAGCGGTATTCCACTGCACACGGCTGAAGTTTACCCGCCATTGCTGACCCGGCTTTGGGGGTGATTGGGGAGCACATTCCGCCAGAGCTTTCCATGGCATGGCTACTTCCACTGACCAACCGCCATCGATATCCCGGGCATTGTTTATGGTGCCGTCGATGTGCACTGCTGTCTTCATGCCTTTGATATCCCAATTATCCAGAGCTGATCCACCATCGCGGTAGGGTTGTGTGAGAAGCAGATCCCTCACGGTATTGAGAGCATTGATCTCAAATTCGTAGTAGCGGTGGTTATCTCCATCGGGATCGATAAAAATCTCGAAATCGTTATCATGAAAAATCACCGCATCCCGTTGTATGATGGTGGCCCACACATGAGGTTCTTCCAGCTGAGCAAAGAAGTATACATTGTCGTCATCCCACATCATTTTCACTCTGGTTTTCCAATCTGGCTTTGGTTCAGCATCTCCCTCGATATCCACAAAGGTCTCAGTCCAGGATGCCTTTTGCCAGGATGCTTCAGCAGCTGTGCCATCAATAGTAATCGGGCCCAGTGTGCGATAACAGACATATTGCAGAGGTTCGGCCGTAATCTGCGGCTCCGGCATAAAGTCTTTAAATGGCGTGAGACCCCATAGGGCAGAAACCAATAATAAGCTCATCAAAATATAACGCATTGAATCTCCTTATGTGTCGCATCTACCCGGAACAGGCAGCTGCGAAATTATCAAAAATCCTGGGATTTGCCGCTATCGATGCCGCATCCTCCAGCTCATTTGCCAGGAAGCGGCGTTCATCAGGATGCCGGATGAAGTGATCCTCTATCATGGTGTTGCCATCTTCCAGCTCCATTTCAGGACGAAATTGTATGCCCCATACCGGCTTGCCGATCAATTGAAAACTCTGGATGGCTTCGGTGTTATTCCCGGCCAGTATTTTACATGATGACGGCAATTGCCATACCTCGTCATAGCGCGATTCTGCACTCGCAACATCAGCAGAATTTTGTCTTGATACACTGTAGCTCCAGAATTAAAAACAGATGTGACATCGATGAAGTGCGGCGCAATATCCGGGATGTCTGCCGGCATAATTACAGGGTTATTCTGGTACCTTTCCATTTCAATCTCCTTTGGGAGCGTTTTTTATGAGAAGTAGGTTTTTTTGGCAAGGATTTAGATGCGCAGTGTAGCAATCAGGCCCAGATGATCTGAGCAGTGTATCCCCGTTTCATCAGGTTTTACGGCCCATTGTTCCACTTTCGTCACCAAGGATGCAGCCTGCTCATTTGCCCACATGTAATCTATCCGTTGGATGGGGTGGACTGCCGGGTAGCTGAAGCCATCGGTATAGGGCTGAAAATGCTGCCACAAGTCGATGAATCCTGCATCCTGCAAATGGGAAAACTCATGAGCATCGGGTGTTACGTTCATGTCTCCCATCAAGATCACCGGTCGATGCTTGGTGGGTAGATAGAAATCTATGGTTTCCAGAATGTTGTCTAAAAATCCCATCATGTCGTAGGTAAAGTGGGTATGGAACAAACAAAGCTCTGTCTCCCCTATCTTCAGTAGAGCCATTTGCAGGATGCGGTGATTGAGGTCGATACTGTTGTGTTTCCAGCTGAAATTGCGTTGGCCGATCTGGGAAATGGGCTGGGCAGTGATGATGGAGAGCCCTTCCCAAAAGGGGTAATCGGAGATTGGGCGATACTGCGTCCCGACTGATGTATGAACAGAGGCACCGGGAAGACCCGAGTTATTCTGCACTTCTACCAAAATCTGTTGAGCACTGTTGAGGTGCGAATTTCGTGTGGAAGGATGCAGGGCGTTGTAGCGCACCTCCTGCAGGCAAATCACGTCTGGCTTTGTAGCCAGAATTTCTTTACTGATCATGAGTTTACGGGTATTCCAGTTCGGGTGGTCATCATAGTTTGCGATGTTCAGACTGGCGACCTTTATGGTTTGTTTCATGGTTTCTCGTTAAAATTGTTGGGCCGTGAGCCAGGCGCAATCCTGCAATTGTACTCGCTGCACATCGGTGATTTCAGGGTCAAAAGTCCATTGGATGCCCTGAGTATCTGCATCCCGGAATTCGCTGTAGAAGGTACACAGGGCAAGATGCATCCCCTGACTGTCCGGATAAAGGTACAGAGAGAATCGGCGAATTGGTACATCAGCTCAGGATCGTCGACAGGACGGGTGCTCTGCTCCTGCAAAACCACAACATTCCAGTTTCCATTCATGATGGCTGCCCGAACTTGGTTCACGGTGTAGCCCATGGCGTAGGCCGGAGCCAGAGAAAGGGGGAGTGTTGCATCACCTGCAGGTTGATGGGTTGGGGATGTGGAACATCCGGAAATGATGAAGGTAAGCAAGAGCAGTAACCAGCTACCATGTTTCATAAAGGGCCTCCTGCTTTACTTGTTGCAATTACGATTCCAACATTTGTATTACACCGGATTTCATTTTGCTTGACGTAAAACAGCAAAAACATGATTCAGATTGTTTGAAAAGGGGGTGAACTATCAGAAGATGAATTTTAACGAAGTAATACAATTCCATCATACCATCCCACCAGATGTTCCCAAGGTGCGGTTTATCGATTACGCTCGGGAGATATTCACCCAATTCCCATCGCGTAAAAGCCTCAAAAAGGTAATCAAAAAAGGATGGTTTAACCTGGATGGTATCACGGCAAACACCGGCACTTTCATAAAACCGGGAATGGTGATAACGATGCAACAGCCCGACGTTCCACCGGCAAAAATCTATCCCCTCAAACTGGCGACTGTCTTTGAAGATGATCATTGTGCCGTGATCTTTAAACCTGCCGGCATCGAAGTGAGCGGCAATAAATTCCGCACCATCGCCCATGCTCTTCCGGGAACCATCTCCCCCTCTTCGCAGCCAGATGCACTCATCTCCCCTTTGCCGGTTCATCGGCTGGATTTTCCCACTTCAGGACTGCTGCTCATTGCCAAAACCCGCCGCACCGTGGCTGCATTTGGCAGGATGCTGGAAGCCCATGGCATCCAAAAACGTTACCGCGCCGTGGTAATGGGAACCCTGCCGCCGTCAGGAGAAATCCATAGTCCGGTTCATGAAAAAGCAGCCCATTCCAGCTTCGAGAAAATCACAGAAGTGCCGTCGTTGAAATCGAAGCACCTTACCCTGATAGACCTGTGGCCACACACAGGACGCACCCACCAATTACGGATTCACATGGCATCAATTGGTTCTCCCATTCTGGGCGACGGCTTGTACGGAACTCCGCCAAACATTCTCAAGGGAAAAGGACTGTTTTTGTGTGCTGTTGAGCTGAAATTTCGCCATCCCGTATCCGGCGAACCGATGACAATCACCACACAACAACCCGTCAAATTTGATCACTTTATGCAGGCAGAGAAGGTGCGTTGGCTGAAGTATCATGAAGAGTGATGCATCCAGAAGTATTGTCACAAATCCTTTTCGCCCTATCCCTCACTGGATGATGATATCAATCCTGACCATCCGATTCATCAAAGTTGTGCAGAATTAAAAAAGCCCCATATTCACTTCTTCCAGCAGCCCAGGATGGTTGTTTGCCGGGGAGTTTATCTCCTTCGATACCGGATGCATGGACAGTGACATTGCGGTGGATTCCAGCAGACTGTGCAGGGCTATCCAGCTGGGCGAGGGATGCAGCCATAACTGAGCTTGCTCTGCATCCAGGATCACCGGCATCCTGTGATGTAGCGGCTCCATGGTTGCATTGGCTGGGGTGGTGATAATGGCGGTGGTTTCCAGAGGTGTTCCATCGGGCTGCGTCCAACGTTCCCACAATCCGGCAAAAAAAAGCAGTCCCTCGCCGACGATGTAAAAGGGCTGTTTATCCCTTTTGCGCCACTCAAAAAAGCCATCGGCAATAACCAGGCAACGGCGCTTCTGGAAGGCGTATTTGAAGCTTGGTTTGTCGGTCAGTGATTCGCTTCGCGCATTAATCAACCGAGTTCCTATCTTTTTATCTTTTGCCCAAAAGGGTACAAGTCCCCATATTCTTCGCTTCAAAATTCGGGAATCACCGTCTCGACTGATTGTGAGAATCGACGATCCAGGTGTGATATTATAGGATGGCGCATCGTCTGCAGCCAACCGGTCGGCATAGGCCATTATCGCATTTACACTGCTATACAGGGCAAAACGTCCGCACATCATTACCTCCCTTCATCCAATTTCCATGGCACTTTTTTGAAAAAATCAAAGATCATCTGGATATCACAACTCACCTCTTCCCGGTGTAGATGGCTCATACTGATGCCCAGCAGCCGCACGCTGCGATCGGTACCCAAATGTTTTTCCAGCAATTTTGCCGCACTGTGGCTGATGATTTTTGCATCCCGGGTAGGCTCCGGAAAACTGAGTGCCCGGGTATTGAGCTGGAAATTATCGTACTTTATTTTGAGGGTGATGGTGCGCGCCCGGATCCCTTTCTTTGCCATGCTGTCGCTCAATTTTTTCCCGATCTTTTCCAGAGATTGCTTCATCTCCTCCATATCGGCCACATCGGTGGCATAGGTGCGCTCCATGCCGATGGATTTACGGGTCCAGCTGGTACGCACCGGGCGGTCATCTATGCCCCGAACAATGTTGTAATAGTAGCATCCCGCTTTGCCAAAGTGCTTCAGCAAATCCTTGAGTTCCCAGCGTTTCAGGTCGGCACCGGTTTTGATGCCCAGATTCCGCAATTTCCGCTCACTCACTTTGCCGATACCGTGAAATTTCCCCACCGGCAATTTGGCCAGAAAATCCTCTGCCTGACTGGGAGTGATCACGCAGATGCCGTCGGGTTTATTAAAATCCGAGGCCACTTTTGCAAGAAATTTGCAGTAGGAAACTCCGGCAGAAGCGGTAAGTTTTGTTTTTTCACGGATGCGTGCCCGAATCTGTCGGGCTATCTCTGTGGCTGAAGCAATGCCGGGGATATTTTCGGTGACATCCAGATAGGCCTCATCGATGGAAACCGGCTCCACCAGATCGGTGTACTGATAGAAAATCTCCCGCACCTGTTGGGAGACTTCCCGGTAGGCATCGAAATTTCCCCGCACAAAAAGCGCCTGTGGACAGAGCCGATAAGCCTGAGAGCTGGGCATTGCCGAGTGAATCCCATATTTTCGTGCTTCGTAATTGCAGGTGGAAACCACTCCGCGGCTGTCTGGCTTGCCCCCCACGATCAGCGGCTTTCCCCGATATTCCGGATGGTCACGCATCTCCACCGCTGCAAAGAAGGCATCCATATCTACGTGAATGATTTTCCGGCAGCTCATAAGGCCCTCACCACCGGCAATTCTCCCCAGCGAGTGGTGTAGTGAGGCGAGAGAAATTCTCGTTTCATCTGCCAGGGTTGCAGTGTGCCGATTGCAGCGTAATCCATGGTGTGGCTGCCCCAGCGGCGGTTTATGCCATCCACACAATCCATGATGGTCTTTCGTTCATCATCCAGGTAAGTGGGTGCAAAAAAATCCAGCGGTGCCTTGCTTTGATGGGTGATTTCACTGAGCATCACCCCCACCTTTTTGTAGTTGAAACCACGCTTGTACATGTCCTCAAGCAGGGCGTGCACCAGCACCAGAAAATCTGGTGTGTAGGCCGATGGCACCGGCAGCCGCGCCTGCTGGTAATTGGCATATTGCGGCTCTTCTTTAAAGCGGTTTGTGGTGAGATACACCATCACCATCGATGCCACCTGGTGTTCAGCCCGCAGCTTTTCCACCGCACGACTGCAATAGGCGGCGGCAGCTTCCTGCAAAAGGTGCAAATCATCCACCGGCATACCAAAGGATTTTGACGAGATAATCTCTTTTTTGGGATCAATGTCCAGCTCCATATCGATGCAGGATATGCCGCATAATTCCCGCACGGTGCGCAAACCCACGATAGTCATCTTTTGCTGTATCCAGTTTGGCGCAGCCTGAGATAGCTGCCAGGCATTTTCTATCCCTTCTTTGCGCAACATCCGGGCATATTGCGGGCCCACGCCCCACACATCTTCCACAGCTACCCAGGAAAGCACTTTATCCATCCGAGGATGATCCACCATATTGTACACGCCCCCAACGCCGGGAAATTTCTTTGCCACTCGATTGGCTACCTTGGCCAGGGTTTTGGTGCGAGCAATACCCACCGATACCGGCAAGCCCAACCATTGCTGTACTGTCTGCCGAATCTCGTGACAATAGGCTGTAAGATCGCGGTTTTCAAAACCTTTCAGAGACAAAAAAGCTTCGTCGATGGAATAGACTTCCAGCTCAGGAGTAAAGGTGGAAAGCACCTGCATCACCCGGACAGACATATCGCCATAGAGGGTGTAATTGGAGGAAAAAAGCCGGATGTCATGCTTTTTTATAAACCAGGGAGGCAGCTTAAATGCTGCCGCTCCACGTTTCACTCCCAAGGCCTTCAATTCGTTAGAAAGGGCCACGATAATGCCGTCATTGTTTGATAAAATCCCGATAGCCTTGCCCGCCAGACGGGGATCAAACGCCCGCTCGCAGGAGACATAAAAATTGTTGCAATCCACCAATGCCACCAGATCGTTGCGCTTCATTGTCGCCTCACACCGCCCGATGAATAGCGTAGGTCACCACGCCCCACACCGAAAAATCGGTATCCTCGGTGATATCAAAGGCGGAAAATTCAGGGTTCTCCGGCAACAGCTGCCAGCATCCGGCTTGGATGGAAAGACGCTTTACCGTGAGCTCTCCATCCACCGCCGCAATAATGATGGAGTTGTGCCGCGGTTCCAGAGAGCGATCGACAATGAGAATATCATCAGGGAAAATTCCCGCATTAACCATGGAAAGGCCTTGCACCCGCACAAAAAAGGTGGCCACCGGGTGACTGATCAGATGTTCATTGAGGTCCAGGGAGTGCTCGATATAATCCTGTGCCGGGGAGGGAAAACCTGCCTGGATGCAACTTCCCACCAGCGGGCGCAACAGGACAGAATCCACGGCCGCAGTATACACCGCGCTCACCGCTTCTCCCGGAACAATCGGAACTCCTTTACTCTGCATATCGTTACCTCATCCCCTTGTTTTCTCAGAACCAAAGATTTAACTAGACAGTTAATCCGTCAATTTATATTTTAACTCCATAGTTAATCGCAGATATGACTGCAAGGAGGGAATATGACGTTAGGAGAAAGACTTAGCGCTGTGTTGCGCAAGCTTGATCTCACTCAAACCGGTCTGGCAAAACGGCTGGGGATGTCGAATGTGGTGATCAATCGCTATATCAAAGATAAGACGATGCCTGATTTTAATTTTCTCAATCGCCTGGCTTCTGTCTACAACATCAACATCAATTGGCTTATCACCGGCAACGGCATCATGTTTTCATCCGAAGCCATCCGTGAAATCGGTGCCCACACCTACTACAATGTGCCTATCGTGGCACAGGTGAGTTGCGGCTCTCCCGAAGAGATTGCCGAAGCGGAAATCGAAGATCAGGTGCTCATTGATACCCTTTCACTCAGTGGTGATTTTTCCCGCTATTTTGCCTTTTATGCCAACGGCGACAGCATGGATCCCTACATTTCCCACGGGGATGTGGTGATTGTGAAACAGTATGAGGAGTGGGAAGAAGCTGATGAACGTGTATGTGTGGTGCGAGTGGACAATGAAGTCACCTTGAAAAAAGTGAGTCTTTTTTCCGAAGGAGGCAAGATTTTGCTGTCTCCCTACAACAAAGATTACTCACCCCTTATTCTGGAGGAAGAGCTGCTGGAAAAAGCCCAATTGGTAGGCATCGCTGTGATGGCAGTAAAAAATCTATAGCACCGGACTTCTCTTGTCTGGATGCATCCTGCTCTATGCGATAATGTTTTATTTTTATCGGCTCATGGCTTATCAAGATTTTGATACGCCTGCTGGAGCACAGTTTTTCCAAAAGCAAGATGGATGCAATCCTGCATAGCTTTCTGTCAGGCATCTTCTCTGCCGGCATTAATCTCATATTTCAGCAGCCTGCAAATTTCCCCGGCAGACTGTTTCCTGTGAACCCATCTCCATAAATTCGCTTTTTACACCACGTCACACTTGACGATTCCCTGTAAATATTGAAACTGCCTTTTACGATGACGTTCATCGATTTTTGATGTCAGATTTTTTGGTGGGAGGTTACAATGACAAATTGGGGAAAATGCCCCGTGTGTGGATCGCCAGCGAAAATAGGGGACACTCATGGAGACAATGTTACGAGTTGGAAAATTGAATGTATTCGATGCGGTAATTATGTAATAAAAGATAATATAGTTGACTTCATATTAGGGATTAAAAATCCTTCATCTTTCACCTTTAATTTCAACATGGAAACAGCAGCCATTGCTTCTTCTTGGATACACAATAAAGTAAGAACAGGAATTACAACTTTCTCAATTGATGAGCTGAAACATCTCAATTCATTGCAATCACCAACATTCACTGAAAAAGCAAATAACTTATTACTTTGGATTGCTAAGAAAAGTCCCATTCCTGGTCGTTCAACAGGCTTCAATCGATCTGGCGTCTATTACGAAGCCGGATATGCACGAGGTCTCAATATTCCGGTAATTTATACGTGCAGGGAAGACTGGTTTAATACTTATATATTACAAGAAATTAAAGTAAAAGATGGAGAAAAGGAAGTTATTGAAAAGAAAGTGATGAAATCAGAGATTCATTTCGACGTAAATCATCAGAATTTTATTCTCTGGAAAGATGGCGACGATTTGAAAGAAAAGCTGATCAACCGCATCAATGCCACGATAAATCGACCAAAATAGAGGATATGAGATGCAACAAATCACATCCATTTCACATTTAATATAAGGAGCAATTATGCAAAATCACGAAGCACTGCTCAATGCCGCCTGGCAGCATTTTCAAAATGATGAATTCAATCAGGCCCTGAAAATCCTTACCCGGGTGGTAAGCGAAGACAATCAAAACGGCGAAGCGTGGGAGATGGCGGGCACCTGCAATTACATGATCAAGGATTTTGAGGCTGCCAGCATGTCCTTTGAGCTGGCCCGGAAAAACGGGAGAAAGGATGATACTTTTGCGCATCTTTTGGGGGAATGTTATTTTGAGCTGAATCATTTTCCTGAGGCCATCGATGCCTTTCTGAGAGCTTTGGAGGTTGATCCAAAAAGCACCCGGGTTCTCATCAAACTGGCCCAGTGTTATGCAATTCAACAAGATTTTGAATCGTCTGCCATTTATCTGAAGCGAGCCAAAAAGAGCAAACCCGATTCCCAACAAAAAGCGACGATGAAAACCGTTGAGGCGTTGAATTATCTCAACCGTGGCTACAACAGTTGGTCAGTGGTAAATAGCGAGAATGTACGCACACCGGCATCCCGTAAAGAATACACTATCGCCCGGAAAATGTACCGCAAATCCCTGAAGTTGGGATGTACCGAGAAGTGGCTGCAAACCCGACAGAAAGAGATGCATAACCGTCTGATGAACAATCGCAAACGGGTTTTTGTGGGATCATGGATGACCCTGTTTTTTTCTCTGGTGTTGGTGTTTTTCTTTACCGGTGGCATTAAGGGCTGCTCGGCAGAGCGACATCTGGGCATCTTAAAAAGTGAAGCTGCAATCTCCGCATCAGTAGCGGCCAAAGGAGCTGGTGATCTTTTTAAAAACGGCAATCTGGATGAAACCAGGGAAATGCTGCACAGCGAAAGTTATCGCACCCGTCGGGCAGAATCCGCATCAATCTGGTATCGTCTCGGCATCCTGTGGGTGATTGCATTTATCCTTTATCTTCTTACGGCCCGAGCACCGCTGTATCTTGTTCAAACCCGCAGATATCGCCTGGTAAAGCCACCAAAATCGGCATCACCAGCAGATTACCTGCGTCCAGACATGGCGGCTGCTCCCGGAGTGCAAGCTTCGGAATCCACCGAAACCAGCTACGAAAAACGTCACAAAAATATTCTGGTTGCGTCTGGATGGGCACTGCTTTATGCTCTGCTGTTACCCTTGATGGTGATTGTGGAATTTTTCCGCAACTTTATTCTATACATCTAAACATCGGTTGCTGTAATTGCCCTGATATTATGGAATGCTCAGATCAATAAACCCATGATGGGAAGGAGATGATTATGAGCATACAAAGAATATCCATGATCATATTGGGTGCCGTGCTGTTTTGTGGTATATCTCTCTGGGGAGATTCTCACCAGGACGCAGCACAGAATAAAACCGTGGAATTCGGCCCCGTATTTGATGTGGAATGCGGCTTGGATTATCGGCTCTTCTGGAAGGTGGGATTTTATGGGCTCTACAAGTATTTGTATGCCCGGAAAGACGTTGATGGCCAGCGGTATATCGATTTCAGTGAACACATCTGGCTCATCGGCTTGAGTGTACGTTTCAGCATCTGAGTCGGTTGTATATGAATGTATGTAACCCACCACTCAATGAAGCATCGATTTCTGTAAAGGGAGGAGTAATGCGATTTCTGATAGTCTGTTTGTGCCTTGTCTGCACCGCCTGCAATATGAATCATAAGGGAGAAGAACCTGCCAAACAGGGAGAATTACCTGCCGCAATTTCCGCACTTCAAGAGGCACTCAATTCCCATAATTACAGCCAAATAGAATCCTTTCTTGATGTAGAGTATCAAGTACCGGGAGTTCCCGCAAACCTTGCCGGGCCTGTACTACAGCAGGTGGTAGAAAGCTACCCGTACCACATCGACACCATCACCATCCAGAGCAAAGAACATGGTGATAAAAATACCACCTACCAAGTGGAATTTGAAAGTGGCGATAACAAACGAAAGCATACCCTTATCCTTTCACCGAATGGACATTTCGTGGAGATCGACATCTTCCGCACTCAATCTCAGCAACCCAAAGAGCCGCAGATGCAGGAAAGCACACTTCCTGTCCAGATGACAGCACCCTTCATTCTGGCCAACAACCTCATGCTGACAGAAGCCACGGTCAATGACACAACTGGCTATTTTCTGGTGGATTCCGGCGCACCCAGCCTCATTCTGAACAGCCGTTATTTCATAAGCGCGGAAAATATCTCTGTAGCAGGGATGGGCGTGAGTGGAGCTATCACAAATTCCAGCGTCTATCCGGTACAGGAATTTGCCTGGGGCTCCTACATTCTCAGGGATTTTCAGGCGATTACCATGGATATCAGTCACATTGAATCCGCACTGGGCAAACCAATATCAGGCTTGATCTCACAGCAACAATTGCAGCCTTTCCAGGTGATTTTTGATTACCAGAATCAGGAAATCACACTGCTTCAGCTGGATGACCAAGGAACCATTTTAGCGGATGCATCCAATGCAAAACCACGAGAGGTCATCAGCTTTTCCATGGCCGCACATCTACCCGTTATTTCTTGCATGTATCAGAATAAAATCCTGAAGATGGCCCTTGATACCGGTGCTGAGGTGAATTTGCTGGATGATAATCTGATGGAAAATATCGTCTTTGAAGATGTGCAAACCGACACCCTCAGCGGCGCCAGCAAAGAGCGCACAGAAATACAATCCGGGAATTTGCGGGGATTTCAGGTTGGGATGCAAACCTATGATACCATGCGGTTTCTGGCGTCTGATATCTCTCATCTCACCACCGCAACCAATGAGCACATCGACGGTCTTATCGGATATCAATTTCTATCCCGGCAAAAAACGGCTATTAATTACATAAAGCGAGAATTATATATTTTAGAGTGAGCTGCCAGCGCAGTAGCCACTGCTCCAGGCGATTTGCAGGTTAAAGCCGCCGGTATAGGCATCCACATCCAGCACTTCACCGGCAAAGAAGAGGTCTTTTACTACTTTTGACTCCATGGTTTTGGGTTCGATTTCCTGCACATCCACCCCACCACTGGTAATGATTGCTTCTGCAATTGGCCGAAATTTTTCCAGTTTGATACCGAGATTTTTCAGCAGGAATCCCAGGCGTTTTCGCTCATTATGGGTAATCTGGTGCACCGGTTTTTCTGACGGGATGCCAGAAAGTTCTACCATTACCGGAATCATTTTTCTGGGTAGCAAGCCCTTAAGCACGCTCTCATATCTTTTCCGTGAATGGGTTTCAAAATCCCGTTGAAGCCGCAGATCCAGCTGCTTTTCATCCAACGCAGGTTTGAGGTCGATGATAAGCTGATAGCCGCGGACATCCTGCACATGGGCGGTAGCAGATAAGATGATGGGGCCGCTTACACCGAAATGGGTGAAGAGCATTTCACCAAAATCCCGAAACACTTCTATGCCGGATACATCATGTAAAGAGATGCCTGCATTGCGCAAAGACACGCCCTGTAATGCGGGAACCGAAACCGCCGGTGCGGGAAGGCCCGGGATGGCAAGAAACTGGTGCGCCACGATGGGAACCAGAGATGGCCGAAAGGGCATAACTTTGTGACCAAACTTCCGGGCAAAACGGTAGCCATCGCCGGTAGAACCAGTGGCGGGATAACTTTTTCCCCCGGTGGTTATCAGCAGTTTTTTGCTGGTAAATTCTGCGCCATTTGCGGTTTTAACCCAAAAACCATCATCCAGCTTTTTGGCATCTACTACTTTTTCATAGAGTATCGTAACACCGAGATCGGTGAGATATCGGGTGAGAGCTGAAACCACATCCAGGGCTTTATCGCTCACGGGAAACACCCGATTGCCCCGCTCCACCTTGGTTGGCACGCCCAGATTTTCAAAAAAGTCTATGGCATCCTGAGAAGTGAAACGATAGAAGGCATTGGTCATGAAGCGGCCATTGGCAGGCGTGTTTTCAATAAGGGTTTTCACGTCGCAGAAGTTGGTGATATTGCAGCGGCCTTTGCCGGTGATGAGCAGCTTTTTACCCAGCATCTTGTTACGCTCAATAATCACGACATCCTTGCCACGGGATGCTGCGGTGATAGCGGCCATCATGCCTGCTGCGCCACCGCCGATGATCAGAGAATCGTACCTGTTTTTTGTTCTATTTCCTTTCATAGGTGCGAATTTGCTTATGTGATGTCTGGTGTAAAGGAATAATCTGGGAGCTGTGTAGCACCCTTGTTTGACGCCTTATAAACAGATAAGAGGAAAACCACGAATTGCATAAATTAACTCGAATTAGCAGAAATAGGCCAACCGGAAACGGGTGAAGGGAGATGAGGAAAATACCCTTTTGTAGAATTTCCTAAAGCCTGATCTATTGAACATTAACGGTAATTGGGTAAAAGATTCCGCTACGAACATTTGTTTCTTTATATGTTCGTCTGGTTTCCAGGTAAAAAACTGGAAACCAGAATTTATCATAATAGATAGAAATCAGTCTAAATATCAAGCCCTCTTTGAGTGAGTAAATCTATTCCAACTACTTTCTTAATACTCTCTTTCCATTTGATCTTTTTATCGTTTTTATATGCTGTATAAAGCTTTATAATTCTTATATCTGACTGCCATTTGATTAATTGCTCAGCATGTTTGATTGACTCTTCATCAGTATAACCATTCATTTTTAATCTACGCAAAAGGAAGTTTGCTTTGCCAATCCAAATTGCATCAGTCACATAATCTCTTGTATCATTAATCACATTTTCTATGTGGTTATCAAGCATGGGCTCACAAGATATACTTGTTTCAAATCCTTGCGTAAAAGCATATTTCAGACTTTCTAAACGCTCATTATATTCAGGCGCACCAGGTTCCCAGAATTTTAAAACTGCATCATCCGCCGACCCAATTGTAAAACGAAAAAGAATTTGGTTCTTTTTTCTTTCAAAATTTTCACAAATTGCTTTTATACAAACCAGATGTGGTTTTGTTACAATCAATATATGATTCCCAGATGAAAGAAGCTTTCTTAAAAATCTAATGTTTTCCTTTAAGTGATCTGGGTGGATATCGTGAGAAGAAGGGAACATAAATGAACCACTCTTTTTACTAAAATTCTTCTCTGTCTGATTGTTCCGAACTTCTTCTATCTTCCATGTGTCAGGTGTTTTACGCTTAAACCTAATAGCCATTTCCTTACTATAACAATAACGACAATCATGCTTGCATCCATTGATGCAATTCGCTGTTTTATCTGCCCATTCATGGGCTCCGAAAACTTTTTTAATCTTCAAAATGAAACTCCCGTTGGTCATCTGGTCCTATTTTTTGAGACTCATTCCAAAATTTTAATCCCGTTTTATGACCTGATGCAAATAGCAACCAGTAATAATTTTTGACATATTTTTCTGCACTGAATTTCAGTCCAATATTATCTAGATTCTTTTTGTATTCCTTTAGAAATGCATTAGCCAGATTTTTATTTTCAGGTGAACTGTCTTTAATTTTTATAGTATCAGGATGTGAAAGAAATTCTTTGTTACCGAAAAATAAATCATATTTCTTTCGTACAGGATATTGTGGATTTTCTATTGCTCTGCGTATGTTCCTTATCATATCAGTGCCATAAGCAAAGTTGAAAATTACGTCGATTCTCGAAAACTTCCTTTTAAGATATTTTATCGTTTCAAATGGTACACTACAGTCGGTTGGATCAATAAAAGCAAGTGTAAGCAAGGTTGTGTTCATACCAGAAAGTGCTCTTTCCAATGACATTATATCTCTGTAATCTCCATACACGGCCCTTGAATGAGATTTACCCAATTTAGTAATTCTCATATTAAGTGTATCAATTGCAGATACTGAATTATCAATGAAAACTGCTTTATTAATAAATTGAAAATACTGGCTATTCAAAATTGCAAGAGGTGTTCCATCAATTTCTTCTCCCGTTTCTCGGATAGTACATCGTCCTGGTCCAGAACATATTTCGATGTAATTTAGACCTACCCACGCTTTACTCATTCCTTTTGCAAATATTCCAAAATACTGTGTTAAACGATAGATTTTTTCAGTAGCCCATGATCCGACACATCTAACAGGTAAATTATCGAGAACTGATGTGGTTAATTTACATATTCCAGATTCAGTAAACTCCTCTCTTTGAGGCTTCTTACAATTCATGCAATCAGCATTGGTGCAAGATCTTAAATCTAAAGTCATTTCGCCCCCTTTAAACGTTACTTAATCACATATAATGCTGAAGTACCGAAGTAATTGGTCATTATCAACTTAGCGGTATTATAGATGATCCCGCTGAGTTTCTGGATGTCCCTATTTTATCAGCATCATCTTTTTCTGGGCCACGGACTTATTATCTACCACAAGGCGATACAGATAAACTCCTGAAGAAACAAAGTGGCCACTGCTGTCGGTACCATCCCAGGTCACTGAGCCAGTTGCCGATCCTCCACTCCTCATTTCTAATTCA
>JAGGWK010000049.1 GCA_021157525.1 Candidatus Cloacimonadota bacterium | reverse complement strand
TTCGGTTTTTCTTTTTTTTTATGACCATATTGCTCATAATAATTAGCTTGTGGGAAATGATAAATTGGATTCATTTACCTACGTCTCGTTTTATCAAAAAGAACGTGATTACATTTATTCCAACTGGTGTGTTTTCAAATGAAAATGATCTCGCTTCAGCATTCGTTTGCTATATACCAATGATCTTGTTTTATCTTAAAAAAAGCAGTAACGTAATAAAGAAAATTGCTCTTATAATTATGTTATTGTATTTTTTCATAGTATTTATTGTTGCAAGTGCACGGCTAGCTTTGATTGCCTCTTCTCTGATATTGTTTGTATATTGGTGTTTTTTTACAAACAAGAAAACAAAATTAATTACAATTTTGGTTGTACTCATTTTGTTAGGCCTTTTTATTGTTGAGTTTAAAGAGTATTTTGACTTAGTGGTTTTATTAGCAAAAGATGCAATTGTAAGTCTGACTGCCGATAATGAGAGTATATTCACATCATCTATTGAGATCAGGTTACGGTTATTTAAGATTGGATTTCGATTTTTGACTAACTCTGGTTTGATCGGAATTGGACATGGTAATTTTGCAAGTTACATGAACTTAACTGAGATGGTAGAAACGGGTGGGATATTTGACCCGCATAACTTATTCCTGGAGATTGGGGTAAATGATGGCTTATTGTTATTGATTGCTTTTATATATGTCTTCTTCAAGCAATTAGTTATGTATATTTTAGAATATAGACGAAATAATTCAGAGACTGCCTTAATGTACATCATAATGGGATTCTGTTTTCTGATTGCAGCAAGTGTATCAAGTTCAATTAGTGTTTATTATTTATTTTGGATTTACCTGTTTTATTTTCTATTTGGCTATAGAGAAATGGAATATGAAAAAAAACATAATTATCACAAATAGTTTTTACCCGATTGAAGGTGGTATTCAAACATATATGTATCACTTGGCTGAAAATTGGAATAATGGTGAGTCGGTTGTCTTTTGTAATCAAGAATATGAAGAACCGCTATTGATGACTGAGCCTTTTCGGATAGAACGGGTAAAAAAAAAGATAGTTTCATATCCCAATGCTGTAAAACTAGTTACACAACACCTCTTCTCCAAAGGATGTACATTTACCAAACTTGCCTTGTGGTTTATACTCATAACAAATCGTGATTTTATATGTAGATCAACTCTGCGGATTAAACAGTTATGCGACTACTTATTTAAACATCATAATGAAGTTGCAATAATTCAAGCGTCTACTGCTATTGGAAACGGTGTTATTGGACTCTTCGGAAAATTACTTTATGGAGTACCACTCATAACATATATTCACGGTTCGGAATTACATAAATACCATGCTAAGTTTACTACTCGTATGCTCCAGAAATTTGTGCTGAAGAATTCTGATAAAGTTATAGCTAATAGTGTTTATACTAAAAGACTAACTGATTCATATCACATAGATTCCAGTAGATTTATAGTTGCAAATCTCGGAGCAGACCTCACGACTTTTTTCCCTTTGGACAGTAAGAGCAAGATGAAAAACAAGCACAAAATACCATCTGATTCAAAAATACTTCTGACAATATCTCATTTAGTTAAGAGAAAGGGACATGATTTAGTAATTAGGGCACTTTCGAATATTGTGAAAGAACAGCCAGATATTTATTATATCATTGTTGGCAGAGGACCTGAAGAAGAAAGATTGAGAAAACTATCCATTCAATTGGGAGTAGATAATCGTGTAGTTTTTGCTGGATTTGTTCCTCAATCAGAATTGAATGATTACATGAATGCTTGTGATATCTTTGTAATGCCGAATAGGAACGAGGAAGGTGATGTCGAAGGTTATGGCATAGTATTTATTGAGGCCAATGCATGTAAGAAAGCTGTTATCGCAGGAAATTCAGGAGGTGCGGTAGATGCTGTAATAGATGGTGAAACTGGATTCTTGATTGATTCATTAAGTGAGGAACATTTAAGAACGACAATCATGAAATTGATAAATGATGAAGAACTGTGCAAAAAAATAGGAGAACAAGGATATAATAGAGCTGTGAACCAATTAAATTGGGGAATAATTACTAATAAGATTAATAATCATTTAGGAGAACTTTTCTAAGTGAAACAGGCGATAATGAAATTGGGTAAGCACTCAGTTGTCTATGGCGTTGGTAATATTGCCACAAAACTCGTGGCTTTTTTACTATTGCCTATCTATACAAAGTATTTAACGCCAGATGACTATGGCGTTTTGCAAATCTGTAATACACTCAGCGCGTTACTTCTCGTTGTGTATCAAATGGGAATGACATCTTCTCTTTTTAAAGTGTATTATAATGTTTCTGAAGAAGATGATAAAAAGACCATTTTCAGTTCTGTTTTTTTCTTTTACCTGCTTGCTGCAGGTGGATTATCGGCGATATTAATTTCAGTAAGAACACAGATTTCTAGTGTACTCATTACGGTTGATAACAGTTCATATCTCTTTCTTATTGTTGTGATATCTGTTTACATCGAAGGGGCTCTAAATCTGGGCTTGGCGATATTGAGAGCAAAAGAGAAGTCGATGTATTACTCACTTGTAAATGTTCTCAGAGTTCTCTTTTATGCTGGCTTCAATATTTTGTTTGTTGTTGTATACAGGCGAAATTATATCGGAGTGCGGGAGGGAACGCTTTTATCTATTTTTGTCGCACTACTTTTTCTTCTACCTATTGTTGTTAGAAATATTCATTTCAAGATTTCCCGTGAATACCTGAAAGAAGTGCTTCACTTAGGTATTCCTCTTGCGATTGGTGGATTGGGATTGTGGGTCATCACACTCACCGATCGTTACATGCTTCGCTATTTGTTACCAGACAGCGAAGCTCTCTATCAGGTTGGATTGTATTCTTTAGGAAACAAATTTGCGATGCTGATTAAGTATTTACTTGTTTTTCCGTTTTCTCTATCCTGGGGAGCGCTGATGTTTGCCTATCAAAATCATCCTGAAGCACAAAAAATTTACAGTAGAGTAATGAACATTTTCTGCTTTGCAGGTGGCGTACTTATTTTGCTTTTCTCTCTCTTTTCGCGGGAAACAATTCATTTTATAGCATCAAATAGTGGATATTATCCCGCTTGGAAAGTTGTACCAGTGCTTGCTTTTTCTGGTGTTTTCTCAGGAACTGCTTCTGTGCTCAATGTAGGTGTAACACTGAAGAAACATACAAAATACATATCAATTAGTAACATAACAGCGGCAGCTACAAATATTGTGCTTAATGTTTTGTTAATTCCACAATTTGGTATGATGGGAGCAGCATACGCCAGTTTAATATCATTCATCCTCATTAACATTATGATGTATCGTTTTTCTCAAAAGGATTACTTCATTCCCTATCAAACAGTTCGGATTGTAAGTTTCTTTGTTTTTATTGCTGTTATGATTTTTGTTGTTAACATGATGGTGCATATTATCTGGATAAAAGTTGTGATTTTTATCTTGCTTCTATTTATTTTACCTCAGTTCTCATTGGTTTCATACAGTGAAATAAATAGATTTTTAAGATCAGTAAAGTCGAGGTTGGTATCATGAAAAATGCTGTGGTTTTGGTGTGGAATAACTTCACAAATGATAAACGTGTGATGAATATCAGCACCTCTTTATGTGATCTTGATTATGACGTTACAGTGATCGCAGCCAAAACAATCAAAGAGCTTCCAACTATTGAAAAAAGAGAATATTCGGTTTATAGAATTTCCCTGTTCTCGGCATTACTGGGATCCAAAAAAACTCAATATCAATCAAATGCGAAAGGCAGATCAAATGACCTAACATTCTACCAAAAAGTAGTTAGAAATAATAAAATAAAACTCATTTTGGTCGAATCAATAAATGTTATAATTTTTTTTCATAGAGCATTGTGGTTTATGCTCAGATACAAGCCTTCACTGATCTACTGTAATGACCTTGATACTCTATTTGTTGGATTTGTTGCTGCTAAACTGACATCATCTCTCATTATTTATGATAGTCATGAAATTTTTCTTGATGGGTCTAGATATTCCAAAGCTACGTTTTTCCGACGGAGATGGTGGAAATTTCTTGAGAAATATACAATTAATAGAGTTGATCAGGTAATCGTAACGACTGATTACCGCAAAAAACTACTACAGAAGACCTACAATCTAAGAAATATCGAAGTAATACGGAATTGTCACAACAGGATGGAATACTCAAAAAAAAATCTATTACGTGAGGAGTTTGGTATTAAAGATGATGTACCCATTCTTCTATATCAAGGTGGCTTAACAGAAGAAAGAGGAATCTTTACCATGGTAGATATCATGGCAAATCTCCATGGAGTAGCCTTAGTATTCATGGGAATGGGCAGAGATAAAAACCGTCTGCAACAGTATGTTATTAAAAAAGGAATGCATAAGCACATTTTTATTAAAGATGCAGTTGATCCTATGAAATTGATTGACTATACCTCTTCTGCTGATATTGGACTTCAGTTATTAAAGAATATTAATATGAATCATTACTCTACAATTTCTAACAAAATATTTGAGTACATGTCGGCTGGCCTGGCAATTGTCGCCAGTGATTTCCCTGAGATTAGAAAAATAGTTAAAGGATATAATATTGGAGAAGTGGTTAATCCAGACAGTCAAAAAGAAACACACTCTGCAATCGTCAAGATAGTCAATAATAAGAAGCTTATGGAAGAAATGAAGAAAAATTCGCTTCTTGCTGCTAAAGAGAATACCTGGGAGAAAGAACAGGAGAAATTGGATTCAGTTTTACAAAGGATTACTACATGAATATAGTTTATCTATTATCACACGATCAAAATAGAAATCTAGGAATAACACGAAAAGTGATGTCTCAGGTAGATGCCTGGAAAGAAATGGGGCATACAGTAAGAATATTTAATTTAATTGTTACTGAATCGCAATCGAAAACCAACATCCTTAATGCGGAAATTTTTCTTCGCAAGTCGATATTCATAGGTAATAAAGAATTATTAAAGGCTCTTGAATTGTTACGTCCTGATATTATCTATCTTCGTTTTGAACCTTTCAAACCATTTTTGTATACTATATTGAAGAAATATAAAACTGTATTAGAAATAAACACAGATGATTTACAAGAACAACTACTTCATGCCAAAAACAGTTTGGTTTGGAAACTACGCTATTGGTTCAATAAAGCAACCCGAAGTCTTATGTTGTCAAACTGTTCTGGAATGGTAACTGTTACTGAAGAGCTATCGAGAATTCCCAACTTCTCCCGTTATAAAAAACCAATGCTTGCAGTGCCTAATTCAATTGTATTAAGTAAGTTTAGCACGTTGAAAAAAAGAAACAATTTGAAAATTCCTCAGGTGTATTTCATGGGAAATTTTAATCGAAAGTGGCATGGAGTAGATAAAATTATTCGATTAGCATCTATGTGCAAAGATCAACTATATTTTCATATTGTTGGTGGTGCCTGTGAAGTGGATAATATTCCCCCTAACGTAACCATGTATGGTTATCTTGATAAGGATGATTATACCAAGATTATCGAGAAATGTGATGTTGGTATTGGCTCTCTGTCTTTTCACACGATACCTCTCTGGGAGGCATGTCCATTAAAAGTTAGAGAATATCTTGCATATGGTTTACCAATTATTATTGGATATACCGATACTGCTTTTTTGAGAAATAAACCCGACTGGATACTTGAAATTCCCAATACAGAAAACAATGTTGAAGAATATCGTAATGAAATTGTGGAATTTTGCATTCGAATGAAAGATGTAGTTATTCCAATTAAGGAAGTGAAACCATTTGTGGACTCTAACATCATTGAAAAAGAGAAGATACATTTCTTTGAAAAGGTAGCTTACTAATGCTTTTAAAACAAATAGTTGAATATCATCTTCCTGCATTATATATGCAACTCATTAAAATGAAAAACTGTATTAACGGTACGCGTATAAATACAACCTATAAAACTGACAATGGAGTAGTTAACATTCCGAGTCCAAGCCATAGGAATACGTTTTTTGGATATTATGATAAAACTCCCTTTAATCCAGAGGATGAGAACCTGCTAGTTTTTCATGCCAATAATCAAAATCCCCAAAAAAAGCCATCATGCAAAACGATTACAGATATCCTATTGCATAATCGAGGAAAAAACTCTTACTCAATTATAGGAAAAACAACAGCGTGGAATTGGCAACAAGGAGCTCGCTTACACTGGATCGACTCATCACATATTGTATATAATTGCTATGACAAAGAAAAGCAACTTCCTCGTTGTAAGCGGGTAAATGTATTTAATCTTGAAGAAAAAACATATGATTATCCGCTACAAGAGTCATTTAGTAATAAATTTTTCTTATCTCTCGATTACTCCACTCTTAATAAAACAAGACCAGATTATGGATATCGTAATTCAGTAAGGAAAAATAACTATACAGATAATTCGGTTTTCATGGTTAGTTATAAAAATGGTAAATCGGAGAAGTTGTTTGATATTAGCGATATACTTAACTTACTGGGATTAGGAAATATACAGTTACGGAAATCCAAGGCAAGGATTAACCATATAATGGTAACTCCTGATGGTGAAAAGTTCATCTTCTTATTTCGATATATTCATAAATATAAATTGCAACACATTCTTATGATGTATGATTGTAAAAATTCTTCTTTAAAGGTACTATTGAAAGATAATATGATAAGCCACTATTGCTGGATTGATAATGATAATATTCTCTTCTGGGGGATTGTGAATTCTATAGGTGATTATTACAGATTGAACACAGATATACCTGAAAAAGCAGTTTCTTTAAAAACAGGTATGACTGATGGACACCCATGGCTATACAATGATAACACAGTGATTTCTGATACATATCCCGATAATACTCGTCATAGAAAACTAATCAGAATTGATTTGGATAAACTTTCTGTAACAGAGCTTCTGCGTTCTTATGAGTCATGTAAATTTATTGGTGAAACGAGGTGTGATCTGCATCCACATCCCAGTCCATCAGGTAAGTGGATTCATTATGATTCTATAAATACAGGCCAAAGACTATTGTCATTGTACGAGGTAAATGATGATTCTTGAAGTGATTATTACCACCATGAATGAAAACATATTGAGATTAATTAATGATTTTTTCCCAAATCAAAAAGATGTGATATTCTTAATATCTCACCAGATTACGAAACATGAGCATAATGTGTATCAATCATCAATTGATCACTTTATTAAAAAAAGAAAGGATGTTCGCTATATTTTCTTCTTTGAAAAAGGACTCTCACGGAATCGTAATCAATCAATGCGGGTCTCTAAGGGGGATATCTGTTTAGTTACTGATGATGATATTCGATTTAAAACCGGTGCCTTTGATTTTATCCTTCAGTCTTTTAAAGAACTACCATACTCAGATATTATTACCTATAAGACTGAATTTCCTGATGGGAGGCAGTATAAAAGGTATAAAAATCACATTTCACGACACACCAAACGGAGTTGTATGCGAGTAAGCTCTTTTGAAATTGCATATAAACGAAAAAGTATCGATCGTGTAAAGTTGAGATGGGATGAACATTTTGGTCTTGGGGGTGATCCTTATACAAATCATATGGAGAACATATTTATGGTAGATGCACTTAATTTAGGCCTTAATGGATACTTTTATCCTAAAACATTGGTGATTCATCCCTTTATTAATTCTGGGTTCAATTATTCAGAACACATGGTGTTCAGCAAAGGTGCTGCATTTTATCGGATGTTTGGTAACTTGAGTTATTTGTCAAATATCTTATATGCAATAAAGAAATATCGGGATTATCGAAAGCAAATGGGATTTCTCAGATTTTGCCGACTTTCTTATCTTGGAAGCCGAGATTTTAAAAAACGAATACATATAGGTGAAATATGAAGAATCTGTTAGTACTTACATCACGAATTCCATATCCACCTGATAGAGGAGATAAAGTCCGAACATTTTTCTTTCTTAAGGAATTGGGGAAGTTATACAATGTAACCTTGCTCAGTCTAATTGAAGATCCTGGAGAGCTGAAATTTAAAGATGAACTTCTCAACTATTGTGATGATGTTTATTTGTTTCACAAATCAAAGAAACAGCATTTAATCCAATTTGCAAAAGGTTTCTTCAATCGTATACCTTTTCAGGTAAACTACTACAATTTTCCATCTCTGAAAAAAAGGATAAGAGATGTTGTAGAAGAGAAGGATATTGAGATCATTTATACTCATCTTATACGAATGGCGCCCATGGTTCAAGATCTCAATATTAGGAAAATTATTGATTATACCGACGCTATATCCATGGAATACGAGCGTTCTCTTCCACACCGTAAGGATTTGATCACTAAGCTTTTCTTTGGTTGGGAAATGAAAAGAACCCGAAAATATGAAAAACAAATCATCAATCAATTTGATCAGGGTTGGTTCATTTCTGATGAAGATATTATAAATTTGGGATTGCAAGATAATCATAAAGTATTGCGTGTTCCAAATCCTGTAGAAATCTACGAGCCCAAAAGCGATTATTCTTCCACGGGAAAAATCATTTTTGTAGGGAATATGTCTATTGCGCATAATATTGCTGCTGTTGAGTTCGTTGTTAACAAGCTTATGCCGAAAATCCTTCTAAAAATGGATTTAGAGTTTCATGTTTTAGGAGCGCATCCAGTTGAAAGCGTGAAGGCTCTGCATGGCAAAAGCAACACCATAATTCACGGTTTTGTGGAAGATATCTACTCTGAGCTTAGAAATGCAGATGTGTTTTTAGCGCCAATGTTCTTCTCTGCTGGTGTCCAAAATAAAGTTCTCGAAGCTATGGCTGTTGGGCTACCAGTCGTTACTACCGAGAATGTTGCTAAATCGATAATGGCTGAATCTGGTGAGCAACTGATAGCTGCTAAGGAAACAAATGATTTTGTAGATAGCGTTTTGAAACTCATGGGTTCAGAAGATACGAGAAGAGCATTAGGTGAAGCCGGATATGAACACGTTAAAGCTCATTTTTCAATACAATGCCTGCAAGAAATACTAAAGGAAAACCTATGAAACTCCTCACCATTATCGGGGCACGACCCCAGTTTATCAAAGCAGCGGCTGTGAGTCGCGAAGTAGCAAAACATGACGATATCACCGAAGTGATCGTGCATACCGGCCAACACTTCGATGCCAATATGAGCGAGATATTCTTCGACCAGATGCAGATTCCCCGACCTGACTATAATCTGGCCATAAACAGTCTGGGGCATGGTGCTATGACAGGACGCATGCTGGAAGAGATTGAAAAGGTATTATTAACAGAAGAGCCTGATTGGGTGCTGGTGTATGGCGATACAAATTCCACCATTGCCGGGGCATTGGCCGCCAAGAAACTGCACATAAAGGTAGCACATGTTGAGGCCGGACTGCGTTCCTTTAACATGAACATGCCGGAAGAGATAAACCGCATCCTTACCGACCGCATCAGCGATATTTTGTTCTGTCCCACCCAGACGGCGGTCGTGAACCTGCGGAAAGAGGGCTATGAGAATATCAATGCTACCATCACAAATTGTGGTGATGTGATGTATGATGCTGCACTTTTTTATGCAACATTGAGCAAGAAACCAAATGTTGAGCTTCCCGAAACATTTATCCTGGCAACCTGTCATCGGGCAGAAAATACTGATGACCCCACGCGCCTGAAAGCAATATTCCGGGCCATGGGGGACATCAGTGCAGATACACCCATCGTATTGCCGCTGCATCCACGAACCCGAAAGATTCTGGCAGCATCAGACATCAAACACGATTACGCTCATCTGCATCTCATAGAACCGGTTGGCTATCTGGAGATGGTCTGGCTGCTTCAGCATTGCCAGATGGTAATGACCGATAGTGGTGGCCTGCAGAAAGAAGCCTACTTCTTTGAGAAAATCTGCCTGACTATGCGGGATGAAACAGAATGGGTGGAATTGGTAGAAGGTGGATTTAACCTTCTCTGCGGGGCTTCACGAACACGCATCCTGCAAAACTTCGCCAGGGCCCGAGTTATGCATCCTGACTACAAAAAGCAACTTTACGGAAGTGGCGATGCATCCGGGAAAATAATCGCAGGATTATTGGGTGATTCCAGAAACCAATGACTCGGGAAAAAAGTGAATATCGTAGATGCTGATATGAGGCTTACTTAGACGTAAAATGGATTTAATCCTGTTTTAATCGTTGACCGGTTGAAGCAGGATTTTTTTTTGGTAAAGCAAGTCAGTAAAGAGAGTTATTCAAAAGAATAAACTGATGAAAAAAAGTGTGGATGGGTATATGCATAACAGATTGCAAACCAAATTTTCAGGTGTAACGGTAGACTCTCCGCTTGTCTTGCCAGCCGGGGTGATGGGCATGTCGTATTCCGGCATGAGCTACTCCGCTGTTCATGGTGCCGGAGTGATCACCTCCAAATCTCTCACCTTGCAACCACGCACAGGGCACAAAGGCCCGGTGATGGCGGGTTTTGAGGGTGGATTCCTTAACTGTATGGGATTGTGTAATCCCGGCATCCAGGATGGATTGCGTGAAGTAAATGACTTCAAAGAACGCTCCGATACACCAGTTATCGTGAGCGTTTTTGCTACTAATATGGATGACTTTCTGCAACTTACCCATCATGTAAACGAATCTGCCGGAGATTTTCTGGAGCTCAATTTGTCCTGCCCCAACGTGTTTGATGAATTTGGCATTCCGCTGGCAGCATCGGCGGAGGAAGTTGGCAGGATCGTTGGTGCGGTCAAAGGGATATCAAAAAAACCGGTAATCGCAAAGCTGTCACCCAATGTGTATGACATCGTGAGTATTGCCTGTGCAGCTCAGGATGCAGGTGCCGACGGCCTTTGCATGATCAATACCGTGGGGCCTGGCATGCTCATCGATACTAAAATGGTGAAACCCGTACTCCACAATAAATTTGGCGGGCTCAGTGGCCCCTGTATAAAACCCATTGCACTGAAGCTGGTTTATCAAACTTCCTCAGCGATCGATATTCCCATCCTGGGAATGGGCGGCGTAACCTACGGCAATGACGCGGTTGAGATGTGGATGGCCGGTGCGCAGATTATCGGTGTTGGTACGGCGATCTACTATCGTGGCATCGAAGTCTTCAATATGATCAATCAGGAAATCCTTGCCTATCTGGACGAGATGGGATACGAGACCATTAATGACATCCCGCGGCTGGAGCCGATTCTTTAAATGAGAAATGAGAATCCTGAAGAAGGAGAATAGATGGATAAACGAGTAACTCTGAAGATTGCCAGAATCACCCGGGAAACCGAGCTGATAAATACCTATACATTCAAGCACAATCTTGGTGCCAGGCCGGGGCAGTTTATCATGCTTACCGACTTTGAGGGGGGGGAGAAGCCCTTCTCCATTGCAGATTGCCATGCCGATGAATTTTCCATCACGGTAAAAAAAGTCGGCGAGTTTACCACCCGTCTGTTTGAAAAGCAGGAAGGAGATTTTCTGTCTATAAGAGGGCCCTATGGTTCCTCTTTTTTTATATCAAACCAAAAAGTACTTCTGGTTGGTGGCGGTTATGGAACCCCTCCCCTTTATTATCTGGCGCGTACTTTGCTGGATGTCGGGGCTGACGTGACGGTGGTGAACGGTGCCAGAACCAAAGAGGATCTGGTCTTCTGTGATCGTTTTCGCCATTTGGGAGTGCGGTACCAGAGTATCACTCAGGACGGAAGCCTGGGGCAGGAGGGAACATCGGTGGATCTGGCCCGTAATCTCCTTAAATCCGAGCACTTTGACTTCGTCTATGCTGCCGGACCTGAGATGATGATGAAAGCTCTGATGTCGGAATTGGCTGATTACGAATATGAGTTTTTGTTTGAGCGTTACATGAAGTGTGCCATCGGCATTTGCGGTAATTGCACTGTCGATCCTATCGGCATTCGTCTCTGCGTGGAAGGGCCTGTGATGCCAAAAAAGTATGTTGTTCAGCTTACGGAATTTGGCAGATATCATCGTGATGCCACTGGCAAACGAATTGAGTTTTAGGAAAAGAGAAACCACGAATGGCACGAATTAGTATTAATGTTTATGGAAGTGAAACCACGAATAGCACAAATTTATTCGTATTATGGGATAAGTGCTTGCGCTATGTGTGATGTATTTGGCATCCTGTTTTGTAGGTAAGGAGGAGGCATGAGCAAGTTACTGTATCCTGAACTGTCATACAAAATTGTTGGATTAGCTATGGAAGTGCATTCCAAACTGGGACCCGGTTTTCTAGAAAAAGTATATGAAAATGCGTTGATGCTTTTGTTTGATCGTGAAGGTGTTTTTGCACAGGAGCAACAAGCAATCTCTGTCCATTTTGAAGAACAAATCGTTGGTAATTATATCTGCGACATACTTGTAGAGAATGATGTGATTTTTGAATTGAAAACCGTTGATGCAATTTCCGATATTCATCGGGCACAAGTGATAAACTACCTTAAGGCTACTGGAAAACGTCTCGGTATCATTTTGAACTTCAAAACAAGTAGTTTGAAGTATGAACGGATTGTGGTGTGATAAACGTCTACGGTAAAAAAAAACTGAACTGATCTGTGAAAATTAGTGTTTAAATTAGTAAGCATTCGTGGTAAAAATATTCCACGGTAAAAAAGAGGTAACATGAAACGATTATTAACCAATTGCACCACGGCATCTGGCCAGTGCAACATACTCATAGATAACAATATTATCTCCTACGTTGGCTCAGAGAAGCCGGAACACGATGAGCTGCTGGACTGCACCGATCTGGTTGTACTTCCCGGCATGATAGATCCTCATGTGCATGTGCGTGATCTTGAAGCTGCCTACAAGGAGACATGGAAAACCGCATCCTACGCAGCTCTCGCCGGGGGCATTACAACCATCATGGATATGCCAAACACTATCCCGGCTACCACATCAGCATCCGGCCTGGATGCAAAACGCAAAGCAGCTGAAGATGCTTATGTACGCCACTATCTGCATCTGGGCGCTACTACCGATAACTTGGATGAATTGCGGGCTATTCTGGCTGATAATCCTGCCGATGTGGTGGGGATAAAGGTCTTTCTGGCAGGATCAAGTTCCAATGAAGTAGTTACCAACCCTGCACTGCTGGAGTCTGTTTTTCAACTGGCAAAGGAATTTAACAAAGTAGTGCTGGTGCATAGCGAGTATCAGCCGGTACTGGATAAATGGGCGGCTATGGCGCCAGAGATGGAAATCGAATTTCACGGCATGATCCGCCATCGCGAGGCGGCTATCGAGGGCACAAAACTGGTGCTTGATCTGGCGCAAAAGGTGGGTAATAAACTCTATCTTTGCCACGTATCCACTCAGGAAGAGCTGTCTCTCATCGAAGCTGCCAAGGCCCAGTGTGACCACATTTACTGCGAAGTTACGCCCCATCACCTTTTGCTGGATGACACAATGCTGAAGCTGGTAGGAAATTTTGGAAAGGTGAATCCGCCTCTCCGGGCCAAAGCCGATCGTCTTGCGCTGATTGATGCACTGAAACGCGGTGTGATCGACTGTCTTGGCTCCGACCATGCACCCCACAGTTTAGACGAAAAACTTCAGGAATATGCCACGGCACCATCGGGTATCCCCGGAATGGAGACAGCCATACCCATGACCTATCAATTAGTGGCAGATGGCGAGATTTCTCTGGATGCATACTACAAACTCATTGCCGGCAATGCAGCTGAAATTTTTGGTATCAGCAACGTGGGAAAAATAGAACCCGGTTATCTGGCAGACCTGGCGATTCTCGATGTTCACAATTTTCCGCCGGTGATCAGTGGTTTTTTCCAAAGCAAGGCAAAATACTCTCCCTTTGATGGGATGTCTATAGCCGCATCGTTGGCTTATACCATCATTGATGGGGAAGTGTATGAGAAATGAGAAGTGAAGAATGAAGAATGATAAATATAAGAGTGAACGAAGCAAGGAGAGAGTATGACAACAGAAGAATTTGTGTTGGAGCTGCAACGTATCGGCGCGGTGAAATTTGGTTCCTTCATCCTCAAAAGCGGATTGGAATCGCCCTTTTACTTTGATCTGCGGGATATGATCAGCTATCCCGGGATTTTGGACGGCGTGGCCCAATTACTGGCGGATAAAATCAAAGACATGAAATTTGATGTGCTCACCGGCATCCCCTACACGGCGCTGCCTATAGCGTCGCTGGTATCGGCCAAACTCAACAAACCCCTCATCTACATGCGCAAGGAAGAGAAGGCTTACGGCACGGGAAAAAACGTGATCGGCCAATACAAAAAAGGCGATGTATGCCTGGTAATCGATGATCTTATCACCACAGGCGCCAGCAAGGTAGAAACTGCCGAAGCTTACGAAAAAGAAGGTGTAGTTGTAAAAGATTTTGTTGTAGTGATCGATCGCAGTGCCAATGGCGCAGAGGAATTGGGCGCAATGGGATACAATCTGCACAGTCTTATTTCTCTGGATGAAATCGTGGAATTGCTACAAAGCAAGGGACTTATTTCCGATGAAAAAGTGAAAGAAGTGGAAGCCTTTACAAGCAGTCTTGCCAAGCCGGTAGAGCAGGATGTCTATACCAATCCCCTCACACAGAAGCTTTTGGACAAGATGAAAGAAAAACAATCTAACCTTGTGCTCTCGCTTGATGTAACAACTCAGAAAGAGTTCTTCGGCATGCTGGATAAAGTTGGTGATGAAATCGTGATGCTGAAAACCCACGTGGATATCATCGACGACTATGACGAAACCTTCGTACCCCGGCTGCAGCAGTATGCATCCCGCCAGAATTTCCTGATCTTTGAAGACCGTAAATTTGCCGATATTGGAAACACGGTGCGGCATCAATTTCGTAACGGCGTGTACAAAATTGCAGACTGGGCGGAGTATGTAACCGTTCACATGGTTGCCGGGGAGATGATTTTGAAAGGACTTTTTGAAGGCATCGAAGGTCACGCCGGGTTTGTACTTGCCCGCATGAGCAGCAAAGGGAATTTGCTAAATGAAACGTACACCCGCAAATGCTTTGAAGCGGCCAAGAAAAATCCTCAATGGGTTGCCGGTTTTATCGGCCATGGCAGCTCGGTGGAAGACATCCGGCGGTTTAAGGCAAAATTCCCCGGAAACCAGGTATTGCTGATGCCCGGCGTGAAGCTGGAAAGAGGGTCTGACGCCATGGGACAACAGTATATCAGCGTGGAAGATGCGGTGAGCGGTGGCGCAGATTGTATCATCGTAGGCCGCGGCATCCTGAATGCTACAGACCCACAAGCCGAAGCAAAAATCTATCGCCAACGGGCATGGACGGCCTACAGGGGTAGAAATGAGAAATGAGAAAAAAAGAGAGAAAGATAGATAAGGAGAAACGATGAAAAATCTGATCTCAATGCGAGATTTATCGAAGGATGAAATCCTTCATTTAATGGACATTGCCGGAGAAATAGAAAAAGGCAACATCGTGCCTGATATGCAGCGTAAACTGGCCGCACTGCTCTTCTTTGAACCTTCCACCCGTACGATGTTTTCCTTTGATACTGCCATGAAGCGGATGAATGGCAACACCGTGATAATGAGCGGAACCAAAAATACCTCGGCGCAAAAGGGCGAGTCCTTTGCCGACACTCTGCTCACTATCGCCCAGTATGCCGACATCATCATCATGCGCAGTCCCATCGAAGGCTCCAGCCGCTATGCAGCAGAAGTGGTGGACATTCCGGTGGTAAATGCCGGTGATGGTGCAAACCAGCATCCTACTCAGGCGCTGCTTGATTTGTACTCTATCGTAAAAACTCAGGGTACATTGGAAAATCTTACTATCGGCCTTGCGGGAGACCTGCGATTCGGTCGCACCGTACATTCTCTGGCGCAGGCTATGGCGCTGTTTGGCGCAAAATTCAAATTCTTCTCACCCTCTTTTTTGCAGATGCCATCCTACATAAAGGACGATCTGGCAGAGAAAAACATCCAGTTTGAAGAATGTCCGGAGCTGGATGGAAACCTCGACGACCTGGACATTCTTTATGTAACCCGGGTGCAGCGGGAGCGCTTTGCTGATCCCGAAGAGTATGAAAAGGCCAGAGGATCATACATCCTGCGCAAATCCATGTTGGATGGGGTAAAGGATAATCTGCGGGTGATGCATCCCCTGCCACGGGTTGACGAGATTCACACCGACGTGGATGTAACCCAATATGCCTATTATTTTCAGCAGGCGAAAAATGGCGTATATACGCGTCAAGCAATCATTTCCATCTTGATGGGGGAGGTATAGATGAAACCGGTGAAACTGATAAAGGTAAACGCGATAAAAAATGGAACTGTGATCGATCACATTCCGGCGGGGAAGGTTCTGAAAGTGGTTGATCTGGTGAATCTTACCGGGGAAAATTCTGTGATGATCGGCATGAATCTCACCAGTGCAAAACTGGGCAGAAAAGATATTATTAAAATTGAAAACCGTGTGCTCTCTGCCGATGAGGTAAATGTGATTGCCATGCTGGCTCCTGAAGCATCGCTTATTATCATCAAAGATTTTGCTGTTGTGAGCAAACAGCAACTCACCATTCCCCGGGAAATTGATGGTCTTATCGTCTGCCCAAACCCCAAGTGTATCACCAATATCGAGGGCATTAAATCACGGTTTACTCTGTCGTCGGAGGATAAGAAAATCGTACGATGTGCCTATTGTGAGAAAAAATACGAAATCGATGATGTGGAGATGATCGTTTAAAAAGCGACTCTGATCCGAAGAAAAAAATCCTTGGCTGAAAAGTCTGAGTGATATTTTGGTTAAAAGAAAAAGTGAGGTTTTTATGGCTCAATCAATCATCTGGGAACCATCCCGGACGCTGATGGAATTTCGTCTTTTGCCGGGGCTCAGTACCCGGGATACATCTCCCGATAAAATTTCTCTGCGCACGCCTTTGGTGTACGCAGAAGACGATAACAAAAAATACTATCTCAATATACCTCTGGTGTCGGCTGCCATGCAGTCGGTATCGGGTGAAACCATGGGCATTGAGCTGGCAAAAATGGGTGGTGCAGCCTTTATTTATTGTTCCCAGACCATCGAATCTCAGGCTGCGATGATAGAAAAAATAAAACAGCACAAAGCAGGATTTGTAACACCCAAAACCATGAGCCCCGATATGACGATAGCCGAAATGTTTGCCGTGCGCAAAGAAACCGGTCACTCCACCTTCCCTGTGGTGGATGACAATGGCTATTTCCTGGGTCTCATTTCCAAATGGGATTACGATCTTTCCCGTCATGCCGACACCTTGGTTCGAGATCGTATGGTGCCACGGGAATTGGTGGAAGTGGGAGTGAATATCACCGACCTGAAAGAGGCCAACCGCGTGCTTCTGGAAAGTCATAAATCCGTGCTGCCCATAGTAGATAGCGATGGAAAACTCTCATCTATGATTTTCCGCAAAGATATTGATGACCAGGTAGAATATCCTCTGGAAGTCCACGATGATAATAAGCGTCTTCTGGCCGTTGCTGCCATAAACACTCACGATTTCAAAGAGCGGGTTCCCGCTTTGGCCGATGCTGAGGTGGATGTGGTTGCCATCGATTCTTCCGACGGCTTTACCGAGTATCAGCGGGATACCATTTTGTGGACCCGGGAACACTACCCGCACATTCCGGTTATCGGTGGGAACATCATTACCAGAGAGGGCTTTTACTATCTGGTGGATGCCGGCGCTGCTGCTATCAAAGTGGGTATGGGTGGCGGTTCTATCTGCATCACGCAGGAGCAGAAAGGTACTGGCCGAGGACTGGCAACTACCATTATTGATGTGGTTGCGGCCCGTGACGAATATTTCCAACGCACCGGCAAATACATTCCGGTAATTGGAGACGGTGGCGTGACCAGCACAAAAGATGTCACCATCGCTCTGGCTCTGGGTGCCGACTATGTGATGATGGGTCGCTATTTTGCCAGGATGGAAGAATCTCCCACCGACAAGATTGTTGTGAACAACCGGGTGATGAAACCCTACTGGGGCGAAGGCTCTGCCCGAGCTCAGGAATGGAAAAGCAAACGCTACAATCAAGCCAAGTTTGTGGAAGGGGTTGAAGGCATGGTAGAGTATGCAGGACGTCTGCGGGATAATCTTGAAGAAACTCTTTCCAAGATAAAGTCATCTATGGGAACCTGTGGTGTTACATCTATAAAGGATTTCCACGAAAATGCACAATTGGAGCTCGTCTCTGCCCTTTCCATTCGGGAAGGCAAAGTGCACGATATCTATCAGGGTACCGAAAGTTCCGACAACCAGGAACATAACCAAAAAGATAATTAGGACGAAGCATGAATAATAAAAACAGTGGCGTAGATATCGATCTGGGCAATGCCTGCTCAAAAAACGCCTACAGTTGGGCAAAGAAAACCTTTGTCAATCGGGCTGGAAAGGCTGGCGAGCCGCGCATCGGGGTGGATGGTGCATTCTCTAATGTTCTCAAGTTCAAAGATGCCCGCATCGGCATCAGCTCAGACGGTGTCGGCACCAAGATAGAGCTGGCCGAGCGCACTGGCATCTATCATACTATCGGCCACGATTTGATGGCCATGACGGTGGATGATCTGGCCGCCAACGGTTTTGAAGCTACCAGCATTTCCAATATCATCGATCTGGATTTTCTGGATTATCACATCATAGATGCAATGATGCAGGGCCTGCATGAAGCCGCTGCTCTGGCCGGGGTCGCCGTTACTGGCGGCGAAATCGCCGAACTGGGCCCTCGCATGAACGGCTATGGCGATAAGATGCATTTCAATTGGTGCGCCACTGCCATCGGCATCTTACCTGATGTATTGGACGGGCCCATCGACGGAACCGCAGTTCATGCCGGCGACATCATCATTTCACTCAAAAGCCGCGGTTTCCGCAGTAACGGCTTTTCCCTGGTGCGCCAGGTGATGACCGATGCCTTTGGTAATGATTGGCATACTACGCAGTATGATGATGAAAAAACCTGGGGCGAAATGCTGCTCACCCCTTCTATTATCTACACCCGCATGATTACCGACCTGGTAGAACACGGCATCCTGCCTACCGGCATCGCCCACATCACTGGCGGTGGATTGGCAGACAACTTGGGCCGTGCGCTCAAAGCATCCGGCCTGGGAGCGGAACTTACCAACATCTTTGCACCGGCGGACTTTGTAAAAAATCTCCAGGAGCGAGGGAAAATCAGTGAAGAACAGGCCTATCGTATATGGAATATGGGTAATGGCATGATCGTGATTGTGCGCCCTGCAGATGCCGACAGCGCGATAACCCGCATGGGTGAAATGGGCTTTGAAGCCCAGGTTGCCGGATGCATCCTGCCAAAATCCGGGATAACGATTGAAACAAAAGGGTGTCATCCAACGACATTGCGCTATACCGATACAAATAAATAATAAAAAAAAGGGGGGAAAATGAAACGAGTTGTTGTTTGCTTAATCTTCTTCATTTCTTTAAGTGTTGTTTTTGCACAGCAGGATGTGCGTGGACTTACAAATTGGGTTCCGGAAGAAGAAGCTGTCTCCAGTGCGGGAGTTGCTCAACCCTACGTAAAGCGTCCCCCCGTGAGCCATCCAGAGCCGTCGGGAACCTCTATCAATCGCGATGAATGGACGGTGATCGATTCTCTTCATTTTAATCTCTGGCTCCATTCAGACAAATTTGTGGGTGCTGCCTATGATAACAATGCCCCGGGTTTGTCATGCGTGGAAGACTATGGGCCTCTCACCGATGCAGCCCAGGCAGCATTGAACAAAGCACCATCATGGGTACGAAATCGGTTACGCTCTACCCTGGTAAACATGCCTGAAACCAAGCAGGATGTCTGGGCTCAACCTATTCTGGATGCGGTGGATCCTTTCATTGATGAAATTGCTTTCTGTGTGGCAGTGCTCCCCACCTCCTATCTGATATCGGAGTGGGCAGAACCGCAGTTGGTGGTTGATAATGCTCATCTTATCTATCAAACCGACGAGGATTTGAGCTATGTGGAAATTGTGGATTATGGAAATTCAATGACCGATGACGATTATTATTCCACAACACGATATTGGAAGAAAGATCAGAACGGTACCCTGTCTCAGGTGGAAGTTCCACGGGATATTTACTACATGTATCTGGTGGATCCCAAGATAACCGATGAAATTCCCGCCTATATTGATCCCGAAGTGGTGGAAAACAACTCCTCTCACAATAATAACATTACAGGTCCGGATGGCGGTTTTTTCTGGCGGGACTATCTCTATAATCATCACGATGAGGGCTATCCCAAGCTGAAATATGCCTTAGAAAATTGTTCGGTGGCAAATCATTTTTCCTTTGATGTCTCCAGTGCTGTGGGGGCGATAGAACACTGGATTTCCCAGACAATGGTTTTTACCTCTAATGCCGAGCGTCCCCATCAGCCAGTGCGTATATATAAGAAGCACATCGGTCGTTGTGGCGAGCACGCAGATTTACGGGCCGCAGCGCTGAGGGCTGCTCTTATCCCGGCTACCAGCATCCTCAGTATCTCGGGAGATCATACATGGAACGAATTTTGGGATGAAGACTGGATTCATTATGATGGCGGCGCGCTGAACAATCCACTGCTCTATGAAAATGGCTGGGGTAAGGTTTTTGGCTCGGTTTTTGAAATTCGCAGTGATGGTTTGCTGACATCCGTAACTGATCGTTATTCCGAAGGTTCTGCCTCCATCACCGTGTATGCCTTTGATGAAAACGATGTTCCCATAGATGGCGCAAAAATCACACTGGGAGTAGAAAATGGCAATATCGTCTTTGATAATGCCGGATATACCAATGACGAAGGGCGTTATACTTTTATCGTTGGGGAAGCCCGCACTTATTACGCCAAACTGCAATCTTTGGCCGGTAATGTGACATCATATCAACTGCTGGTGGAAAATGCCGAGGACGGCGGTGTGTATGAATATGAATTTCATACAAATCAATCTATGCCCAGCTTTGATATAGCCGTGGTCGATCCTCCTCAGGATACAACCGATGACTACCGCCTGGTGGTCGATTATACCGTGCCCCAGCATTTGGATTTTGGCTACATTGTTTTGGATGACCTCTACTATTGTGGTTATTATGATCCTCAGGATATTGGGACGGTAAATTTCATGATGATGAATGATCTCAATTATCAATCCTATATCGATGATATTCCCTGTTGTGCCTTTAATGTGGATAATACAGAACCTGCTGGAAATCATGAATTTGATCTCATCAATGATCAGCAGTGGTACATGATTTTTGATAACAGAACCCGGGTACGCAATGCCGAGCATTTGCTGGCAGATGTAAAACTCTTACGATTTAATGAAATCGGCGGCTGGGGAACCCTGGAGGGTGTCATAAAAGACGTGGTTACACAGCAACCATTGCCCGATGCCACCGTCATTGCCGGTGTGTATAATGCCACAACAAATGCTTCCGGTGAATTTACCATGCAAGTTCATCCGGCCAGCTTTATCATGAGTGCAACCTGTGAAGGGTATGCATCCAGCACTCAGGAAGTAACGGTAACTGAGGGGGGGGTGACCAACACCACGCTGGAATTACAGGAATACACCTTCGCAGCAATAGATGTGGAAGCGGAAGAAAATCCAGACGGCTCAGCTACCATAACCTGGGAAATGCCCAACGCTCCCGATGTAACATTGCAAAAGAGTACGAATTCCGCATCTCGGGAATTGTTGGGCTACAACATTATTTGGGGTGAATACGGGGAGGAAGAAAATTGGCAGGATTGGGTTACTATTGCGCCAAATATCTCAGGGACATCCTACAACGACATTATCTGGACGATCGTTCCTCCCGGACAATATCGCTATGCCGTGATTGCTCAATATTCTGGCGGTCAGCAGGCTGCACCAACTTTCTCCAACGTCTTAACAAAAGATATGACGACCACCGCTCAGATTACGGTGAATACCAACTCCGGCGACAGCGCCGAAGGTGCGGTGATTACTTTGACCAATCAAGAGTGCGTGAATAGCATCTACCACTATGAAATGATCGCAGATGAATCAGGTTCGGCTACCTTTGATGCAGTGTGGAAAGGAACCTATACCATCAGCGTGAACCTGGAGAACTTTGCATCCTACCAAGAAACAGACATCGAGATCAATGAACCTTACAGCCTCACGGTTGAGCTCAACGAGTTACTCACCGGAGTTACCGGCCTCGGGGTGATCGATTATCTCTTCTGCTGGGATGCAGTGCCTGCCGACGCCGGGAATCGGCAATTCGTGGAATATGAAATCTATGTCGATGACATGACAACCCCAGTGGGCACTTCTACCGAATCCAGCTTTGACCTTACAGGATACGGTGATGGTGAGCACACTGCGGCAGTGGTTGCCTCCTATACTACCGGAAGCAGCATGGTATCTTCTTTGGCCTATACCGACGGATCATCGGAATTCACCGACATCGTTGCCTGGTATCCCCTCAATGGAGACGTGCTGGATGCCGGCCCTAACGGATTTAATGGTACATTGATTGGTGATGTTGCCTATGCATCCGGGGTGGATGGCCAGGGTGTGACCATGGATGAAGATGGCGAATATGTGAGCTTTGATGGCATTTTTACCGAACCGGCAACCCGTTTCTCGGTAAGCTGGTGGTTATTGGCTGAAAGTGCTTCTAACTGGAATTGTCAGATGCGTGCACCTGGTGGTTGGGACGGTTTTAATTTCCACCTTACCAACGAAAGCACTATCTACGTGGGAACCAACACGGGGACACGTTTTACACCAGCAACCCTCAGCGAGGGAATGATGGTTGGCGAATGGCAACACTTTACCTATATTTACGATAATGGCTCAGCACGATTCTTCAAAAATGGTATCCAGCTGGGTGCCCGGGAAAATGTGACTGCTCCGATTGCCTGGAACGGTTTCTGGATTGGTAATGACAACCAGAACACAATCGACGGTGTGGTTGATGAGCTTCGCATCTATGAACGTGCTCTCAGTAGAACAGAAGTGCAGTCACATTACACAACGCTATCTCCCGCCTGGGGAACTATCGAAGGCACGGTTACTTCGGCCATAAATCAAGAACCAGTAGCAGGAGCGACGATTCAGGCCGGGATGTTCAGTACTCTCACGGATGCTGCCGGCTTTTATTCACTGCCCGTAGCTGCCTGCACCTATTTTTATGTGTGGTGCACCAAAGACAGCTTCGATCCTGAATTGGCAGAAATGATAACGGTACCTCAGGATGAAACATTCACTCTGGACTTCCAGTATCATTTTACCAATACCGGAAATCCCGTGGTGATTCCTGCAACCAGTTGTTTAACCGGGAATTACCCCAATCCCTTCAATCCGGAAACCACTATCTGTTACAATCTTGCCAAGGATGCAGATGTGCAGATAGCGGTGTATAACACCCGTGGCCAAAAAGTGCGAACCCTTTTAGAAGGATATCGCTCCGCCGGGAAGCACTCAGTGGTTTGGAATGGGGAAGATTCTGCCGGCAAATCGGTAGCATCAGGTATGTATTTCTATCGATTGAAAACCGATCATTCTCAGGATGTTCGCAAGATGATCCTGATGAAATAAAAGGGAAATTTCAGGATGCGGGCCGCAGATGGCCTGCATCCTGACATAATAGTATAAAAAATGAAAAACGATATATGGAGAGTATTTTGAAAAATCAAATTCAGATTCTTCTGAAAGATTTTATCCGAGACGTAGCTGGTGAAGGAATTCGCAGAGAGGCGAAGAACTTTTTGGGCATCGATACCGGCGCCGTGAAAACCGGTAAAATCTTCACTATTATGTACGATCTCACCGAAGATCAAATAGCCACTTTTGCCAAAAAGGGTTTGCAGGATGAAGTGATTCACGATGTCTATATTAACTCCTTTTATCAAAATGATTTTTACAAATCCTTCGTGCTTGTGGCCCAAAAACCTGGAGTAACGGATGACGAGGGAGTCTCGGCCCAAAAAACCCTGAAGGATATTCTGGATTTGCCGCTGGATACCACCACGCAACATATTTACACTGAAAACATCTATCTCTTGGAAAATTCTCTGAGTGACGATGAATTGAAGGAACTGGCCCAACGGGTGCTGGGAAATAAAATGATTCAGCACTTTGAATACGGTGTGTTTACCGGCCAGGTGGACTACGTGCCTCATGTGAGCATCAGTGGTGAGCACCAGATGAAAACCATCAGTCTGGACATCGAAGACCAACAGCTGGTGAAGCTCTCCAGGGAGATGGTGCTGTCTTTAAACCTGGAAGAGATGCTGGCGGTAAAAGCCCGTTTTGCCGATGAAGAGATGCAGAAAAAACGCCGGGATGCAGGTTTGCCGGCCGATCCTACCGATTGCGAGCTGGAAGTGATTGCCCAAACCTGGAGCGAACACTGCAAGCACAAAGAATTTTCGGCCATGATTCACTACATTAACAAAGAAACCGGCGAAGAGATAGATATCGATTCCCTCTTTAAAACCTACATCCGCAAATCCACGGAGATCATCCGTCAACGGCTGACAGATGCCGGGAACAACTGGCTTCTGAAAATCTTTACCGACAACGCCGGAGTGGTGAAGATCAACGACAACTCGGTATTTGTGTGGAAAGTAGAAACCCACAATTCTCCCTCTGCCATAGATCCCTACGGCGGAGCCATCACTGGCATCCTGGGTAACAACCGGGATCCCCTGGGAACCGGCATCGGCGGCGGGAAACTGCTCTTTAATACCAACGTTCTTTGCTTTGGTCCACCGCACTATGACAAAGAATTGCTGGCTGGACAGCTGCATCCCAAACGCATCATGGACGGTGTGCGCAAGGGCATCGAAGACGGCGGCAATAAATCCGGTGTTCCCACCATAAACGGGTCGATAATCTTTGATGAACGGTACAGCGGCAAACCTCTGGTATATTGTGGCACCGGTGCCGTGATGCCCTACACGTTTGCCGGCGTACACAGTTGGGAAAAGCCCATCGATGACGGAGATCTGATAATCATGGCTGGCGGTCGTGTGGGTAAAGATGGCATTCATGGTGCAACCTTTTCATCGACCGAGCTGGATGAACACTCGCCACAGTCGGCAGTGCAGATCGGCAGCCCCATCACCCAAAAAATAATGGGTGACTTTTTGCAGGAAGCCGCGGTGAAAGGATTAATTAAGTGTTCCACCGATAACGGCGCCGGAGGATTGTCCTCCAGTGTGGGAGAACTGGCGACTATCAGCGGTGGAGCAGTGGTAAACCTGGAAAAAGTTCCCCTCAAATATCCCAATTTGCAGCCATGGGAAATCTTCATCTCCGAATCCCAGGAACGCATGACTCTGGTAGTGGAGGAGAAAAATCGCAAAGCCCTGTTTGAGCTGGCATCCCAGCGGGAAGTTGAGCTGAGCGATATCGGTTACTTTACCGCAGACGGGTATCTGGATGTGCGGTATGGCGCAGAAAAAGTAGCGTATCTGGATATGGAATTTTTACACAACGGGGTGCCGCGTAAATATATGGAGGCGGTGTGGAAAAAGCCACAATTGCAGGAACCACAATTGCCATCCAAACTGGATTTTACCAAGACCTTGCATGATCTTATGGGGAGTCTGAACATCTGTTCCCGGGAAAATGTGATCCGGCAATATGACCATGAAGTAAAGGGTAAAACCACCATCAAACCGCTGATGGGGCCCGATGGTAAAGCACCTCAGGATGCGGCGGTGATGCGACTGAATTTCAATTCCTGGGAAGGCATCGCCGTATCAAACGGCATTCTGCCACGGTATGGTGATATCGATGCGTACCAGATGAGTGCGGGTTCCTTTGACGAAGCGATGCGGCAGATCATCGCCGTGGGGGGCAAGCTCCCGGATGTGATGGATGCATCCAATCGATTCTGGACAGTGAATGATAATTTCTGCGTGCCAGATTCTTTGTATCATCCCCAGACAAATCCCGATGGCAAACTGAAACTGGCTAAATTGGTGCAGATGAATCAGGCACTGTTTGACATGTCAACATTTTACAATATTCCCCTCACATCCGGCAAAGACAGCATGAAAAACGATTTCAAAGCCGGGAAAGTAAAGATTTCCGTACCTCCCACCATTCTCTATTCTATGGTGGCCAAAGTGGCGGATGTGCGTCACACTGTAACATCCAATTTCAAAGCTCCCGGGGATCTGGTGTATCAACTGGGAGAAACCTATGACGAGCTGGGAGGATCGGAGCTGTATCAGCTCTTTGATGAGCTTGGTGCCAATGTGCCGCTGGTGCGCAAAGAGGCAGCTAAAAAACTCTACGAAACCATCATGAAAGCCAACGATGCATCTTTGCTGGAATCCTGCCATGACCTCAGCGATGGCGGATTGGCTGTAGCCCTCACTGAGAGTGCTTTTGGCGGCAATCTGGGTGCCGACATCAGTCTGGATGCAGTGGGCGATTTCAGCACCACAGTGGCTCTGTTCAGCGAATCCCATTCACGTTTTGTGGCGTCTGTGAAACCTGAAAACCGAGGCGTTTTTGAAGCGCTCTTTGGTACTCAGGCAAAGTATCTGGGCGAAGTTACCGCTATTCAGCAGCTGATTGTTTTGCATCACAATACAAAGGTGATAGATGCTCCTCTGGCGACTCTTCGAAAAGCCTGGGATAATGGCTTGGTTCAGGAGTAGAAGAAATGATGAAAAAAATAAATCAGGAGCGAAACAAACCTTGCAGGTCTGGGAAGACCTACAAGGATGTTTGCGAGTATATAGTGAAAGAGTGAGATATTGTGATTTTCCTTCCAGGTCTTGCAGACCTGGAAGGTTTGATAGCCACAAGGGGATGTTAGCAAGGTTTTCAAAAACCTTGCGATAGCTAACAAAAAAGGGAGAAGCAAAAATGCAACTGGAACAGGGAAAGTGCTTTCACGTTTACAATAGGGCAAATTCGGATAACGATAAGCTTTTTGTAACGGCGAACAACTATCTCTATTTTCTTAAGAAATATCATGAATACATGGTACTTCATTGGGATACTTTGAGCTATTGCCTTCTTCCAAATCACTTCCATTTGTTTGTACGAATTCATAAAAATTGCGATATGAAGAAAGCTCGCCAGAGCTTCAAGAATTTTCTAAATTGTTATGCAAAATCTTTTAACAAAGCCCATGGCCGCAGAGGTTCGCTATTCCAAAAAAATGCCAAAGCTCTGCACGTTGCAGATGTGAGCTATTATCAGAGTCTTGTACGTTATATTCATAGAAATCCCCTGAAACACAAGATTGTAACAGATTTAGATAATTGGATGTTCTCGTCATATTTCAATTTCCTTGGACTTAAGAATGACCCTTGCATAGAAAACACCAGCATTTTATCTGTTTTTGACTCTGTTAGACACTTCAAGAACTTTGTTCATGCTGATGATCCTCAGGAAATGGTTTTGAAAGAACTATTATTTGAAGAATGATATTATGGAAAAAATGAATTTGACAGGAAACAAACCTTGCAGGTCTGGGAAGACCTACAAGGATGTTTCCCTATGAAATGAGGCATATATGAAAACGGTTAAAGCACTTGTAATCACCGGCTTCGGCATCAACTGTGAAGAAGAGATGGCCGCAGCCTATAAATTGGCTGGAGCGGAGCCTTCCATCGTTCATCTGAACGACATATTTCTGGAGAAAGTCTCCATTCACGACTTTGACATCCTCAACTTTCCCGGAGGATTTTCCTATGGGGACGACCTTGGCTCCGGCAAGGTTCTGGCCAATAAAATGAAATATCGCAAGCTCACTAGCGGCAAACCTTTCATGGAAGAGATGCAGGAATTTATTGATGCCGGGAAATTTATCCTGGGAATCTGCAATGGGTTTCAGTTTTTGGTGAAGATGGGATTGCTGCCTAATACCGGTGGAACATTCCAGCAGGAAGTTACCCTTACCCGCAACAACTCGGCGAAGTATGAAGATCGCTGGGTTTATTTGAAGAAAAATCCTGCCAGTAACACTCCGTTCCTGGATGGTATCGACATGATGCCCTGCCCTGTGCGTCATGGTGAAGGCAAGCTTATTATCAAAGATGCAGTCATCCAGGAAAAAATAGTGGATGCAAACCTCAATTGCCTCAGCTATTGTGATGCCGAGGGGAATGTGACATCAGACTATCCGGCCAATCCCAATGGCGCCGATCTGAATTGCGCCGCCCTCACCGATCCCACTGGCCAGATATTGGGTATGATGCCCCATCCGGAAGCATTTCTGAGCTTTTATAACCATCCAAACTGGGGTCAACTGAAACGACAAAATCCCAGCCATCCAGATGAAGGAGAGGGACTGAAGCTGTTTACCAATATCGTGGAACATATCGAAAAATAAAGTAATTTGAGGGAACACATGAAAATTGAAGATCGAATCTTGGAACTGGAGTGGTTGCGCCGTGATATTATTGGACGTAACATGCCATTTGAAACGTGCTTTGGATCAAAGCCACTGGTCTATGCCGACTACACAGCCAGCGGACGTGCTTTGTACAGCATCGAAAATTATCTTACCACGTTGCTTCAATGTTATGCCAATACTCACACCGAGGATGACTTCACGGGCAAAACCATGACTACGCTGTTACACGAAGCCGAGCATGAAATCAAGCGCTGCGTGAATGCCGGTGCATCGGGTAAAATTATTTTCAATGGCACTGGTGCTACCGGCGGCATCACGAAATTGCAGCAGATTATCGGTGTCTATTGGCCACCGGCGACCAAAAAACGTATAAATGATTATCTGAAAGAGCCCCTGATTAACGCTGATGCCCGGAAAAAAAAGTGCCATACCGCCTTTCTCAAGAGCATTGACAAGAAATTGCCTCTGGTGTTTGTAGGCCCCTACGAGCATCATTCCAACGAAATTATGTGGCGACAAACCTTCTGCGAAGTTATCGAGATTCCTCTGGATGCAGAGGGCTATATCGATCTGGATGCATTGGAGCGGACTATTAGCGATCCCCAATACGCCGACAGGGAAAAAATAGGCTCCTTCAGTGCGGCATCAAATGTGTCCGGTGTGCGCACGCCGGTGTATGATGTTGCTCGGATTCTTCATAAGCACGGCGCTATCGCCTGCTTTGATTTTGCTGCCTGCGCACCCTACGTCGAGATCGATATGAACCGTGATGATGAAAGCTATTTTGATGCCATTTACCTCTCGCCCCACAAGTTCATTGGCGGGCCGGGATCGGCTGGCATCCTGGTATTTAACGAACATATCTACAAAAGATACCTGCCACCCACGGTTGCTGCCGGAGGTACAGTGGATTTTGTTACGGTGGATCGGGAAAAATATTGTGAAGATATCGAAACCCGGGAAAAGCCCGGAACTCCGGGCATTATCCAAGCGATCAAAGTAGCGTTGGTGTTTCAACTGAAAGAGAAGGTTGGTTTGGATACCATCGACGAGATCGAACATTATTATCTGCAGAAATTTTACGATCACTATCGAGATAATCCGGCTGTGCAACTGTATGGACCTCTGGATCCAGACAAAAAGGTCACCATCATTCCCTTTAACATCAAGCACAAAGACAGAGTTTTCCATCCAAAGTTTATCACGGCGTTGCTGAATGATCTCTTTGGCATCCAGACTCGTGCAGGATGTTCCTGTGCCGGCCCTTATGGTCACAAGCTTCTACACATCTCCAAGGAGATTTCCCGGTATTACCAGTGCGTGATTGGAGTGGATAAATACAGCGGTGTGAAACCTGGCTGGGTGCGTCTCAACTTACATTACAGCCTCTCGGAAGATGAGTTTCGTTACATCATCAAGGCTGTGGATTTCGTGATTGAGCATGCGGAGAAATTTCTCTCCTGCTACCAATTTGATTTTCAGAGTGGCGATTGGCATTGCAAGGATTTCACCAATGTAATGCCGGTGAATCTCACGATCGACGCAGTGCTGAATACGCCTGTGTTTACACATAATGAAAAGAATGATGGTGCCGAGCTCTTCGCAAAGGCACTGGAAAAAGCAAATGAACTGGTGTCCGATTTATCGATTCCCGGAGAATATGCCCACTTTGATGAACCTTTGGAAGGTCTGATGACTTTCTATGTGTTACACTTTATAAACAAGGTGAAAAAATGAAAAAAATCATTGAAACTCCATTGGCTCCCGCAGCCGTTGGCCCCTATTCTCAGGCTGTAATGGCTGGGAATTTTTGCTTTGTTTCCGGTCAGTTGCCCATAGACCCCGTAACCAAAAAGTTGCTCAATGGAACCATCGAGGAACAGACGGCACGGGTGTTGGAGAATATCACCGCTATCCTGGATGCAGCCGGTTTGCAGCGTACAGATGTGGTTAAGGTGAATGTGTATCTTACCAATTTAGCGAATTTTAAGAAAATGAATGGCGTTTATGGAACCTATTTTGATGCAAAATGTCCGGCCCGTGCAGCGGTGCAAGTGGCTGCGTTGCCCTTGGGTGCGGAGATCGAAATAGAAGCCATTGCCTATAAAAATCAAGGATGAGGTGTAATGAAAATTAAACGAGCATTGCTCAGCGTTTCCGACAAAAGAGGAATTGTGGCGTTGGCCCGAACCTTACGAACCTTTGATTGTGAGATTATCTCCACCGGTGGCACTAAGAAGGTCTTGCAGAATGCAGGGATCGACGTCGTCGATATCTCCTCTGTTACCGGCAATCCCGAAGCCTTTGGCGGCCGGATGAAGACCATCAGTTTTGCCATAGAAAGCGCGTTGCTCTTCGACAGGGAAAGGGATGCCGATGAAGCTGCCGCACTTGGCATCCAGCCGATAGATATGGTGGTTTGCAATCTGTATCCCTTTGACAAGGTAAAAGCGCAGGGAGCCGACCTGGCAACCCTTATCGAAAACATCGATATTGGCGGACCAACCATGGTGCGGGCATCCGCCAAGAATTACAAATTTGTGGCCACTCTCACCGATGTGCAGGATTATCAGACCATCATTGCCGAACTGCAAGCCAGCGACGGCGCCCTTTCATTAAAAACCCGGTTTAAGCTGATGCGCAAAGCCTTTAACCACACTGCCGACTATGATTCTCTGATAGCCACAACCATGGATGAACAGGCTGGAGCGATGAGTTTGCGCTATCATTTTACCGGCGGCAGAGCATTGCGCTATGGCGAAAACTCACATCAAAAGGGGTGGATTTACCGGGATGCAGCTGCCGGAAAATCCCTCTATGACTGCGTATTTTTACATGGCAAAGAACTCTCTTACAACAATTTTAACGACATCCAAGGTGCCATAGATGCAGTAAAAGAGCTGGGACGTTTCGGCGTCAGCGTGATAAAACACAGCAATCCTTGCGGACTGGCAGAAGCAGATGATCAGCGGGTCGCTCTGGAAAACGCCTGGGGTGGCGACCCGGTTTCGGCTTTCGGCTCTATTGTTGCCTTTAATCAGCCGGTGAACCGACACACCGTTTCATTTTTCGAGCTGAACAACGAGGATAAAAGCCGCCGCAAGTTTGTGGAAGTGGTGGTTGCCCCCGATTTTAGCGAAGATGCGTTGCAATACCTGATGTTCCACAAAAATCTGCGGGTAATTCGCTTCGATCCACAAAACTCTGCCAATGCTTTCGATCTGAAATATCTGGCCGGTTCGCTTTTGGTGCAGGATGCCGACGTAGCCATGTTTAGCAAGATGGAGCTGAAGACCCGAAGAACCATCGATCTGGATGCATCCAGAGCGCTGATAGAATTTGGCATCAAAGGGATGCGGCAGGTGAAGTCCAATTCCATTGTCATCGTGCGCAGGACGCAGGATGGCGGATACCAATTGCTTGGCATGGGAGCCGGGCAGCCCAATCGCCTGATCTCCACCAAACTGGCTATCGAAAAAGCCCGTGAGAATCTGCAAAATGAATATACGGGCAACGATTTTGAAGCTTATGTCAAAACCGTTTTTGCCAAGGCTATTCTGGTATCGGATGCATATTTCCCATTTCCGGATAATATCGAGATTGCGGCTGCAGCGGGGATCAAAACCATCATTCAGCCCGGCGGCTCGATTCGTGATAAAAAAGTGATCAAAGCCTGTGATCAGCTTGGCTTGGCCATGGTGTTTACCGGGTTGCGGCATTTTAAGCATTAGACCTCACCCCCGGCCCCTCTCCCGTGAGGAGAGGGGAGATGTTCCTTCTCCTTGCAGGAGAAGGTGGCTCTGCGAAGCAGAGACGGATGAGGTAGAAAAAAACAAGAAAGCAAGAACATATAGTGTGGAGAGTACAATGGGAGAGGATGCATATTCTGTTGCCCGTAGATTACGAAGAAATCAAACAGAAGCTGAAAAAGCGTTTTGGCTTTTAGTCAGGAATCGTAATTTTATGGGATTGAAGTTTCGTCGTCAGTATCCCATCGATTTTATGCATAATAATCGGCGACGATTTTTTATTGCAGATTTCTATTGTCATGAGTTGCGCCTGATTGTGGAAATCGATGGTGGTATTCATAAGTTTCAGAGGAATTATGATTCACTAAGAACTCATATTCTCGAGGAACTTAAGTACTCTGTGGTCAGATTCTCAAATAAAATAGCGCTAGATAGTGATTTGGTGAGTTTGCTCTTGAAAGAAAAAGTTGAGCAATTAAGCAATAGTATGTCCGTAGTTACGATCAAATAAATAATATCGAGGAGTCCCATGAATTGTTTGAAGGCTTTTTATAGTCCGCAGCTTAAAGTTATCCATAAGGGTAAGGTGCGCGACAGTATCCGAGTAGATAAAGATACTCGTCTTATTGCGGTAACCGACCGCATTTCAAGTTTTGATAATGTTCTGAACAACTACATCCCTTACAAAGGTGCAGTACTCACCGGCATTACCAATTTCTGGTTCGAGAAAACACGCCATATTATCGACAATCATCTTATCAAGACGGTCGATCCCAACATCAGTCTGGTGAAAGAAGCAGAGCCAATCCGGGTAGAAGTGATTGTCCGTGGCTACCTTACGGGTTCCATGTGGCGGGGCTACAAAAAAGGCAAACGAGAATTCAGCGGTGTGGCAGTGCCAGATGGATTAACCCAGAATGCACGCTTCCCCGAGCCAATCGTTACTCCCACAACCAAAGAAGAATCCGATCGGGAAATCGCACCAGCCGATATCGTGAAGGAAGGCTGGACAACTCAAGAACTCTACGGTCGTATGGAGAAGGTTGCCCTCGAATTGTTTGATTTCGGAAGTAAATATCTGGCTGAACGGGGTATCATTCTGGTAGATACCAAATACGAATTTGGCCTGCTGGATGGTCAGCTCATTCTCATCGATGAGATGCACACTCCCGATTCTTCTCGTTTCTGGAGCAAAGCAGATTACGATATCAATCCTCTTAACGTGGATTCTATCGACAAAGAATTTGTGCGCCAATGGCTATTGGCCAACAGAGAAGACGGCGCATTCAAACAGCTTTTACCTACTGAGATCGTAGAAGAAACCAGTCGCCGTTACAAAGACATCTATGCTAAAATAGTCGGGGAAGAGCTGGCTTTGGATCCTCAGAATGATATCAATTCCCGGGTGGTCGCAAATCTCTTCAAAGCAGGCCTAATCAAGGATGGCTATGTGAGCATCGTGATGGGCTCGCCATCCGACCTGCCTCATTGTGAAAAGATAAAAGCACATCTGAAAAAATACGATATTTACGTGGATATGCGCGTTTGCTCTGCCCACAAAAATGGCGAACGCATCCTTGAATTGGCAGAGGTGTATAACAACGCTATCGAGCCGGGAGCCGTCATAGCAGTGGCAGGACGCAGCAACGGATTGGGTGGCGCTCTGGCAGCAAATCTTGTTGTGCCGATGTTCAATTGTCCACCTTTTAAAGACAAAACCGACATTATGGTAAATGCCTATTCCAGCCTGATGATGCCATCAAAAACCCCCGCCGCAACGGTATTGGATGTGAGCTCTGCTGCACTGGCCGCCCTTCGCAGCCTCAATCTGCAACGGCTCAAAGCCCGGTTCCGTGATGAAATCGCTGCCGTGAAGCTGTCTCTCATCGAGGCCGATAACGAGATACGGAATAAGTAATAGCATTATCACAGGATGAGTTTTTCGAGCGAGGTTCACCGCAAAGCTCCCTAAAACGCCAAGTAAGAGGGGATTGATGAAACGAGAAAATTGGAAGAGATTGCAACACAGATAATTTCTCTTAGCGCCTTCGCGCACTTAGCGGTGAGATATCAGAAATATAAATAGAGGTTTATTATGAAAATAGCAGTAATTGGTTCCGGCGGACGTGAGCATGCCATCGCCTGGAAACTGGAGCAGAGCGACTTGGTTGATCGGGTTTTTGTGTTGCCCGGCAATGGCGGCACCACCCATAACGTCCCCATCCGGGTGGATGACTTTTCTGGTATTCGCGCCTTTTGCCAGAAGGAAGATGTTGCATTGGTCTTTGTGGGTCCCGAGGTACCATTGGCTGATGGCATCGTCGATTTTTTTGCCGATTCTCCCATTAAGGTTTTTGGGCCGGATGCAGCTGGCGCACAACTGGAGGGCAGCAAGATTTTTGCCAAGTGCTTCATGCAGAAGTACGGTGTAGCAACCGCAGAATTTTATGAATTTGGCATAAGGGAACAATCCTGTTGCATGGAACTTCCCATCCAGCCCAGGGAAGCCATCGAGAAGTTGCAGGGTAGATGCGTGATAAAATATGATGGTTTGGCAGCGGGGAAAGGTGTATTTGTGTGTAATAGCGTGGAGCAGGCGTTGGCCGATCTGGATGAACTTTTTGACACCTATGGCTCCGAAGCCCATTTCCTCATCGAAGAACGCTTGGAGGGTGACGAACTTTCCATCCTGGCCTTTACCGATGGTCATGATTATCAGCTGCTGTTGCCATCTCAGGACCATAAGCAGCTGTTGGACGGTGATGAAGGACCAAATACCGGCGGGATGGGTGCTTTCTGCCCGGTTCCTTTTTATGATGATAATTTGAAAACGCAGATCGAGAAAGAGGTGATTGAGCCGACGATGCGGGGTATAAAAGCCGAGGGATTCAATTTTCACGGTATTATCTATTTTGGACTGATGATCACGTCAGGCGGCCCGAAGTTGCTGGAGTACAATGTGCGCTTGGGAGATCCTGAAACCGAGGTTGTGCTTCCCGCTCTGAAAAGCGATTTGGCCGCATTGGTTCTCGCCTGTTTTGATGGCACGCTGGATGCCTTTCCCATGGAATTTCATCCCGGAACCTTTGTGGATGTCGTACTTGTTTCCGGCGGCTATCCAAAAGCATACAAAAAAGGAGTGCCCATTTGCGGATTGGAACATTCCCAAGAGCTGGTGTTCCATGCCGGTACGACATTGCAGGATGGCAAACTGGTTACTGCCGGAGGCCGCGTGTTGAACGTAGTAGCTCATGGCGACCATCTGGAGGCTGCGATAAAAGCCTGCTACAACAAAGTGAAACAATTCTCCTTCGAAAATATGTTTTACCGAACCGACATTGGCCATAGAAAATAAATGATGCAGGTAGCAACGTGAAAAAAAAGAAAAATATCATCATACTGATAAGCGGACGAGGCAGCAATATGTTGGCCATCGCAGGCAATGTGAAGCAGGGCATTTTACAGGATGCATGTACCATTCAGGCGGTGTTTTCCAATAAAGCGGACGCCCCGGGCTTAGTCGCAGCGGAGCAACAGGGAATTGCCACTCACTGCATCTCCTCAAAAGGAAAAAAACGCCGCACCTACGATACATTATTATTGGATTGGCTTACAGCACAAAATCCTGATTTCATCGTTTTGGCAGGATACATGCGGGTATTGCCTGCGGAAATTATCCGCGCCTTCCCCCACAGAATCATCAATATCCATCCTGCCGATACTGCTCTGCATCAGGGTCTGCATGGCTACAAGTGGGCGTGGGAAAACAGATTAGCATCTACCTGCATAACCGTGCATTTTGTGGATGAGGGTCTGGATACCGGCCAGGTGATAGGAAAAAAGACAGTAGATTTGCAGGATGCATCCAGCCTGGAAGAGGTAGAAAGTCGTGGCCTCGCTGTTGAGCACAGTTTCTACAGTATATGCCTGAAGCAAGTTTTTGCGGCTCATCAGAGGGATAGAGGGGAGTTATGAATAAAATAGCGATCGTTGATTTTGGTGGGCAATATACCCATCTCATTGCCCGAAGGGTACGCAATCTGGGGGTCTACAGCGAGATATTTCACCCCGAAGATTTTCATTTCACACCAGAAATCGTGGGCATTATTTTCTCCGGCGGGCCACAATCGGTAAATGCTGCCGATGCCTATCGCATCGATTTCAATCTGGCCACATCGCCGGTGCCGATTTTGGGCATCTGCTATGGCCATCAGCTTCTGGCACACATGATGGGCGGCACCATCGAAAGCGGAGATCATACCGAGTATGGTTTTACCACAGTCACATGCGATCCGGGCTCTGTAGTGTTTTGTGATCTGGATGCAGAGCAGCAGGTGTGGATGAGCCATGGGGATCACGTGGCTACGTTGCCACCGGGATTTCGCTCAACTGCTCACACGGGCTCAATAGCTATCGCCGCCTATGAATCGGCAGATGGTCGCTTCAACGGTGTGCAATTTCATCCGGAAGCATCTCACAGCAAAAACGGCATAGCGATGATCGATAACTTCTTGAAGAAATGCCATGTCCCACGCACCTGGAATTCTGAGCACTTCAAAGAGCAATTGATCAGAGACATCCGGGGAAAAGCAGCTGGGAAAAAGCTGATACTTTTGCTTTCCGGTGGCGTGGATTCAATGGTGGCGCTGCAATTGTGCATAGCCGCAGTCGGTAACGAAAATATCTATTCATACCACGTAAATACCGGTTTTATGCGGAAAAATGAATCGGCAGATTTGAAAGAACATTTTGATCGGTTGGGTTTTGATAATATAAACATCCTGGATACCGAGGCGCGATTCCTGAAGGAATTGGCCGGTGTGACGGATCCTGAGACCAAGCGGCTCATCATCGGAAAACTCTTTGTGGACATCGCCAATGAAGAACTCGGTAAGCTGAATCTTGCCGATAACTGGATGCTGGTGCAGGGTACTATTTATCCCGATACCATAGAAAGTGGCGATTCGAAAAAATCGGCAAAAATCAAAACCCACCACAACCGGGTGGGGGAGATAGAAAAGTTGATTGAGGCGGGAAAAGTGATAGAGCCCCTGATTGAGCTATATAAAGATGAAGTGCGGGAATTGGGACGAGAACTTGGCTTGCCCGAACACCTGATCAACCGACATCCGTTTCCCGGGCCGGGATTGGCTATCCGCATTATCTGCAGTGATACCACAATCCCCGCTCCTGACTACGATGTGGAAACCTCCGAACTGAATCACATCCTGGAACATTATGGAATGCAGGGCTGCATCCTGCCGATAAAAAGTGTGGGAGTACAGGGTGATTTTCGCACCTACCACCACCCGGCCGTGATCTGGGCAAAAGGCGGAGGAGAAGTGGATTGGACGCAGATTCGCAATGCTTCCGTGCTGGCGGTAAATAGCCTGAAAACGGTGAATCGCATTTGTTTTGCCCATACACAACCGGCATCTTTTTCTCTGGATAAACTGTATCTGGAGAAGGAAAATCTTGAAACCTTACGGGAAGTGGATGCTGTGATGCGAAGACTTACCGATGGCATCTCGGAAATCTGGCAGATGCCGGTGGTTCAACTACCGCTGTCTGGCAAAACAGGACGATTATATGTTATCCGGCCAGTGTGCAGTCAAGATGCCATGAGCGCTGATTTTTACGAGATGGATTTTAGCGTCATGAAACAGATCGTGGCAGAAGCGAAGAAAATATCCGGTGTCGGCTGCATCCTGTACGATGTTACCACCAAGCCTCCGGGAACGATCGAGTGGGAATAATAAAATGAATTTAGTGTTTTAAAGTAGTGCAACTAATGGGCTTCACTGACGTGGCACCCATTAATTTTATTAAGGAGTAACCCTGCTACATTGTATATCATTAAAATCAAAACATTTATTGATTTTGAAAATAAATAGGCATTCGGTTTTTTTTTCATTGACTAGATTTTGATGCTTTGTTTAAAGTGCTCCCGAGTTTGTTAATTATCTTTGATGTGCAAATTAAAACACGTTTGAAGCCAACAAATTCATATTATAGGTTTAGGAGAAAAGATGAAAAAGCTGTATATTGGTAACATCTCTTGGCAAGCTTCAGAAGAAGACCTGCAAGAGCTATTCAGCCAGTATGGTCAAGTTGAATCCGTAAGGATTATTACTGATCGGGAAACGGGTAAATCTCGTGGTTTCGGATTTGTTGAAATGGAAGATGCAGAACGTGCAATGGCAGAACTAAACGGTGTTGACCTTAAAGGTCGTTCACTACGTGTAAGTGAAGCTCGCGAACGTCGGCGCTTCTAAACATAATTTCCGCAATTTAAAAAAAGCGGTTGAGCAGAAATGCTCATCCGCTTTTGTTCTCTTTAATTATGAAACATACTATCTTTTGCATTGCGTCAAAATTGAGAAAAGTCGCTATATAACCACCGCACAACTTTCTCGTAGATAGAACCAACAACATCTGAAGGAGGCATCATGTTTCAAATAGAAATCAAATTTGATGGTGAGCATTTTATAACTAAAGCAATTGAAGAGCCGCAAAGTATCAGAGAAATAGTAGGGCAGGAACTGCTCATCGAGAAAAAGGTGATAGCCGTCATTTCCAACGCACAGTTCAGCACGCTGGACTTCATTCCTCAGGAAGCTTCGCAAATAGATTGCCTGACCCTTGACTCGGATTATGGCTATCGGATTTATCAGGATACGGCGATCTTTATCTTGATGAAAGCATTTTATTCGCTGTTTCAGCGACAATATACACTGGAGATGGAACACTCCGTGGGAGATGGCATCTATGCAGAAGTCTTTGATGATTATGTCCTCTCTGAGGAAGATGTTAATCGCTTAAAGATGGAGATGCAACGTCTCATCGAAGCAGACCTTCCCATCACAAAGGAAGACATGAACCGTGATGATGCAGAGGTTATCTTCCGCCAACATCATCGTCATGATCTCCAGAACAATATGCACTTCCGCCATGTGATTCTCAATAAATGTGATGGATATTACGATTACTTCTGCCGGGAACTGGCTGAATCCACCGGATTGATAGATGCTTTTGAGCTGCGTTACCATTCTCCTGGTCTCATTTTACGGGTTCCAGACCGTGGTGAAACCACCTTATCTAAGGATTTTGAATTGAAACGAAAACTCTTTGCTACGCATCAGGAACATGACAAATGGCTTTCCATTTTAGGTGTACACCATGTGTATCATCTCAACCGTGCCTTTCATCAACACAAAATCAACGAGCTCATTCAGGTTGAGGAAGCACTCCATGAAAAGAAGATTGTGCACATCGCCGAAGATATTACCTCCCGAAAAGACATTAAGCTCATCCTCATCGCAGGCCCTTCATCTTCGGGAAAAACCACTTTTGCCAAACGGCTTTCCATTCAGCTACGGGTAAATGGCATCTACCCACACCTCATCAGCATGGATGACTATTTCCTTTCTCGCCACCTTACTCCCCGCAAAGAAAACGGCGATTTCGATTTTGAGAGTATCAACTCTCTGGACCTGGAAATGCTGAATTCGCACATGCAGAAAGTCCTCAATGGCGAGCAAATCGAATTACCAAAATACAATTTCATTCGAGGTAAAGCACAGCCCTCCGGAAAATTTCTCCAGTTGCACAAGCACGATATTATCATCATGGAAGGCATCCATGGGCTTAATGATCAGCTTACCAAATCGGTGCCATTCAATCAAAAAGTGAAAATATACGTGAGTGCTCTGAACAATCTCAACATCGATTCCCACAATCGCATTGCAACCACCGATTCCCGGAAGTTCCGGCGCATCATTCGGGATGCAAAATTCCGTGGACACACAGCTTCACAAACCCTGGATATGTGGGATTCTGTACGGGAAGGGGAAGACAACAATATTTTCCCCTATCAGGAATCGGCAGATTTTATGTTCAACAGTATCCTCACCTATGAACTGGGAGTAGCGAAGAAGTACGTACAGCCTCTGCTGGAGGGAATTCGTCAAGGTCAGAAAAATTACATCGAGGCTCAGAGATTGCTCCGCATCCTGGGACATTTCGAAAACATTCATGACGGCATTGTGCCATCAAATTCGATACTCAGAGAATTTATCGGTGGCAGTATTTTCGAATACTAATTTTTAAAAAACCATCTCACGCTCACATTATAGTGGGTCTCGGGATTGGTTCCAACCATTTCAAAAAGGGTCGCGTGGTTAAGGATATTAACTGCGCGGCCTTCTATTTCAAAGAGTTTACTTACCGCAGCAGTGAAGTAGATATCGATATTCTGGGCGTGAGTAAGCCACGAGCTGTCTGCATCCCGCCAAGTGGAATAGTAATCTGAGGCGTAGATGAGGGAGGTTCCCAGGGCCACCGAATTATCATGTTCCAGATGCATCCTGATGGCAGCGTCAGCATTGATCTGCCAGGTTGGAAGCCATGGCCCGGGGTCTGGCAGGTAGCGGCTCCAGGCAGAGATGTCCAGAGTATAATTCCGCCAGGGCAGCGATCCATTGGTGCGAATTTGCAGGAAATCCCGCAGGTAATCGGTTTCGGTCTTTCCGCCCATGATGCACACATTCAGGGAATTTGGCAGGAGCGTTACCCCGCCTGCGAGAGTCATCTTTTCCTGAGGATTAATTGCATTTAACCACACATTCTGATACTTCGGTGCATCACTGCGGGCACGAAGTTCCCAACAAGCTCCCATCCATGGATGCAAACGCAGAGTACCAAAACTGTATGCTTCCAGCCTGTCGTCATCCAGATGCAGTGTGGTAGATGTGGAAATGAAATGTGAATGAAAACGGTGATCTGCCGTGGCTACGGTGCGGTAATGGTTGTCTATCCAGGTGGGCTCGAAGGCGGTGGTAAGCTGGTGATGCGACAGAGTAAACTCCCGTCGCAACAGCAGGGATTTTATCCACTGGTCGGCATCAGGTTGGGTAGAAATGTCCACACGGTTGTGTTGGTGGCGAAAACCCAGATTCACCAAAGGTGTTTCCCACATCACGGCATTGTTTGTGGTGTGAAGGTTTGCAATGGCGTTGCATCGCATTTGAGGGATGAGGGCCGCCGTTGACGTTTCTTCGTTGATCGCTGTGTGGTAAAAATGAAAATTACCTGCGGAGGTTTTGTAACTGAGATGGCCGTTAAAATTGCTGGCCTTGTCAGACTGAGAATACCAATCTCCCGCCATGCCCGAGTAAGACACTTCCAGAGCAAGATTTTGTTGTCCCATGATAAAGCCCTTGTGAAATGCCACAACGGCATGGGTCATATCCAGGTCGCCAATGCCCAGCCAGGTTTCGGTGAGAGCTGCCGGGAGGACGTAATTTGCCTGATTGTACTGATGGCCATTGGCTGAACTGCTGGTGTGAAAAAGGGGGCTGTAGGATTGATACAGATGGGTTTGGCTCACCAACCAGGGATGAAGGCTGAAATCATTCCATCTGAGCAAAAGCTGATTTTCAAGGGGTGCAAAATAGTGGTTGTTTTCTCGATGAACCAGATAGGGAAGTGGTAAAGTATGTTGCAGATCCAGCACCTTTTGTATTTCATCCTTTATCCCTTGAGTAAGGTTAAGGGTGTCTATGGTTGTATCTTCTATGCGGGCTGCTGCTTCTGCACGGAGGCGAGTTGCTTCCAAAGAATCTGCTGCTGTGGGCTGCAGGATAGAAATCGAAGGGATGGAATCCTGAGGGGAAATAGCGTTCAGGGAATCGGCGGGGATCTCTGCATCCTGTGGAAAAAGCAACATTCCCATTCCCAACAAAATAGCGGTGAAAAAAGATTTTAGAGCCATGAATGTTCCTTGTACCAATGGTAGGTTTTTTTGAGAGCACGGGTTTGATCCCATTGGGGTTTAAAGCCCAGGATTTTTTGAGCTTTTTGCGTGTCTATCAGCCAATGGGGCTGGGTCATCTCAATCACCTTCTGACGATTTATCAGGGCCGATTTGTGGCGCAGGCGGGCAATAAACTCACATCCAACGGCGCCAACTTTCAGCATCCATACTGGAAGATAAACAAAAACGGCAAAGGTATCCATGGCCCGCTGCATGTTTTTAGCGAACTGTTGCATGGTGTACTGGATACCGTCCGAAGCGTTAAATGTTTGATTAAAGGCCTTTGGATTGTCCAGCGTGAGGGTGATGAGGGATACCAGGTCATCGACAAAAATGAGGTTGAGGCGGCGAGAGCAATAGCCGGGAAACAGCGCTAAATGGTGCTTGATGAGCTTAAACATCTCGAGGAAATCCTTCTCTCCCGGGCCAAAGATGGAGCAGGAACGGATGATGGTGAAAGGCTTTTGGCAGGATGCATGGATAGCCTGTTCGGCTTTGAGCTTGCTACGGCCGTACCACGAAACCGGTTCGCAGAGGTCTTCTTCCTTTTTGGCAATGCCAAAGTGCGCAGGCCCGCTGGCCGCCTGACTGCTGATGAAAACAAACTGCCGGATGGATGATACGTGGTTGGCCAGGGAAACCAACTTCTTGGTAAGCCCTACATTGGTGCTGTTCATGGTTGCTTCATTGTTCGCTTTGGTAAGGGCAGCCGTGTGAATGATGATATGATAGCCAGCGAGAGCTGCCTTCATATCCTCGTCATCGGCGTAATCGACATAATAGATCGAATTAGGGTCGGTAATCAGTTGTGCGTCTGAACCGTAACGTACCAGACAGCGTACGTGGTACCCATCCTGCTGCAGCTTTGCAGCCAGGGTACTTCCTAAAAAACCATTGGCTCCAGTAATTATAATTTTCTTCATGACTGGGAATTCCTTTGATTACGGGGTTTTGGTCAACATTTATTTTGGAATCCTTTTCATTCCATTCATCAGGTGCAAAAGAACAGATTCAAAGTGGCTATTTTGCAGTAAATTAAAAAAAACCTGCAGAAAACCTTCAGAAGTATGCGAAAAACTTGACGCAGAGCCCATGCACAATATTTTGCGAAAGTTGATAAAGAGTTCAGATGAGGTGTTAAATGAATATAATAATTATTGGCATTCAGGGCAGTGGAAAAGGGACGCAAGCCGCACTACTTCATAAAAAGTACGGATGGCCCCATATCAACCTTGGCAAGCTGCTTCGTGACCATATCATTCGAAAAACCGAGCTTGGCCTTGTTGTCAAAGAATACATCGATAAGGGACGTCTGGTTCCTGATGATCTGGTGATAAAATTGATTAAACCCGTACTGGATGCAGCCGATTCCGGCTTCATTTTGGATGGCTTCCCCCGCAATCTGGCACAGGAGAGATTTTTACTGGATAACTATCGCATCGATGGTGTGGTGCTGCTGGATCTTGATGACGAGACGGCGGTAAAACGCATCAGTGCTCGCCGGCATTGCAGCGTTTGCCACACCGATTATAACCTGCTTATAAATCCGCCCAAAGTCGAAAACACCTGCGATCTCTGCGGTGGTAAAGTAGTCATGCGTGACGATGATCACGAAGAGGCAATTCGCATGCGTTTGAATAAATTTCATCTCAAAACAAAAAAAGTGATTGAGCTCTTTCAGGAGCGAGGTCTTGCCATCCCGATTCAAGCAGATCAGCCGGTTGAGGTTGTGCATCAGAAAATCCTCGATCAGCTGAATTTGTAATCTACCGCTGATGAATCCCATAATACGTTTCCTGAAATCTATAGAACACTGGGTGCTACTGCTATTGCACGTCTGTGGTCTGCTCAATTTGTTGATGATCTTCATGGATCCTGGGGGGCTAGGTTTCATCTCCCTACGTTATTATACCCTTGTCTCCATTTACCTTCTGCTGCTAGATATCTTATTGCGCGCCATTACCGATACTCATTCGGCTCTGCGACCGAGGAATCTTTTGCCTGATCTGGCCTTCATCGCCATCGGTCTTTTTCTGCATCAGGCAGATGGGGTCTTTCAATTTTATCTAATGGGACGGCAGTCCTATCTCATCATCCGCTGGCTTTCGATGCACAGTTACGAAGGGCGCTTCATTGATAAACTTTCCAGCAATCCGCCGGTCTTCCTGATGTTCACCTTCATGATAACTATCTTTATCGGGACGCTGCTGCTGTTGCTTCCTATCGCGGTGGTTCCGGGAAACACCATTTCGTTGCTGGATGCGTTATTCACCTCAACGTCGGCAACCTGTGTAACCGGGCTGACAGTGCATGATATCGGGACCTATTTTTCTCTGTTTGGGCAGATCGTGATTTTGTTGCTCATTCAGGTTGGAGGATTGGGTATCATGACCATATCCAGTGCTATCGCCGTAATGCTGGGCCAAAAGCTCACTCTGAAGCGTGAGAGTCTGGTGCAGAATGTGGTGGGAGCATCTACCCGGGTGGATATGGTGCAGCTGGTTAAAAGCGTTGTATTGGTAACGGCGATTTTCGAATTGATCGGGGCTGCGTTACTATTCCTTACGTTCCGCCATGATTTTATCTCTCCCTGGCAAGGAGTGTATTACTCTCTTTTTCACTCGGTTTCGGCCTTTTGCAATGCGGGGTTCAGTCTCTTCAGCGACAGCTTCATGAGTTATCGTAGCAATATCAACATCAACCTGGTGATCACATCCCTGATCATTGTGGGGGGAATCGGATTCCCTGTGATGGTGGATGTACAAAAAAATATTTTCCGCCGTTTCAAGATTTCCCGGCTCTCATTGCATAGCAAGGCGGTTCTCGTCTGCACCATCGTCCTGCTTCTGATGGGAACCTTAATCTTCTTCTTTGGAGAATACAATGCCACCATGAAGGGAATGAGTTTTGGGGACAGGATTCTTTCATCCTATTTTCAGTCAGTGACCACCCGTACAGCGGGTTTTAATACCATCGACAACGGAGGGATGAGCCATCAATCGGTATTTACCTCCATCATCATGATGTTTATCGGAGCATCTCCCGGCTCTACGGGGGGTGGTGTGAAAACCACCACACTGGTCATTGTTGTTGTGGCCATGTTATCACTGTTTGGTGGCAATCGGGATGTGAACCTTTTCAAGCGCAAAGTGTCTGATGACATCATCAAGCGGGTGTTGGCATTGATCACAGGTTCTGTTTTATTTTTGAGTATTATGATTTTTCTATTGCTTCAATGTGAGCCCTATAGTTTTGAGAAGGTTGTGTTTGAAGCGATTTCCGCCTTTGGAACGGTGGGCCTTTCCATGGGTATTACCAGCGCATTGTCCGTTGGTGGAAAAATCATCATCATCATGTTGATGTATCTTGGCCGTATTGGCCCGCTTACGTTGATCTTTGCCATATCAGCCACGCGGCAACGGGCTTCGTATCAATACGTGGAAGAAAAAATCAGTATAGGCTGAAAGGAGAAAATATGGCGAAATTTGCAGTGATAGGATTGGGTAAATTTGGCATGACTGTGGCCACAAATCTCTACGATAATGGTGCAGAAGTGATTGCCATCGACACAAGTCAGGAATTGATAAATGATATCAGCGGCCGGGTGACGGTGGCCATAAACATGAACAGCACAAACGAAAAGGCGCTGAAAATGAACGGCATCCAGGATGTAGATGCCGTGATCCTGGCCATAGGTAATAACATCGAAGTGAGTGTGCTCACCAGCGTGATTCTGAAAAAACTGGGAGTGAATAACATCTATGCAAAAGTAGATAGCAAAGTGCATGCCCGCATCCTTGAAATGCTGGGAATCCCTCACGTGATCTTCCCGGAAGAACAGATCGGATTGCAATTGGCAAACTCCCTGCTCTCTAAGAGCGTGGTAGAGTATTTTGACCTTTCCAGTGGTCACAGCGTGGTTGAACTTCTGGTTCCCGAAAGCTGGGTGGGTCACACGCTCCAACAGCTTGCTCTGCCTACCGAACACGGCGTAAACGTGGTTGCCATTCGTTATACCGCCCATGTGGTTACAGACGATGGCGAAAACAAAATCGAAACCAAGATTAATGATTTACCTGGGGCTAACGACGTATTGAAACAGGGGGATGTAATGATTTTGATCGGCTCAAAAGCCAACGTCAATGCCCTGATAAACGAAACCTCACACTAAGGATTTGCTATGAACTTGTCATTTACTGCAAAGATTCGTCTGATCATCGTGCTGCTCTTTATCATCTCACTGATAGAGGGATTGATTATTCTCTCTATGCTCAACGGAGCATCGGCAGACGTACTGAACGGCAATATTACCCAGTTAAAAATGGATATCCAGAATACCATCTATATCACCGTATTCTTCCAATTTGTATTGGCCATGATTCTCATCTTTTACCTTCCGGTGTTTCTCCATCGAGCTTTCGCCGAGATTCATCAGATTCTCAAAGAAATCTCCCAGGGTCGTTATTCCATAGATATCGATCTGGATAGCTTCCAAAATCGGGTGGATAACGAATTTTACCGGGTGATCGTCTCCATAAAAGCCATGCTGGAATCGGTGCTTACCTTCGATACCTTAAAGAAGGATAAAATCATCGAGCATCACAACCGCATCATTTCAATCCTGAATCTCAGCCACGACGGCTTTATCATCCTGGATATCAACGGCAATATCGTATATATGAACGACAACATCTCCGATACCTTCGGTGCGATAGCAGAAGGACAAAACATCTTTGAACAAAACTATCCGCCGGATGTGGAAAACAATATCAAGAAGTACTGCAAAACCGTCTTGAAAAGCAAAACAAAACAACAGTATGTGCAATTTTTCGTGCCCACTCTCAAGCGTCATGTAGGACAAAACAGCGCTATTGTGCGGGATGCTGCCGGCAATGCCAAAGGGGCAGTGATCGCCATAACAAATCTGGAAAAAAAGAAATCCGAAAAGGCGAAAGAAAGCGAATAAATGGATATCCAATACACCAAAAGTACACAGCAACGCATCGACACGTTTTTGGGAGAACTGGGGGAAGCTGAGCTTCTCTCCCGCTCTTACATCAGCTCGTTGATAGAGAAAAAACTGATAACCGTAAATAACGCCCCGGTGAAAAAAAGCTACAAATTGCAAAAGGGCGACCGCATCCATATAGTGATTATTCCCAAACCTCCCGTTACGGCGGTTCCACAGGATATTCCCATAGACATCCGTTATGAAGATGAAGACCTGGTGGTGGTTTACAAACCGGCTGGTATTACCGTGCATCCTGCACCGGGACATCTTGATGGAACGCTGGTTAATGGTCTCATGTATCATTTTGGCAGTGAGCTATCCGAGGGTACCCACCGGTTACGTCCTGGCATTGTGCACCGGCTGGACAAAAATACTTCCGGACTGCTGATAGTGGCAAAGAACGATATCACTCACGTTAAACTCTCGGGCATGTTTCAAGCCCGCAGCATCGATAAATATTACAAGGCAATCGTTTGCGGCGTTCCCCAGGAAGACGAATTCACCATTCATCAGCCCATCGATCGCAGCAAGACAGATCGCAAGAAGATGTGCGTGCAGTCCTCAGGCAGGGATGCAATAACTCATTGCCGGGTGGAAAAGTACTTCGACTTTTTCGCTCTGCTGGATGTAAAGCTGGAAACCGGGCGAACCCATCAGATTCGTGTACATTGCTCTCACGTAAACTTGCCGATTTTGGGAGATAATGACTATAACAGCCTGAAAAGAACTCTGAACTTTGTGCCCCATAATCTGCAGAAAAAGGTGAAATATCTCCTGGCAAACAGATTGCACAGACAGGCTTTGCATGCCTGGCGGCTGAGCTTTGTGCATCCTATATCGGGTAAAAAGATAGAAGTAGAGAGCGAGTTACCCGATGACATTGTGGAAACATTGCACTATCTTGAGCACAATTTTCTTACTGAGTAGGGTTTGCGGTTGACAGATTGGCTGCACTAAAAATCCTCAGAAAAAATGAATGTTTGGAGCAGATATGCATTGTTCGAATCAACGGCGAAACAGAGAAGATTGTAATTGTACCTATCCCTGCGATAACAAGGGGACTTGTTGTGACTGCATTCGGTATCATCGGGGGCGAAACGAACTGCCTGCCTGTTATTTTCCTGCGGATGCAGAGAAAACCTATGATCGATCGATTGCCAATTTTGTACGGTTGTGGCAAGATGGTGAAGTGAAATGATCTTCTTAAAAGGTCTTACGTTCATTCTGTTTAATGCCCTTCCGGGATTTTTGATTCCCTTTGGTCTCAAGATGCTTCTCTTTCATCCAAGGGAGAAGAAGTGGCTTTTTGGCAAACCTGTCCCCTTAACGCCGGGGCTTGCACCGCGGTATAAAGTGCAGTTGATCGATAAACTGGAAGCTCTTCTCAGCGAATATCTGCACGATTGTCATAGCGAAGATCCTGCATCCCGCATAAGCAAATGGGAAAAAGAAGCTTATGGCAAAGCTTGGGACAAACTGGCCTTTATCGACAAAGCACAGATTTTAACACAGCACATGAAAGATGGTCTGCGGCACAGCCTGGCTCTTATTGTCTTTGAAGCGGTGAAACAATTTTTCCGGAGTTTTGTACCATTCTTGATGGAGCGGTACGAAGTGGAAAAATATATCGACCTGGTAGATGAAAAACTCGATCTTGCCACCATAGAAACCTACTACCGTCGATATATTTATAAGTATATGCTCTACTTTTTCCTGGCAGTGTCTGCCCTCATCGGTGTGGCAAACATGCTTTATTACATCATAATACAGTGAGGTTTTCATGAAGAAAATTCTAGCGCTTCTATGCTTTGCGCTTCCCCTGATGGTTTTTGCAACTCAATATTCTCTGGATGATCTGATCGAATATGGTTTGGAACACAGCATTGCTATGCTGGAAAACGATGCAGTGCGGCAAGATGCCGAAGCAAATATGCGTACGTCCTGGTATGACTTTCTGCCCAACGGCAGCATAAATGCTTCAAGAACAAATAGCGAACAGGCTACCTTTGATGTGCTAACCAATACCACTTCTTACGAACGGGATTGGGATTCCGGCGCATCTATGAGCATCTCAAAATCATTGGCTCTAAATGAACCGACGGTGTTTAACTTTCTGCGCAACAAAAACAGTCTTGCATCCAATAAAAAAAACTATGAACAGCGGAGCAAAGAGGTGGCATATGAAATATTTACCAGATACATTGCGGTGTTGCAGGCTCAGAAAAGATTGGCCATTGCTCAGGAAAATCTCACGCTGCAACAGCGGTTTTATGCTCGGGTAGAGCTGCAACATTCGTTGGGAAATACGTCCCTTCTGGATAAGCAGCAAGCAGAAGTTACACTGATTGATTATCAGATAGCGCTGAATGAAGCGCAAAATACTCTGGTAAAAAGCAGGATTTCACTGTTTGAGTATATCAAGATGGATGATGCTGGTTATGAATGTGCCGACCTTGCCCTGAACATCGGGACCCTGGATGAGACCATTAGCGACAATAACAATCTCATTGCTCAGCGCTTTGCATTGGATAACAGTAAACTTTCCCTGATTCAACAGTATATAGAACTCTATCCCAGTCTCAGTATCGGTTTCAGTTATACCAATGCTTCCCAGTCTGGTGTGTTTGATTTTGGGGACTATGAAGACAGCTACACCGTTTCGCTGAATGCATCCTACCCGATCTTTGATTTTTTGAACAAACGAGAAGCATACAAAAGTACCAAACGAGCAGTACGTTTACAAAAGATGCGGTACGAAGATGCACAGCAACATTTAAATAATCAGTTGAAAACCCTTTTGGCCGATGTAAAGAATCTACAAAAAACCAACGATTTGTATCAACAAAAGCTCGCCCTTGCCCAGGAAAATCTCCGCATGGCAGATACCCGATATCAGCAGGGTACTCTCTCTCTCCTGGATTATGATAAGGTGAGAATCGATAAACAAAGTGCTGAAATCTCCGCATTAAACAGCTATTATAGTCTGCTTCAGGCGGTAGAAAACTTTCATCTGTTAACTTCAGACAAACTATTAGAGAAGTGGTAAACCTATGAGAAGAAACGATGTCCTGATACTCATTGTTATCATCATTGCGGCTTTATTCTTTGTGAACCGCGATCATCAGCCCCGGAGAACAGTACCTGCTACCCTGCAGGGTGCAAAGCATGAAGCACGGATGCAGGATAGTAGCATATCGCAAGAGAGAAGCAGTCGAAAACGTGCAGAAGATGGGGGAGAGCTTCTTGCATCCCGCACAAATATGATAACCAGGGCTGTGGAGAAAATCCAGTCTGCTGTGGTAAGTGTGTATGTAACCAAGACCAAAATGGTGCGGCGGCGTCTGGGCTTTTTTTTCGACTTTTATGGTGAGATTCCCTACAATATTCAGGGCATCGGTTCCGGTGTGATCTTCAGTGATGATGGATATATCATCACAAATGCCCACGTAGCCGAAGGAGCAACCGAGATAAAAGTTGTACTTCCTGATAATCGGGAGTTTAATGCATCCCTGATAGGTGTGGATAGTGTGCATGATGTAGCCATTATTAAGATAGACGGGGAAAACCTTCCCTACGCAGTGTTGGGAACTTCTTCAGACCTTATCATCGGAGAATGGGCTGTTGCGGTGGGAAATCCCTATGGCTCTTTGATAAAAGATGTTAAGCCAAGCGTGTCGGTAGGGGTAATTTCTGCGGTGGATAGAGACTTTGCCCGCAATGAAGACAACAAGATATATCGTCGCATGATACAGACGGATGCCGCAATTAATCCGGGGAATTCCGGGGGGCCGCTGGTAAATGTCTATGGGGAAGTAATAGGCATAAACACCTTTATCTTAAGTGAATCCGGTGGCAGTGTGGGCGTTGGTTTTGCCATTCCTATAGACAGGGTGAAAAAAATAAGTGAAGAGTTGATAAAATATGGTAAACGACGGGCTATCTGGCTCGACTTTGATGTGCAGGATCTTAGTCCAATGATCGCTCGGTATTATGGACTCAAAACTCAGGATGGAGTGCTTGTGGTAAAGGTTCGTGCAAAAACACCCGCTGCTTCTTCGGGACTAACCCGGGGAGACGTGATAATTGCAGTGAATAATACTCCGATAAAGAACTTCGAAGAGTTGCAGTTGGCCGTAAGTGATATACAGGTTGGCGACATCATTCGCTTTACCATCTTGCGAAAAGGTAAGGAAAAGACACTGCAGATCGACGCAGTTGAATATAAATGAGGAGTTAACAATGAAACGGATATGGATATTGGTGCTGGCTTCAGTGGTTATGGTTGCCGGATGTGGTAAGAAAGGCGCGGAAATCGGCCCCAAAAAAGTAAAATCCTATGAAGTAACTACCGGGAATATCATGGTAAAACTGGAAGAAACCGGGGAGATTCAGCCGATTAGCGACATAGATGTGAAATCAAAAGTAAGCGGAAAGATCCAGAAATTTTATGTGGAAGAAGGGGATTACATTAAAAAAGGTGATCTTATTGCCGATATCGAGCCGGATTATAATCAGGCGCAAACCATCAGTAACGTAAAAGATAACCTGGAATTGGCAGAGATAACTCTGGCCAATAGCAAGAGAGATTTGGCCCATAAAGAGCAGTTAGCTGCCGATGGCTTTATATCTGTGGATGAACTTGATAGCTATCGCGATAATCTTCGTAAGGCGGAAATCGGCTATCAATCTGCGCTGAAACAGTATGAACTTATAAAAGAGATAGAAACAGAAGGTAATACATCCAAACTGATTGCCACAGCATCGGGGACGGTAATACAAAAATTGGTGGATGAAGGTGAGATGGTTGTGGCCAGTACCAGTTCTTTTTCCGAAGGAACAGTGGTCTTGAAGCTTGCAGATCTCACGCAAATGATCGTCACTTCCCGTATAAATGAAGTGGATATCTCGAAGATTCATAAAAATCAACGAGCAGAAATCAAGGTAGATGCCTTTCCTTATGAGAGCTATCGTGGAAAAATTCAGAAGATTGCTGCAATGGCCGTTACCTATAGCAATGTAAAAGTCTTTCCCATAGAGATACTTTTGGACGAAGTTGATGAGAAACTCAGGCCGGGAATGACGGCAAACATCACCATCATTGGCGAAGAAAGGGACAGTATTGTGGTGGTTCCCATCCGTTGTCTCTTTGCCGATGAAGACGGAAACGACGTGGTTTACAGGGTAAAATCAGATACCATCAGCACGATGCAACCGGTAAAAACCGGGATAAACAACTTCCAGAAAGTAGAAATTGTGGATGGTTTGGCGGTGGGAGATACCATATCCTTTAGTGAGCCAACCAGAGAAGTGAAGATAGACGAGAATGTGTTTAATTAAAAGCTCTGAGAATCTGCACCGATTGCCCGGTTCTTCACCCAATATAGACCGGGCTTTTTCTCAATTCCAAACTTCTTTGTAACCTTTTTGCTCATGATGCGTTTATGTAATGTATCTGCTTATAGAGCTGACTGTTAGTAAATATGTATCATCCATTTAGCTCTTGACAGCAGAGGGCATCCTGAGAAAAACAGGGATGTTTATAGGAATGAAAAACAATGGTAAGGAGATTGTATGATTCATTTACAAGACCTGGTAAAAGATTATGGAACCTTACGCGCAGTTGATCATATCTCATTTACTATCAATGATGGTGAGATCCTGGGATTTCTCGGACCCAATGGCGCCGGAAAATCAACCACTTTGAAAATGATCACTTGCTATTTGAGCCCAACATCCGGCTCAATAAACGTAGGGCCATATACCGTTTCCGACAATTCGCAGGAGATTCGGAAGAAAATCGGCTATCTTCCCGAACAAAACCCCCTTTATACCGAGATGACAGTGTATGACTATCTCAAGTTCGTTGCCGAAGTTCGTGAGATATCAGACTTCCGTTCTGCCATGAAACATGCAGTAGGAAAATGCGGATTACAGGGAGTTGTGAACAAACCTATCAACACCCTTTCCAAAGGATACCAGCAAAGAGTAGGACTTGCTCAGGCAATTATCCATGATCCCGATATACTTATCCTGGATGAGCCGACTACCGGCCTTGACCCAAATCAGATTGTGGAGATACGGGAGCTGATAAAAGAGCTGGGACGGGAGAAGACGTTGGTAATATCCAGCCATATATTGCAGGAAGTGCAAGCGGTTTGTGACCGTATCGTGATAATAAACAAAGGAAAAATAGTCGCAGACGGCTCTACCGAAGAGCTGCAGGCCAGCTTCGAACACATCGCAAAATTACAGCTGGAGATAGGCGCTTCTGCCGATGACATCCCTGTAATGGCGCAAGAAATCGGGGGAATAAAGGTCAATTCCATCCAGACAATAGGGGAAAAAGTACGGGCTGAGTTGGAATATGATACTGCCGATGACAAACGTCCTGCCCTCTACGAATACATAAAAGCACATGGATGGATGTTGTGGGAACTACACAAAGTGAACATCAGTCTGGAACATGTCTTCCGTAATTTAACTATCGAGGGAGGTGAATGATGAATTACACCAGGATCATTGCCCGGAAAGAATTCAAGGGATACTTTAATTCCCCGGCATCATACATAGTGCTTGTGGTCTTTTTACTCTTGGGAGGATGGTTTTTTGCCAGTCCACTGTTCCTCAATAACTCGGCAGATTTACGTTCCTTCTTTAACATTGTTCCCATTATCTACCTTTTCTTTGTACCAGCAGTTACCATGGGGCTCATCGCTCGTGAAAAGAATGCCGGTACCCTGGAGCTGCTTTCTACCTTTCCTTTGAAGGATAGTGAGATCGTGATGGGTAAGTTTTGGGCGTCCGTTCAGTTTATCGGCGTGGGGCTTCTCTTTAGCTTGGTGCATCTTCTCACCATTATTGTACTGGGGAAGAACATCGATTTCGGGTCGATCATCTGTGGATATGCGGGACTTTTGTTATTAGGTGCCACCTATAGTGCTATAGGAATCTTTGGTTCCAGCATTTCATCCAACCAGATCGTCTCTTTCATTGTGAGCTTTTTCATCATCTTTTTCTTTTTTATTCTGGAATATTCCCTGGTATTTATCCCTGCAGGATTGGGCGGATTGTTCCAATATCTCAGTGTAGGATACCATTTTCAAAACCTGGCTCGTGGTGTTATCGATACCCGGGATATAATCTATTTCGTCAGTTTAATTGTCATTTTCCTGCGCCTCTCTACTGTTGTGCTGGAAATGAGAAAGTGGAAATAGGGGGAAACTATGAACAATACTAAATCTCTCTGGGTGAATGTTGGCATCATTGTAGCTATCATCATCTTTATAAACCTGATATCCCTGTCGATCTTTACCCGTTTTGACCTCACAAAAGGTCATGTTTATTCTCTCTCAAAAGCATCGAAAACCACGGTCAAGCAATTGGAAGATCGGGTAGTGGTAAAAGCGTATTTCACCAAAAACCTGCCGAGTCAGCTGGCCGATACCCGGCGTTTCATCAGTGACTTGCTGAGTGAATACCAAGCTTACTCCCATGGTAAGCTGCGGTTTGAGTTTGTTGACCCTGCCGATGAAGAAGATTTGAAGACAGAAGCACAGAAAAACGGGATCTATCCTGTAACGATGCGGGTAGTAGAGAACGACAAATTTGAGGTTCGTGAAGTGTATATGGGACTGGTTTTTCATTACATGGACAAAACGGAGACCATACCGGTGGTGCAAAATACCCAGGGTGTGGAATATGACATCACCAGTACTCTCAAGAAAATCTCCTCCATCGGGATGAAAAAAGTCGCCTTCTTCCATCCCGAAAGTATGATGGATCCCCGCATGATGCAAGACCCGCGCATGGCACAGCAGGCCGATGATTACAAAACAATACGGCAGCTTATCTCCGGTAATTATACCATCAGCGACATAAATCTGGAAGAACCCGTAGCACCGGATATGGATGTGCTGCTCTTTGCGGGTATAAAAGACAGCCTCTCTACCACGCAACTGTACAATCTGGACCAGTTTATCATGACCGGGAAGAGTGTATTGATGTTCCAAGACCGCATAGATGTGTCGCTTCAAACACAGACTGCAAAGCCTATCTCTTCCAATCTCTTTGATCTTCTGTCCCATTATGGCATCGTAATGAAGCAGAATCTTGTGACAGATGCCCAGTGTGGTCAGGTAACGGTTCAGCAGCAACAGGGCTTTATGCGCTTTAATACACCGGTGAATTACCCCTTCTTTCCCATCATAAATACGGTCAATTCACAAAGCGATATCGTTAAAAACCTCGATCAGATGCAGCTTGTCTTTGCCAGCGAAATAGACTCCAGCAGGACATTGCCCAATACATCCTTCCAGCCACTCCTCTTTACTTCCAGCAATTCCGGTGAGGTTCTGGCTCCAAGATTAGACATTGGAGTGAAAAAGTATATGAACAAAGACCTCCGGCGTATGTTCATTGACAATGGGAAGGTGGTGGCTGGCATCTACACCGGCAATTTCTCCAGTTACTTTGCCAAGGATGCATCCCATCCAGACGCCATACAAGAGACTGCATCAGGGCAGGTTATTTTGGTGTCTGATACAGATTTCATACTGGATAGTGCCGGCGCAGGAGTGCCAAACAATACCGCTTTTGTACTCAATGCTACCGACTATTCAGCAGGGGAAACCGCACTTATCAGCCTCCGCTCCAGAGAAACCGAATTCACTCCCCTTAAGGAAATCTCCAGTGCTGCAAAGAAAGTGGTGAAATGGCTCAACATCCTGCTTCCCACTCTCTTACTTGTGATCTTTGGCTTTATACGGTATCGTGGCCAACTCAATAGAAGAAAATATATCGGAGAGCTCTATGACTAAGAAAAACACTACACTGTTGCTCCTTCTGGTCGCATTAGTCTTCGTATTTATGCTTACCAGATTGAACAACCCTACAGAAAGAAAGATGCGTTTGTTTAACGTCGATTCCCTCAAGATAGCTACTATTTCTATCTTTGATGCGGCAGATTCTCTCTCCTTACACAAGGATGGCGATGCATGGCGCCTGACTGCCCCGGTGGAATATAAGGCCAATGAACACCAAATGAAGAACTTCTTTGAAAAAGTATTTAACGCTGAAACATCAAAAACGGCTATATCCGAATCTGATGCCGGAATGAAAATCTACCAGATCAGCGATAGTGTGGGCACTCATATCCGTATGCTGGATGCATCCGGTAAAGAACTTTCCCATATGATTCTCGGTAAAAGCGCTTCAGCTTCTACCCCTGCACGCAAATATAACTCGAAGAAAATCTACAGCATAGACCGAAGTGTGAACTATCTCATAAAGCCGGATGCAGAAAGATGGCGGGATAAATTCATCACAAATACAGACATTGATCTGGTCACCCGCTTGGATGTGTCTTACAAAGATAAGAACTATTCTCTGGCAATTGCCGATACCTCGTGGATGTACGATAACGGCTTCGATAAAGTTGAAATAGCTTTAAACGACCCCATTATGAACACGATGATCAGCGGTGCCGCAAAATTGATGGCAAATTCCTTTATCGATAACGACACAGAGTATTACATCGAGAAAATGAAGACGCCACTGTTGGATGTTACGGCACAGACTTTTGACAACCAGACGATACATCTGCGCGCCGTTCCCTATGAGGAAGACAGCAAAAAACTGGTAGTTCAATTGAATGATCAACAGACACCTCTCTTCATTATCTACCAGAGCATGGTCAATCAGTTCGATAAATCTCCGGAAGATTTCCGGAAATAGATTCATCTTTTTTATAGGATGCAGCCTCGCTTCGGTGGGGCTGCTTTTTTCATGTAAGAGCCAAGTCCATAATTGTGTGTAAATTCCCTCGCATCATTGTAACTGCTCCTTTACCAAGTCCTTAACGTCGATAATTTTTGTTGATGGGCTTTGATAATCCGTCATATAAAAATACCTTTTCCCCTACTCCGCTTCTCATGTTGCTCAATCAATATAGCCCCCAGCAAACGGATAATCGATTGTTCATTGGGAAATATCCTGTCACCAGACCTGTTTTTACATACCTTTTTGGACGTTATCAACGGTGAGTATATGAGGCGTTTGGCATT
>JAGGWK010000060.1 GCA_021157525.1 Candidatus Cloacimonadota bacterium | reverse complement strand
TGGTGGTGCCGGCGCCATTGATAAGGCTGCCGTTAACCAAGAAGGCGTCACCATTTTGCAGAGCTTCTGGGGAATCTCCCCGATAGACATTCCAGCCGGCATTGCCGCTTTCGCTCTGGGTAGTCCAGGCGATAATCGGTACACTACCGATATAGGCTGCCGAGAAGTTGGAAAGAGTGACGGGAAGGGCTCCGTCGCCTTTAGTGCTAATTCGGAATAGATTCACATTTGCATATCTTATAATTGGATTCATGGTGTTATCTTGGTCAATATTTTGCAATTGAAGATATAATGCGTCATCAGGGTGTTCAATAGTGATAATCGCTGTCCCAGCAATTGCTGCAACATCAGGCTGATTGTTTGCATCATTCTTTTTCCTTTCAAGAGTTCTTTCCGTTGTTAAATCGGATAACTGTGAACCATTATTGAAAATAGCACACAAGGTGTTAAAAGTATATTTTGTATCTGAACCTAAAGGTACAGAGATGGACAAATAATAGTTTACCAGATAATCACCAGCTGATGAATTCTTTGGTGTTAATTGAACTTCTGTATCTGAAAAATCCCAATATGTTGGATGCAGTATATCTGAAACAAAATCAACTTCTTTAACCCAGATTGAATGAGGTAAGTCAATCTTGGTTACGTTATTGTTGACTCTCATCCCTGCGTAGGGTGGCAAAGTATTATCTGCAATCTTCAACAAAGTAAGAGATGCATATTGCGTTGTAATTGTTTGTGCCCCAGTACCAGCCGCTTTTGCTTGAATACTCACTACATCATCATCAGAAATCGAGATAATACCGCAAGCACCTCCATTTCCGATATCTGTATCACCAACAGTTCTTTTAAGAACAATTTGTGTATCGGAAGATTCTCCGTAGGGATCATATCCGTTTAATGAAACGCCAAATTCAAAACTAGTACTTAAAGTACTATTAAAACTAGTAGATAAAATTGCTAAATACGTACCAGCAGAACCTGAACTGGCAGTTAATGCATTTGAAGCAAATACCCATCCCGACAAATTTGAATGCGTATTTCCAAAATGTTCTACGGTAGTGAAAAGAGGATTGTAGTAAGAATTACCAGAGTTATCTAATATTTGCGGACTATCATTATTAACTATCTGCATTTCGCCATATTTTGGAGTTCCAGCTTCGCTTAACTCAACTACAACTAATTGGCTATGAACAGGAGTGTAATTCGCTGTTCCAGAGTCTGCTTTTATTTGAAGTACTATTTCGGTATTTTGAGGTATAGTAGCAATAAAACTACCAGCCGCGTTTCCAACATCAGTACCTCCTTCTGAAATCCTACGTTCAATAATACCTCTAGTTGTGCCGTCACCAATTTTAACTCCAAAACTCCAAAGAGCAGCGTCTCCATAGAAACTTAAAGAATAGCGGATCAAATATCGCTTCTCACCAACAGTTGCACCAGTTGTAATTCCATCGGTTGTGTAAGTGCAGCCAGATGTTGCCATACTTGTATATCCTGTAATTAGCGAAAAGGCTGTTGAAGTTGACTTTGATGCTTCTCCGGCAGTAATATACATAGAACCGTAATCTGCTCCCCACACCCACACTATACTAAGAACCATTAAAACCAAAATCCCAATTTTCTTCATCTCTCCTCCTTTATAAGGATTTGTTTTTCTTTTCATTATTTAATCTACAAAGTAAAAAATACGTTAGAACATTTTCGTGCCAACATTTCATTTGTTTATTTTTTCACATCGGCACACTTGACAGATTTTTACCCTTCCACACCCTCTGCGCCAAAGGAATAAATAATGAATCGAAACATGAAGATACAAACCATTCAAGAGGCTGAAGAGCAGCTTCGCCAACTGGGTGTAACCGATGGCGGAGTGGCATGTATGGCTCCCAAATGCCTTTCTCTGTGCATCAAGCTTCATGACGTAGCTGTGGGGGCTGCCAATATTCTCAAGCAGGAGATGCTCTCTCTGGGTGGGGATGCTGCGGTGGCTCGTGGCGTGGTAAATGGCTCCACACTCCGCAGCGATGTGCTGCTGCTGGGCACCGTGGCAAAATTGCAGAAGCTGGTAGATAAACTTTCACGGCAGTCCTTTTTTGGTCTGGATGCCATCCGTCAGGAGGTGGCGCAGTGCATCCGGCTCCAACTTGCGCCCATCACATCCATGCAGTGCGGTGCTACAACCCTGCATTTTTCCACGCCAGCCATCATGGGGATACTCAATGTAACGCCGGATAGTTTTTCCGACGGCAATAAGTGGCTCAGCCACGATGCGGCGGTGGAATATGCCCTGCAGATGATCGAAGATGGCGCACAAATCATCGATATCGGTGGAGAATCGACCCGCCCCGGCGCTGCTGAAGTCACTGCTGAGCAGGAGATTGCCCGGGTGATGCCCGTGATAGAAACCCTGCGTCGCCACACCGATTGCCCCATATCCATAGATACCCACAAAGCTGTGGTGGCCGATGCTGCTCTGGCCGCTGGCGCCAGCATTATCAACGACATCAGCGCCTTTACAATGGATGCCGCCATGGTGGATGTGGCACTGCATTACCCTGCCGCTCCACTCATCCTGATGCACATGCAGGGTACACCACAAACCATGCAGAATAATCCCCATTACCACGATGTGATGAATGACATCCTGGGCTACCTGGCGGGACGCATCCAGTACTGCACCGAGGCGGGAATTGCCAGAGAGCGCATCATCATAGACCCCGGGGTGGGCTTTGGCAAAAGTCACACAGATAACCTCACCATTCTGCGGCGGCTGGAGGAATTCCGGGCTCTTGGGGTACCGGTTTTGCTGGGGGCATCACGAAAAAGTTTTATCAATCGCATCTATCCCGCAGTGCCGGAAGATCGGCTGGAAGGGAGTCTGGCAACCACGGCTCAGGCGTTTTATCAGGGTGCGGCCATTGTACGGGTGCACGACGTAAAAGCGCATAAACGTCTGCTGGACGTACTGCGCGCCATCAGGGAGGGCTAATGGAATTTCTGATACCATCACTGGCTTCTATCGTTGACATCCTGGTAGTGTGGGTGATTCTCTACCGTGTTTATCTGCTTTTCAAGCGAACCGGCGGCTACCAGATTTTGCTGGGACTGGTGGTGATTCTCCTTTTGTCTCTGGTTGCGGCAGGACTCAAACTGGAGATGCTTTCCCGTTTTCTGAGCATGTTACGGCAATATTGGGTCATCGTGCTCATCGTTCTTTTTCAACCGGAAATCCGTGCTACCCTGGCGCGGATTGCTCACGACCACAATTTCCGCGACCTTTTTCATCAGCGAAAAAAGGTGGAATTTGCCCCGCTTCTCAATGCTATTTCCATCATGTCATTCCGCAAAATCGGCGGGCTTTTCGTCATCGAAAACAAGCGGCGTCTCAACAATTATCTGGAAAGCGGCGAAATGGTGGATGCACTTATCTCGGTGAAATTGCTGCTTACGGTGTTTAACAACAAATCCATCCTGCATGACGGTGCGGCGGTGATACGGGGAGAGCGGTTGTTGGCGGTGAAAGTGGTGTTGCCCCTCTCAGAGAAATTACAATACACCCGGAAATTTGGCACCCGCCATCTGGCGGCCATCGGCATTACAGAAATTACCGACGCCATCGCCGTGGTGGTATCGGAGGAAACCGGGGAGATTTCCTTTGTGAAACAGGGAAATCTCACCGGCGATATTACCATCGATGAACTTTCGCAATTGCTCAAAGATGAAATCGAATAGAGCGCTTTTAGTAGGAATCACCGGCGGCATTGCCTCAGGAAAATCCCTGATAGCTTCGTGGTTGATGCAACAGGGTTATACGGTAATTAATTTCGATGAGCTGGGGCACGAGGTATTACAGGATGCAGCCATCATTCGGCGGGTGCAGTTACTTTTTGGTGACGAAATCCTCAAGGACGGTGTAGTTTCTCGAGAAGCGCTGGGGAAGATGGTGTACGAAAACGCTGATACACTGTCGCAGCTCAATGCTCTGATGCATCCTGCCATACGTGCTCTGGCGCAAAAGCGCATCGATGCATTTGATGGCGATCTTCTGTTTCTGGAGATTCCTCTGCTTTTCGAGAGTGGACTGGAGAGATGCGTGGATGTAAGTGTTCTGTTAGTGGCGCCGCTGGAGCAACGTATCGCACGACTTTGTACCCGAGACGGCATCGACACCGCCTATGCCCGGAAGAAAATTGCATCCCAGATGGATGATGCAGAAAAAGCGCCGCGTGCAGACATCCTGCTGAAAAACGACGGTACTCCCGCAGAGCTGGAAACCGCCTGCCACGCTTTGATCGCAGAGCTCAGGCAAACCCCCCACCGCTCGGTAATACCCTTTGACCAATTCTCCGTTGCAAAAACCGGGGATTGACATAAATTATCTGTCCGAGAAATTAGACACGGAGGCTCATATGAAAAAGAGAGTTGTTGTTTGTGCCCTTTTGATGCTGGTTGGTGCATTGTCTGCCCAGTATCAATCCAAGCTTTTTGCCCCGAATTACTTCATACCAAACCGGTTGCAAAATTCAGTACTGAATCTAAATAACCTGGATATGCATCACTCCATTTCCTTTACGTCGGGCTTTTCCTCCGGCTCCGATCAAACCTATTATCAATCGACCTATACCAACCATATTTCCTATAAATTCAATGAAAAATGGAATCTGAAAGTGAATCTGAATTTTGTGAATTATGGCTCTGCAACCTATCAGCAAGGGGTCGAGTTTGATGGCAATAACGATAATCAGAGCAAAGTGTTACCGGAATTTCAGCTGCAATTTAAACCCTCGGAAAATTCGTCCCTCACCATCGAATTCCGGCAGGGCTATGGCAGGCCATGGGAGTCATTTGATTAGAAATGAGAAAACGAACTCTGAAAAAGCGTTTTACCTTCACTCCATGTATTGATCAAAGAATTGTAAATCGACATCATAAACGGTTTTAGGCTTTACGCCCAATTCCAAACTATGAAACATCTCTACTAACTTTTCTCCATCAACTAGCTCCACCTGAGGAGCTCCTTCTCTGTTTGCTTCTCTTACTATCATCAAATTGTGAGTCAAAGTACTCATACTCCATAAGTCATTCCTTTGCATTTTTGTAACACAAGATTTCATTTTCTGTCTCACATCCATCATTTCCCGCCACCACTTTCCAATCATCAAATTCTTCCTGCACCACCATGATGGCTCTGCCAAAATGCTGCGGGATTACTGCCTGCTCCACGTTATCAATCGTAAGCAGGTTGTCGTTAAACATCCCGGCAGAAAAAATCGGGATTTCATCATCGGTAAGTTCCAGCTGCGCAAAAATATCATCAGCAGCTAAGAGGCCGGTAACCGTTACCTGCGGGCCCAGGAAGTTATTTTCGATGGTCTGCATCCGGGCATCCAAACCTGAAATCGCCGAAATTTCTTCTACGATTTTCTCGATAATCGGGCGGATAAGCATGCCACAGACAAAGACGAAACGGTTGCCCACCAAGGCCAGGTCATCGCAAAAATCTTCCTTCACCACGGCCCAGTTATTCAGCAGCAGACGGGTCATGCCGATGCCATTTTCCAATTGGGCAAAGTCGTCATAGAACTTTGTGGGCGGGATGGGGGTATTGCTTAGCAGATAGAATTCATCGGAGCAAAAGGCTTTTGGATAGCGGGATGCCAGCTCCAGGATGCGGGTAGCCTGGAGCGCATCGATGCGTGACAGCGGTGTAAGGGATTCCCTGTATCTGGTGATGCCCACGGGTACGATGCCGATGGTGAGGGTGCTGATGTCTGGTGCGGAAAGTTCATCCAGAGTGCGTTGCAGCTCAGTGGCATCATTCCATCCGGGAATCACCACGATCTGGGTATGAAAACTGATGCCCGCAGCAGAGAGATAGCGCAGGGTATGCAGGATGTTGAAATCATGGTGGTAGCGCAGCATGCGTTTATGCAGTTCAGGATTGGTAGTATGCACGGAGATATAGAGTGGGCTGAGACGTTGTTCAATGATTTTCGCAATGTCCAGTTGATTCAGATTGGTGAGAGTGATGAAATTGCCAAACACGAAGGAAAGGCGAAAGTCATCATCTTTGATATGCAGCGTGTCGCGGATGCCGGGGCGCATCTGGTCCACAAAGCAGAAGATGCAGTGGTTGACGCAGGTGCGGCAGCGATGCTCCACCGGTTCGATGCCCAGAGGGGTTTCCCAGTCTTGACTGATGTGGAGGGTGTGAGCTTTTCCATCCCGCAAAAATTGGATGGTAAGTTCTTTGTCTGCGCCGTAAAATTGCAGATCGAGAAAATCGGTGACGGTGTGGCCATTGATGCTGACGATTTTATCATCGGCCTGCAAACCGGCGGCAGCGGCCAGACTGTGGGAATGGATGGTTTCAATGGTAATGGCCATTTAATTACTCAGCTCCTTCAATCGTTGTAGTCGTGCTGGTTCATTCTGTTGCAGCCATGAGTCAGCAGAGAGTATTTTCCAGGCTGCGGCGAACTGTTGTTTTGCCGCATCCGCATCGCCTTTGAGCAGATACAGCTCTCCCAATTCTTCGTGTACATAGCCGTCTGGCGGTAGATTGAGCCGGGAAATCTCATCCAGCAGCTCCAACTGCATCTTCAGGGCAATGTCCGTATGACCCAACGACCGATGTGTTCGGGCAACCGCCCATTTGGCGATGCGAGTGCCATAGGCATCATTTTTTTTCTGCCGCCAGGCCAGTCCTTTTTCAAAATACTCCAGAGCTGTCTGGTAGTTTCCCATGTCATAATAGCTCCAGCCGATGTTGTTATAGAGTGCGCCCAGCCAGGCTTTGCAGCGTTTATCCCAAGAATCTTCAGCTATTTGAAGGGCTTTGAGATTCCATTCCAGCTGTTTCTCCGGAACATCCACAATACCCAGCATGTGCACAGCATCCAGGGCGTAAAGTTCCAGATTTTTGTCACGTCCAAACTCCCAGGCATCCATAAAAAGTGCTTTGGCTTCTTCTTTTTTGCCGGATGCATTATCGATGCGGCCCTGTTCCAGCAGATAGCGGATGTGGGCTGATGGCATCTCATCGGTGATGATTTTGGCGGCTGCATCCAGGGATGTTTGTGCTTCGGCAAATTTGCCTTGGAGCCCCTGGGCGCGAGCGATCTGGGTGAGTAATTGGGCGTGATACGAGGGATTGTATGTGGCCAGATGGCGATTTTCCGCCTGCCGCAGGATGGCGGTAAAGTGTGTTTCGGTGGAGTCGGGATGCTGGTAATCCCACTGAAGATCGAAGATAGGCAGAGATGGGGCGGAGGTGGCTTTTTGGGATGCGCATCCTGCCAGAACCAGCAAAACTGCAACGAGCAAGAGAGGGAGTTTATGCATGGCTAATCCTTTTTTATAAATGAATTTAAGAGGTTTATCGGCACGGGGAAGATGATGGTGGAATTTTTCTCAGCGGAGATTTCGGTGAGGGTTTGTAAGAAGCGCAACTGGATGGCGGCTTCGTTTTTCGCCAGTATGCCGGCAGCATCGGAAAGTTTGGTTGATGCCTGGAATTCGCCTTCGGCATGAATGATTTTGGCGCGGCGTTCCCGCTCTGCTTCAGCCTGTTTGGCCATAGCCCGCTGCATGGATTGGGGGAGTTCCACATCCTTAACTTCTACGATGCTCACCTTTATGCCCCAGGGATCGGTCTGCTCATCAATGATTTTTTGCAGGTCATGGCTGATTTTGTCGCGATTTGATAAGAGCTCGTCCAGATCGGATTTTCCCAAGATATTACGCAGCGTCGTCTGGGCAATCTGAGAGGTGGCATGGTAGTAATTTTTCACCTTCACGATGGCGTCTTCGGGATTTACCACTTTAAAGTACACCACCGCATTTACCTTCACCGGCACGTTATCACGGGTGATGATATCCTGAGGAGGAACGTCCAGAGTAACGGTACGGAGCTCTACTTTCACCATTTTATCGATGATGGGAATAACGATAATAAGGCCGGGGCCTTTTGCTTTGAGCAATCTGCCTAAACGGAAAATCACACCACGCTCGTATTCTCGCACGATGCGCAATGCGCTAAGGACAAAGATGACGGCAACGCCGATAAGTACTCTCAGTAATAATGGATCCATAATTCCTCCTGTGTATTTCCTAATGTAAATAAACTATCTTTTCAGGGATTGTCAGCAACTGGTTTGTTACATCAAATCCAGAGAGAATTTCTGTTTGTTCAAAGGATGCAGCAGTGAAGCACCAAAGATGATGAGACCGAGTCCCACCCCGGTAAGCATAGTGATAGAGTAGTTTGGTACAGCTACCTGCTGGATGAGGATGGGAAATATGATGTAGGCGGTGTTGTGAATGGGAACCAGCACTGAGGCGTGGGCGCGGCGCAGAAATCCCAGTTGCGTGAGAAGAAATTGGGTGGTGGAAAAGGCGAAGCTGATGATGAAATAGAACCAGCCAATGGGTACCGATGGTATGAAACCGGGGGTACCCCCCAGATGCTGGCCAATGCCCTTGAAGAAAGGATCCATGCTGGCGGTGGCACCGGTGATGAGACCAAAAATGACTCCGATGAGAATGTGATTGTCTTTTTTCAGACTAAAAATCAACAGTGGCCCACTGATGAGGAGAAAAATCCCCAGTGTTATCCATACTAGGTGATAGTTAATTATCGAAAAGTCTTCTAATGGATTGCGGATGTTCTCCACTCCCAGGGCGACAGTGCCCACCACAAGGATGGCAGTGCCAATATATTCCCGGGTGCGTATGGGCTCTTTCAAAACCTTGTCGGAGTAAACCATCAGGACTACAAGGCCAAAGCCAAACATCGATGTGTAGTACGACGGCGGGGCTAATCGGTTTGCGATGATGACAAAGAAAAAAGCACTGTTTGCCAAGATTACGCCCATCATATAGGTCTTAGAACGATGTGGTTTTTTGCCGTTTGAGAGGTTTTTCAACGACTGATGGAAAGTATGTATGCCCTGCCGCTGAAAGCATTTTGCCAGATGTATCGTGACGGTACCAATGATTCCAAGAACCATTGCCAATATATAATTCGTCATATCTCTGATTCCTTATTACCCATACTATTTAGCCTAACTGGAATCTGTGCTCTGTTCTGACAAGTTATTTTCTTTATGGATGCAATAAGCCTGTAGTTTCTCATCAGCCTATTCCCCGCTGTTCAATTGATGCCGGAAGAGTGGGATAATGAGAATAAGGGTAACGATGGCTGCCAAAAAATCCGACAGAGGAAAGGCAAGCCATACCCCCGGCATCCCGATAGCTCGGGGCAACAGCAGCAATATGGGAATGAGAAAGATAATCTGTCGCGACAGTGAGAGCATCAGGGAGGGGAAGGCTTTTCCCAGGGACTGAAATACCACCGTCCCGATAATATGAAACCCGATAATCGGTCCTGCCAAAATGAGAAGCTTGATGGAGGGAATACCCCGGGCGATGAGTTGTTGATCATCGGTAAAGATGCGGAACAGCAGTTGCGGGAAAAAGTAGAACACAACAAAACTCACGCAGGAAAAAAGAGTTGCAAGCATCATTGCCAGGCGAATGGTTTTCTTCACCAGCTCGTTACGGCCAGCACCATAGTTGAAGCCGATGATAGGCTGCATCCCCTGAGCAATACCGGAAATTGGCATGATGGCAAAGCTCATCAGTCGATTGATTACGCCGTAGGCTGCGATGTAGAGGTCATCTCCATAACAGGCCAGAGCTTTGTTTATCGCTATCACTACGATGCTGCCGGCGATCTGGCGGATAAAGGACGAGCTCCCCACTGCCATTACTTCGCTGATGATACGCCACTGCATCCTGAAATAACGGAGCTTGATGTGCAGGATGCTCACGCCTGACTGGAAAAAGATGATGGCTCTCACGGCCGTGGTGAGTTGGGCGATAACAGTGGCGATGGCGGCTCCCTGGATGCCCAGATGAAAGCCGAAGATGAAAATAGGGTCCAAGATGATGTTGATGATGGCGGAATTCATCATAAGTTTCATGGCTGTGCGGGCGTGGCCTTCGGAGCGGATGATGTTGTTGCTGGTGATGATAAACATGAAACCGGTGGTGTTTCCCACAATGATGCCCAGGTATTGGCGGGCGTAAGGCAGGATGGCTTCGGTAGCGCCAAAGAGTACCAGTAGATTATCCATAAAAATATAGCTCAGTGCGGTGATGATGGCACCAATGATTCCGATGCACACCATGGCATTGCCGAAAGCGTAGTGGGCTTTTTGCGTATCTCCGGCTCCTAAACTGCGGGAAATCAGCGATGCGGTTCCCATCCCTATAAGCTGACCAAGAGCCAGCATCATGAGGTGAATAGGAAACACAATGGCAATGCCAGCGATGGCCAGAGAGCCTATGCCGCGACTGACGAAAATTGTATCAACCACGTTGTAAAGGGCCATCACAGCCATCCCTACCGTGGCCGGAGCCGAGAGTTTAATCAGAAGCCGGGGAATATTGGTATCTGCCAGTATGGGCTTTTGGCTCATAAGGCGTCACCGGCTTTGGATGGATGCAGATATTTGGCAATCTTGCGGAGTAATCGAAGTAATTCTTCCTGTTCCCGGGGCAGTAGTGATTCCCGCAGATGGATATCCCAGGCCCTGAGTTGCTCCTTGATGTTGCTTCGCTGGTCATGGGCTTTGTTCGTAAGGTAAATGCGGTAGGTGCGACTGTCGGAGGGGTCTGGTTTGCGGCGAACAAATCCCTGCTTTTCAAGCTTCTGCAATGCCCTGGTGATGTTTGCCTTGTGCACCAGCAGTATCCGGCAGAGATCCCGCTGAGACATGCCATTTTGGCGAAACAGCACCATCAGGATATTGCAGGCTCCCGAGCTGAGTTTAAGGGGAGCAAGTTCCCGATCGATATGGGTCCTGGATGTCTGAGAAATCAGATTTATCCAGTAGGCTACAGCTTTGTCTCTCCACATTGTTATCCCTCACCTTTTTGTTGCATGCGCAACACTTTGAAGGGTGGGATGCTGTGTCAAAGAAAATGTCTTCTGCCCGGTGTCATTACACCGTTTTAGGGGAAGATTACGCATAAATTTACTGCTTTTCAGATACCCAGAAGGAGTGAAGATGGGATTGAATTTCAGCATAGAGAAAAAGGAGCCATCCTATAACCGAGAGAGAAGCAAAAAAGCAGAAATTCAAATTTCCGTTTTAAGCCGCCACTTCTAAGTCGCTGTCACCCCGCTGTGTCGCGGCGTATCGGCTTTAGCCGTAGAAGCCGGGACCGTAGTGGACTTGCACGGCGACCTTCCGTTGAGGAATGGAGAGTAGAGGTCTCAGCTTTTCGGTTGTGGGATGGCCTTTTTCATAGATGTATTGCCTATTTTCCCGGGCATTGAGCTACAATAGCGGGATCCAGCTCTTTATTGCCGTAGGCTTTGTCGAAATAATCACTGAAGTCTTGAGCCAGTTTTTGTGCGCGAGCATCAAAAGCAGCTTTGTCTTCCCAGGTGTTTCTGGGGTTCAGGATAGTGGCATCCACTCCTGGGCAGGAGGTAGGTACCATGATGTGCAACAGCGTATCCTCGCGGTAATCTACTTTTTCCAGTTCTCCGGTAAGGGCGGCATTTACCAGGCTGCGAGTAAGGTTGATATCCATACGTGAGCCCACGCCGTAGGGGCCTCCGCTCCATCCGGTATTTACCAGATAGACGTTGGTGCCGTGTTCCTTCATTTTCTCTCCCAGCATCGTGGCATATCTGTTTGGATTGCAGGGCATAAAAGGCTGACCAAAGAAGCGCGAGAAGGTTGATACCGGCTCTACGATGCCGGTTTCGGTGCCAGCCAATTTACTGGTGTAGCCCATGAGGAACCACAACATTGCCTGGGGTGCGGTGAGTTTGGATACCGGAGGCACTACCGCATTTGCATCTGCAGTGAGGAAGAGGATGGTCGTGGGATGTCCCGATTTTGATGATGGCTTGATATTGCTGAGGAAGGTAAGGGGGTATGAGCCACGGGAATTTGGTGTCAGGCGTTCATCATCCAGATCAAAATGTCCGTTGGGGTACATCATGCAGTTTTCTATGATGGAACCATGTTTGAGGTAGTCATCATCGTGGAAGACGGCTTTGTAAATTTCCGGTTCTTTTTGGACACTGAGGTTGATCAGTTTGGCATAGCAGCCGTTTTCAAAGTTGGCGATACCTTCGTTGCTCCAGCCATGCTCATCGTCACCCAGCAGGGCGCGATTTGGATCTGCAGAGAGAGTGGTTTTCCCGGTTCCCGATAAGCCCAGAAGCAGAGCAGAGTCGCCGTCTTTGCCTTCATTTGCCGAACAGTGCAAAGGAAGGATGCCTATCAATGGCAGATAGTAGTTCATAACGGTGAACATCAGTTTTTTCACGCTACCACCATAGGCGGAGCCGATGATAATACCCATGCGGCGATCGAAGTCCATTGCAACAGCCATGTTGGATGTTTGACCATCTGGCATGGTGCGCAGAAGGCCTTTGTAGCGGTCCCGCTGAAGTTTATTATAGGGGAAAACCATCAGTGTGAAAGGTTTATCTGCGAAGCAGCTGCTTTCGATATCTTCGGGTACGGGACGGAACATATTATCTGTGAAAAGTGCGGTGAGTGCGCAATCGGTAATGACGCGAGTAGGCAGGGCATAGGAGGAATCGGCTCCCACCACTCTGTCTGTGATGTAAAGGGTCTTTTTGTTATTGATCAGGGTCAGGGCGTCTTCAAACAGCATATCAAAGGTAGAAGGTTCCAGGGGCAAATTATTAGGTGAATCCCAGTCGATATTGTGGTATGAGTCCGGGTGTTTTACGGTGATTGTATCTTTTGGGCTCCGTCCGGTAGATTCTGGAGGTGTCCAGGTAGCGAGGGCACCATTTGCCGCCGGCAGAGCTTCTCCATTAGCCACAGCATCACGTATCATTTCAGTACGGGGTATGTTATTCTTTACATCCTGATGTTGCGTAATTGCTGAATCTACGCGACTATACATCTCTTTCATGGTCATTAAAGCCATCTCTCCTCCCATAGATAATTTAAATATGACGCATAGATTGTTAAGGTGAGGGTAAGAGGTCAAGTGCAAAGTAAAAAAAAATGAAAATAAAAAAGCAGCCTGCTGGCTGCTTAAAAAATCCGACGGGATCGCGTATCTAGTTGGCTTTTTCCGGATGCACGCTTACAAATTTTCTCCCGGCTTTTTTGGTTTCGAATTTGACATAACCATCTACCAGACTAAAAAGCGTATAATCTTTGCCTAATCCAACATTTTCGCCTTTGTGAAACTTGGTTCCCCGTTGACGAACAATGATATTTCCAGCCAGAACAAACTGACCACCATATTTTTTCACGCCTAAATATTGAGGATTACTGTCCCGACCGTTTTTACTACTACCAACACCTTTCTTATGTGCCATGGAAATCCTCCCGTGTTATTTAACGATATCCTTGATTTTTAACGTTGACCAGTTTTGACGATGGCCCTGTTTTTTCTGGTACCCTTTTCTGCGTTTTTTCTTGAAGACGATGATCTTTTTATCTTTTGAGTGGCCTGTCAGTTCTGCAACAACTTTTGCATTCTCCACTGTAGGACGGCCAATCATTGTGTCATCACCATCTTGTACGAAAAGAACGCGATCAAGTTCCACCTCGGTACCGATTTCATATTCTTTCATATAAGGCACTTTTACCGTCATATCTTTTTCAACGGTAAACTGGGTACCCTTAAAATCTACAATCGCGTACATCTCTATCTCCTTATTTATCACTATATTCTTTTGGAAAAATCAAAGAAGTTTTCACCCCATTACATTGTCAAGCATTATATTGACGGGTAAGCTCTTTGCCTGTAATCCCAGACAGGATGACGAATTCGTCAAGCTTCATGTCTTCTGATGCCTCGAATGTAATCTGGTTGCTTGTGCTCTCCAAAACCTCGGAATTGGTTTTCAAAAACGTGATAACATTGGGATGAGCACGGAGCTTGAGTGGTTCGTTTTTAATGAAGAACTTTGCCCGCTGAAGCCAGCGAGATATCTGCACTGCCATCGAATCTCGAGAGAGCAAACGCCCGGTACCGTTGCAATATGGGCACATCTCCGAATAGGAGAGCAACAGACTGGGACGAGTCCGTTTACGGGAAATTTCTACCAGTCCCAATGGTGAGAAGGGGAAAATCTTATTCTTCGCGCGGTCTCGTTTCATCGAGTATTTCAACACGCTGAATACTTCATCCTGATCTGCTTCGCTTGTCATGTCTATGAAGTCCACAACCATAATCCCGCAAAGATCTCTCAAGCGGATTTGTCTGGCAAGTTCAATTGCCGCTTCGATATTCGTCCGGCATATCGTTTCCTCATAATTTCTGTTGCCGGTAAAACTGCCGGTATTGACGTCTATGGCTACCAGTGCTTCGGTTTGTTGGATGGTAATGTTACCACCGCTTGGTAAGCCGATACGAGATCGGAAAATCATTTGAAGCTCTTTTTCAATGCCAAAGGTGTCGAATATCGGCGACTCTTCATTGTAGTATTCTACCCGATCAATCAGTTCAGGCATCACGGTTTTCAGATTGCTGACAATCTCGTTTTTCATCCGTTTGTCATCAACCACAAGGTGTTCGATCTCTGTGCTGAAAAGGTCTCGGATAAGGGAAAATGACAAATCACTCTGATTAAAAAGGCAATAAGGTGCTTTTGCATACTTATTTTGCTTTTCCACGAATTTCCAGGTTTTGTGCAATCCATTATATTCCTGAATGAAGTCCTCTTTGGTAATTCCTTCGGTATCGGTACGAACAATAAGGCCAACCGCCGGATCTTTGATTTCTCGAATGATTTCCCGGATGCGGTTCTTCTCTGCATTGGATGTAATTTTCCTCGAGATAGAAACCTTGTTCTGGCTGGGCATATAAACCAGGAATTTTCCAGGGATGGATATTTTTCCAGTGATGCGTGCGCCCTTTTTGCCCAGTGGGTCTTTTTTTACTTGAACGAGGATTTCCTGTCCTGGAGACAAAACTCTGCTGATTTTTGAAGAATCCCGGGATTTCAGCATGCGTCGTTTGGCGGGGGGAAGGAATTGCCCATCAATGTCAGAGAAGTGTAAAAATGCGGTACGGGCGAGGCCGATGTCCACAAATGCTGCCCCCATTCCGGGGAGCACATTCCGGATAATGCCTTTGTAGATATTACCTACAACAATCTGCTGTTCTTTTTTTTCGGTAAACAGCTCAACGAGTTTATTGTCTTCTAGTAACGCCACCCGTGTTTCAAACGGGTGTACATTAATAATAAGCTCACTAAATACTTTTTCTTTCATAGGGTAATACGTACTCGTGATATCAGAAAAATCGTCAAGGATTTTCTTTTAAACTATTTCTTGACACCAAATCCTTAGCTCAAAATATGTCCATCCTGATGTTTTGAATGATCAAGACAGTCAGGAAAAGGATCTTTAAAACGTAGTGAGAACAGATTTGATGCATAGTTGATCATGATCTTGAGCATGCAAATTTGCAGAGAATCTTTATGATAATTTGATGCGAGGTGGAGCAGTCTGGTAGCTCGTCGGGCTCATAACCCGAAGGCCGAAGGTTCAAATCCTTCCCTCGCTACCATTTTTTTAATGAGTGGCGGCGTAGCTCAGTTGGTTAGAGCATCGGAATCATAATCCGAGTGTCCGGGGTTCAAGTCCCTGCGCCGCTACCATTTTTTTATGCGCCAGTAGCTCAGCTGGATAGAGCAACGGATTTCTAATCCGTAGGTCTGGGGTTCGAGTCCCCGCTGGCGTACCATAAGTAATTTTATGGTGGCTGTAGCTCAGTTGGTTAGAGTACAAGATTGTGGCTCTTGGAGTCGGGGGTTCGAATCCCCTCAGCCACCCCATAGAATAGATGCCGTTGCCTCTGGTAACGGTTTTTTTATACCCAGATTTCTATTTCAGCGATGCTTGCATTACGAAGTTACTCCGCTCCTTCTACGCGATTACGCCCTGTGTTTTTGGCTCTGTAGAGTGCTTGATCTGCTCGCCGAAATAGCTTGGCAGATCCTTCGTGATAGTGATATTCCGCCAATCCAAAACTCACCGTTATATTGATTGCTTCATCGAAGGTTGCGCTGTTGATCGCTGATCGAAGTTTTTCTGCCAAAAACGTCGCTGCCTTAGTTCCCGTTTCTGGCGCGATGATGGCAAATTCCTCCCCACCGGTACGAAACAGTGAATCACTCATACGAATCAGGCTTTTCACCAATTGTGACAGCTGTACCAGTACCATATCTCCTACATCGTGACCATAAGTGTCATTCACCTTTTTGAAGTTATCAATATCAAATAGAATGAGGGACATTGAATACTTGTATCGCTCACTACGAGCGATCTCCGTCTCTACCAGCTCATTGTACACATTACGGTTTAAAAGCTTGGTGAGAGGATCATGACTTGCCTGGAAAGCCAGTTTATCCCGAATGAAATGGTGTGAGTAGTAGAGAATATACAAAAGTATAATCACACAGGTGCCGAGTAATATGGAAAAAAGCCCACTATTGATGGCATTGATTGTGGGAAATCGGGATAGCTCATTGATCATCTCATCACAGGCAAGCACAACCTGCTGAAATTCCTTGGTGTCTGTCTGAGCACTATCTCTACGAGATGCTTGCAGGAAGCGGTTCCAGGATGTATCCAGCTTACTTTGCAATGCGGCGATGGCTGCCCCTTGCCAAAAAAACTTGTGTGCTGGAAACTGAACGATTGATCGGATACTGCTGTTCAACTGAGGTGAAATCGTCGGCTGATTCTTCTGTAAATCATCATGAGTACAGGCATCTTGCAATAAAAGCCGCGCCTTATACACCGAGTGCAAAAGCTGCCTGTTGGCTGCGATGAAACTGCTGGAGATACCGCCACTGAGGACGGTGCCTGCAATGAGTAGGATACAGATCACCGACAGATTGGTAATGGGCGTTGCCGCTGTTTGTATTTTCATTTGCCATCCTGCTGAGAAATTCTATAAAACTCTTTAAAATGCGGGATTTATTGTCAAAGGAAAAATAATAATCTGTTGTTGCTACCCGATAGATTCAGAAGGAGATAAAGAAGTCCATCCCGCATTAACAGTGATAATAATGCGGGATGGAAATTAATCAAGCGAAGGCAATTTTTATTACATCCTCAAAGTAATCGACGAAATGCGGAGTGATGCCGTCTTTGATAACATGTGGTAATTCCTCAAACTGAGGTCGATTATCGATGGGGAAAATCAATTCTCTGATGCCAACGCGGCGGGCGGCAATGGTTTTCTCTTTCAGCCCACCGATGGGGAGTACTTTTCCTGTCAGGGTCAATTCACCTGTCATGGCCACTCCCTTACGTACCGGTGTGGCTTTTGCCAGAGAATACAGTGCCAAAGCCATAGTGATTCCAGCCGATGGCCCATCTTTTGGGGTAGCACCAGCTGGCACGTGAAGATGGATAAAATTCTCATTGAAGAAGGAACAATAGTGTTCATCTCTGCATAAGATTGAACGGACGTAGGAATAGGCTATTTCTGCCGATTCCTTCATCACCGCTCCCAGCTGGCCGGTTTGCTGAAATCCGGGCTTGCCCTTGAGAGCGGAGGCTTCGATGTATAGTGTGGTGCCGCCAAAAGACGTCCAGGCCAGACCCAGGGTAACACCAGGGATGGCACGTTGATACAATTTCTCGGTGGCAAAACGGGGGTTTCCCAGGTAGCGGGTAAGGCTTTTTACCGTGATGGAAAAATGTTCCTTGGCTCCTTCTGCCTGTAACAAAGTAACTTGGCGCATGATCTTGCGGATCATTTTTTCCAGATTGCGTACCCCTGCTTCCCGGGCATAATTTTCTACAATCTGCCGGAGAGCTGGTGTGCTGATTTTTACCTCAGATGCCTTCAATCCATGAGCTTCTCGTTGCCGTGGAACGAGGTGTCGCTTGGCTATTTTCACCTTTTCTTCCATGATGTATCCCGACAGCGAAATGATCTCCATCCTGTCCAGCAGTGGCCGGGGGATGGTGTCCAGTTGGTTGGCTGTGGTGATGAAAAGCACTTTTGAGAGGTCGAAGCGGATGTCCAGGTAGTGGTCGAGGAAATCCCGGTTTTGTTCGGGATCCAGCACTTCCAGTAGAGCAGAGGCCGGATCACCCATAAAACTCTTTCCCAGCTTGTCGATCTCATCCAGCATTATCACAGGATTGGCAGTGCCGGTACGTTTGAGGCTCTGCAGAATCTTGCCGGGCATCGCACCGATATAGGTTCTGCGGTGTCCTTTTATCTCTGCTTCATCCCGCATTCCTCCCACGGAAAAGCGGAAAAATTTTCGTCCCAATGCTCTGGCAATGGATTTTCCGAGGGAAGTTTTACCTACCCCCGGAGGCCCGACAAAACAGAGGATAGAACCGGTTACAGTCCCACGTTTGATGATGGTTCCGATAAATTCCAGGATCAACCGTTTTACATCCTGAAGCCCATAATGATCTTGATCCAGAATGGCACGGGCTTGGGCAATATTCAGATTGTCCGGTGAATATTTTCCCCAGGGAAGCTCGGTGATGGTGGTGAGATAACTGCGGGTGACATTGAATTCTGGCGATGCCGGCTCCAGCATTGCCAGCTTCTCCATCTCTTCCTTTACAACCTTGGCCGCCTCTTGAGACAGCTGCAGATCCATAATTCGATTCTGAAATTTTTCCAATTCGGCTGCTTTGTCGTCTTTCTCCAGTCCCAGCTCTTTCTTGATGATTTTCAGCTGTTCCCGCAAAAAAAACTCTCGTTGCTGCTTTGAAACTTTTTCCTCGATTTTCTTCTCAATCTGCTCCTGCAGCGCAGTTAGCTCGATCTCTTCACGCAGCAAAATCAAGAGCAATTCTGCCCGGGGAATGAGCTCGGTGGTCTCGAGTAATTGCTGTAATTTTTCCTGATCTGCGTTAAGCATTGATGCCACCATATCCATCAACAGGCCCGGATTGTCGTGAGAAATATGCTGAATCACCAGCTTTAATTGTTCCTGAAATATCGGGTTAAGCTTCAGCAGATCCTTCATGGAATTCATCAAAGAAAGGGTGTAGGCTTTCAGCTCCCCGGTCGGTTTCTCTGTGGGGTTAACAAGGTACGTGACTTTCCAATGAGGAAGAGGGCGGGATGCCAGTGTGTGGGCGTGCCGGAAGCGTTGCAATCCCTGGGCGATAATCTGGACGGTAAATTCATCGATGACATTGAGTTTGTAGATTTTGATGACAGTGCCCACATCGTGCAACGGAGACTTGAAGAAATCGGTCTCATCCAGTTCCTTTATCAGTACCAGGCCGATTACCTTAGGGTCAGAGTCAAAGACTTCCTGTAGCTTTTTGACTACCCGCCGTCCACTGAAGGTGAGAGGGATCATAAATCCCGGAAATATCGGGCGGTGATTGATGGGAATAATGGTCAGATGGGGAGGAAGAATATCAGACATGACCATGATGTCAGAGGTTGTTTTTTCCTCGATTTTTGGAAGGTTCTTTTCTTTTTCCATGCTGCGTCTCCTTCATTTTATTTAAAAAACAGTTACAAGAATGGGGAAATTACATCAATTTCTCGCGTTTCCTTTTTGGTACAGGATGCCTGAATCACGAGTCGGGAGTTGTGCCAGAAGTATGCCGCAGAGCATACTCACGCATCCCATAGCTTCACGCAATTCCAGGGTTTCATGTAAAATAATCACACCACCGATCACGGCGAAAACTGCTTCCATACTCAAGATAACGGCGGCCGATGTGGGATGGGTGTTTTTCTGGCCAACCACCTGCAAGGTAAAGGCAATTCCCACAGAAAACACGCCGGCATAGAGTATTGGCCCTGCGGCCTGGAAGAGGGGCTCCAGCGCGACGGGCTCGAATAACAGTGCTCCCACCAAACTGAACATTGCACAAAAAAAGAACTGCAAAAAGGCAATGAGCAGAGGATCGGCCTTTTGTGTGAAATGTTTGATCGACAACACGTGAAAAGCCCAAAATACGGCAGAAATGAGTACCAGGGCATCGCCCTTCATCATGGTTTTATCCATCCTTCCTGCCAGAAGATACAATCCCAAAACAGAAAATCCGACGGCCAGCCACAGCATCTTAGTGGCTTTGTGACGGAAAAAAATCCCGAAAATGGGTACAAAAAGCACATACATCCCGGTGATGAAACCTGCCTTACCGGCGGTGGTAAACATGATGCCATACTGTTGAAACGTCGACGCCAAAAAGAGGAGGCATCCTGCCACAAAACCCGGTACAAGGGCAGAATGGAAATCCAGACGGTGTTTTCCAAAGGCAAAAAGTATCGGCACCACACTGATGGTTCCCAGGAGAAACCGCACACCATTGAAGGTGAGGGGCTGCACAAAACGTGCACCGCTTCGCTGTGCCACAAAGGCAAAGCCCCAGATTATCGCCGCCAATAACAGGGCTGGCTCAGCTGTGATCCTTTCAAGCTTTTTCATAACGACAAAATAATCTGCCGCCGGTAAATTTGTCAATCTTACCGCTACGGAGTTTTATGATTGACACACGATAGCCGACTGAGCAAAAATCCTTCAGGTAAATTTGTGAAGGAAATACTATATGATTACGTTCGGTGAAGAACTGGTGCTGCTGGCATTAGATGACCAAAAAGGAACCTTTATCAATATGTCCCTGGTTTCCTTTGAATATGCTCTGGCTGGCGCGATATTGATGGATCTGGCTCTGATGAACCGCATCGATACCGACTTGGAAAACCTCATTCTGATAAACAGCGATCCCACCGGCGATGAGCTCTTTGACTGTGTTCTGGGTATGATTGCCGAAGTCCCCGACCACAAGAGCTCGATTTTTTGGGTGTGGGAAATTCGTAACCGCATAGAAAACCTCCGGGAACTGATGCTGGATAAGCTGATCGCCAAAGGCATCCTGAAGAAAGAAGAACACAAAATCCTCTGGGTCTTCAACCAACGCCGTTACCCCGTGATAGATGATCGGGAAGAGGTGGAAGTGAAAACCCGCATCCGGGCTTTGGTGCTGTCAGATGATATTCCCCAGCCCCGGGATATCGTGCTGGTGTCCCTGATTAATAGCTGCAACCTGGTTGACCAGGTATTTACCCGGGAAGAGCAGAAGAAGGCATATGAGCGGATTTATCAGATTTCCCGCATGAATCTCATCGGACATGCAGTGTCAAAATCTATCAACGAACTGCAACAATTGATTACATCTAATGTGCGCATGATGTAGCTTCTGGATAGCTAAAAGGGGATTCTGGTGTTAATATCTACTTAAATAGCATGATATCGCCTCTGGCTGGATGATCTGGACGGGCTACCAATGGAGGCTATGTTTTGTCCAAAACCTCTTCCTAACGTTTCAAGAAATAATTGATCTCTGCTCTGGAAGCGGGATTCGGGTGAATACAAAGCAGTGGCGTGAATAATACACTCTTTATCCGGATCTAAGATTTTTTACGAAAATACTTTGTTCCCCTCTCCAGGCATCTTGCATAAGTATGTATTCCGGATTTACCGGAAATTTTGCATTTGACACCTCTCTGGTTACCTGAATGTTGGTTTGATAGCAAAAAGAGGATGGTGTATGAATAAGAGTTTTTTGTTAGTTGTAGCGATAGTCATTGTTTTCTTTACTGTTATCAGCTGTAGTGATGATGCCCGGAAAGTCGGGCCGGATTCACAACCGGTTCGGGTAGAGTTCTCCCGATGCGTGGGTTGCTACGAATGTCTGGATGACTTTTCCTGTCCCTATGACGCCATAAAAAAAGATCCCCGCACCTTTACCGTTTATATCGATCAGGATGCATGCGTACAGTGCATGCGCTGTGTTGACCAATTTCAGTGTCCGGAAGACGCCTTTACCACCACCCCGGATGTCGTTGCTCCTGCCGCCATCGATTCTTTTTCCGTCGTTTCAGATTCCATCGGCGTGGTGCAGATACAGTTTGTGGCTACCGGAGATGACGGAACATCTGGCAACTCCTTCCGATATGGCCTTACATTGCGGGACACGTTGAACAATCCCATTGCCTACAATTTTATCCTTCCGCTACCTTCTCCTGCCGGGTTTGAAGAAAACTGGATTATTCGGGATCTTCCCCAAAATGCCCAGATATCAGTGGAACTGGAAGCCTTCGACGAGGTGAACCACTCCAGCGGCACCTCGGTGTGCCAGGTCCTGGTGGCTGGAGAGATCATCGATGCCACAGCTCCGGCAGAGATCACAGACCTTACGGCAACTTCTGCCGAAGCCACCATCACTCTGGGATGGACAGCGGTAGGTGACGATGCCATGGAAGGCCTTGCCGCCGGCTATGATATTCGCTACAGCACCCAGGAAATCACTTCAGACAATTGGCCGGATGCATCCACCTACAGCCAGTCTCTGGTTCCCGCTGCTGCAGGAGATGCCGAAACCCTCATCATCAGCGATCTGCCTTTGCAGCAAAACTACTATTTTGCCATCCGCGCCTACGATGATGCCCTCAATTACGCCGCCATCTCCAATGTTGTACAGGCTCAGATCATCGGGGATATCATGGCGCCGGCACCGATTGACGACCTGGCTGTTGCCTCGCTATCGGTGAACAGCATCCTGCTGAACTGGACCGCTGTGGGTGACGACCAGAATATCGGAACCGCATCGGCCTACATCATCAAAGTGGATACCGAGGTCATCACACCAGACAACTGGGCTGCACTGGAAGCCTACCCCCAAAACATGGTACCTCAGACAGCCGGCACTACCGAAGCACTTTTGATAGAAGGATTGCAACCCCTTACTACCTACTATTTTGCCATCATCGCACTGGATGACGCCCTGAACGCATCGTCCCTGAGCAACGTGCCATCCGGCGAAACTACCGAAATCCCCGATACCGTTCCTCCGGCTGTTATCAGTGATCTGGCGGTAACGGCATCCCAGAACGATATGACTCTGAATTGGACAGCTCCCGGTGATGACGGCGATGAAGGAACGGCGGTTTCCTACGAGATAAAAATCTCGGAAAACCAGATTACCACTGCAAACTGGCAGGATGCCACCACATTACCAAACCCACCCGCACCCCAAGTGGCCGGCACGGTGCAAAGCTATCTTACCGATGTGCCACAACCTGGCATCCAGTACTACTTTGCCATCAGAGCTACCGACGATTCTCAAAATACCTCCGAAGCATCAAACAATGCCTCTGCCACCTTGCTGGAGGATACTACACCACCCGCCACTATCGGCGATCTGGCGGCAGAATCAGGTGACTCTTTTATTACCCTCAGCTGGAGCGCTGTGGGAGATGACGGATTGGACGGCCTTGCCGATCATTACCAGATTCGCTCATCCAACGCACTGATTACCGAGGCAAACTGGGAAACTGCCGACCTGTTGCCCAATCTACCTGCTCCGGCTCCATCCGGCTCTGCCGAAACCTACCAGGTAACCGGTCTCTCCATGGGAATGGACTACTATTTTGCCATCAAGGCCTATGACGAAAATAACAATGCGGCGGCCATCTCGAACATTGCCATCGCCCAGCTTACCGAAGATACCACGCCACCGGCCACCATCTCAGATTTGGCTGTCGTCGCCGGTTTGGCAATCAATGCCAGCACTATCCGCATCAGCTGGACGGCACCCGGCGATGATGGAACCACCGGCACAGCCCTGATTTACGACATCCGGTACTGGGATGAACCCATCACCGATGCAAACTGGGATGATGCCAATATCTTCAGCAATCCCCCGGCTCCACTGGCTGGCGGATCATCACAAACCTGCGACGTGAATGGCCTGAACTCTGGCGAAGTTATCTACTTCGCCATCCGTACCACCGACGACAATGGGAATACGTCGGAAATCTCAAATTCTCCGGCCGGAAAACTGGTGTACCAGATAAACCGTCCCCCCTGTAATGGCTGCGGCCACTGTGTAAGTCACTGTCCTGAAGATGCCATCACTGACCACGGCTCCTATGCCACCATCGATCCCGATGCTTGTGTAGCCTGCGGTGATTGCGTGAGCTGGTGTCCGCGAAATGCCATAAAACTGAAAGTAGTAGAATATTAATAAAGGATATAAGATGAAAAAGAACGTAGTGATAGCGATATTGTTGCTGGCCACCATCGTGCTGTTTGCCATGGTTCAGAGCAAGCCGGAGGTTTCCAAACAAAGCTGTGTCGGCTGTGGCGATTGTGTCAATTACTGTCCCGTCCAGGCTATCAGTCTGCAAAATGGCAAAGCGGTGATCGATACCGATGTCTGCATCGACTGCAAAATGTGCATCACCACCTGTACATACAACGCCATAAAGTAGGAGTATCCATGAAACGAATTTTACCCATCCTGCTGGTACTGTTGATGTTAGGGCTCTTCTTCATTAGCTGCAAAAAGCTCACCGGCGCCAGCTACGAAATAGATGAAACATCCTGCGTTGCCTGCGGCCAATGCTACGACGTATGCCCCCACAACGCCATCGATTACGACGGCGATAAACCCGTTATTATCTCAAGCAAATGCGTATCCTGTGGCAAGTGCGCCGACGTCTGTCCGGAAAACGCCATCCACTAAAGGAGCCCCAATGCGCCAGTCCTTTCTTTTTAGTATTCTTTTTGGGATGCTTTCCCTCTCGGCCCTTCAGCAGATTTCCGTCTCCGTTGTCTCCGATAACCAAGAGGGCTTTTCTTCTCGGATGACCTCCTATATCACGCAAAAATTTGGCCAATGGCAGATCGATAACATCACCTTTGCCAAATTCAGCGAAGAAACAGAGACTCTGGAAGAGACCTATCTACGCAACTATCTGCGTAACAAACTATCCCTCACCCGTACATTATCCGGCGGGATGGTTCAATTTTTCGGCAGCGTTCAACTCTCTCCGGCAGATAATTTCCCATCCCACGTCGGCGGTGTTAATGGCGAATACCTGCTGGAAAATGGCTGGGGCCTCGGCGCCAATATTCACTATCAGGTGGGGAACCTTCTGATGGATGCAAACCTGCGCTACAATATCCGCGATTACTCCGGCGACGAAGATATTACCGAGTTCGATACCCGCAACAATGTGACTCTTACCTGGATGCAAAGCGATACCTGGATGCCGGTAATCGCCCTTGAGCATTTCGACGATTTGAATGAGGAAGACGTTTTTAACTACTATACCGCCGGTGCCGGGATACAGACGATGCACTACTTTGGACGTCCTCACATCTGGCAGCAGCAGCTCATCCTGGGACAATCGGATCGTTATGACGACGTGCCTTATTTTGTGCATTATACTACCCGCTTCAGCACAAAGCTGCATCCAGACTGGATGCTGGTGCAAAAACTGGATATCCAAAACTGGTACGATACCGAAAACAACGAAATGCTGCTGGGAAAAAGCTTTGGGGAATCCATCGTTCAGCGCACCATCAGCACAGAGGGCAATCGGATCAATCGTATCCGGCTGGCTGCCAAACACTATTTTTACGATGAAGAAACCCTTCTCAAGGCAAACATGCAGTACAACCTGTGGCAGCTTGTTTTCTTTGCAGAATACAACTATTATCTGGGCAATGTGTCGGTGAACGATATGGGTATCAGCGGGGAACTGGGGGGCTTTTTGCTGCATGATTCCCTGCGCATCGGCTATCGCTACGACGTGCTGTTGCGGGATACTGTGAAAGATCGGCTTACCCACGGCATCAGCCTTGCTTACAGATATTAAGGAACAACTATGATACAAAGTTTGATCGAAGGCTGGGGTTTAGGACTGGCCACGGGGGTGGTGTGTCTGGCAACCTGCTCACCCATTTACCTGCCCTATCTCCTGAGCGATGACAAAAAAGTGGGTAAAACCTTCCTTGCGGTAATGGAAATTTCTCTGGGCCGCTTCTTTACCTACTTGGCGTTTGGTGCTGTCGCTGGCTATCTGGGCAAAAATATCACCGAAATCAACCGAACGTTTTTCACATCCATTGCCTATATTTTACTCTCATTGTATCTGCTGCTCACCGCAGTACGATCCCATCAAAAAGCAAAAAAATGTCACATTCCGAAGATGGCAAACATCACCAAAAGCGCTTTTTTGCTGGGGGTGCTCACGGGAGTAAATTTCTGTCCATCCTTTCTTATTGCTCTCTCAAAAGCGGTGAATCTCGGGGGGCCCATAAACGGCGCAACCCTCTTTTTCGGCTTTTTTCTGGGCACCACATTATACCTCGTTCCCATGGGATTTGTGGGTTTTTTCAGTAAAGTAAAAGAGCTGAAACTCATCGGACGCATCGCCTCGGTGCTTATTGCCCTATGGTTTATCGTGAGCGGTGTGCGGGGTCTGGCAGGTCTTTCCGACACCAGTGCTCCAGAGGAACAACAGCGTCTCATTGATGTCTTCCGACCAGGGCAGCAACTGGTGGTGTTGGCTACTCCATCCAACGGCCAATACTTTTCTCATCTCAAAGAAGAGCTGCTGAAAGAGCAGGACGTTGTGTTGTATCGTCAGGTGGAGCCAACGGATGCATCCGACTTAAGCCTTCCTGGCCATGGTATCTATTTCGTCGATGCAGCCCTCATGGAAAATGCCGAATTTGCCGCTCTCGTCGCCAAATACGATTACTTTGTGGTGCCTGCAGGTTATGATCTCCACACCATGATTTCCTATCTGAAACGTTTTGTATTCAATAGCCCGGATCCCTTCGTCTGGGAATTTAAATAGGATTAATATAAGGGTCGTCCCACAACCGAGAGAAGAACAAGAAAATCGAGATTCGAGATTGAAATCTTCGTTTTGAGCCTCTCTCCAAGTCGCTGTCACATCGGATCGTCTTTTCGCGTCGTAGTTCATGTGTTACAATGAACGAAGACGGAAGCGGACTTGTGCGGCGACCTGCCGCAGGCATGGAGAGTAGAGGTCTCAGTTTTGCGGTTGCGGGACGGCCCCTTTTTTACATTTTTAAAGTCACGTTCACACCGTTTTCCTGTCTCGATATAGTTTCATGATATCATGAAACTGCTTTTATCGGGGTTTTGCTGCGATTACCACCTTTTCTATTCCTGCACTGCGGGCCACATCCATCACCATCACCACCACACCGTGTTGCACCGCTTTATCAGCCCGCAGGATGATGGTTTTTTCTTCGATCTGAGGAACCAGGTCGGTGATTGCCTGCTTCAAATCCTCGGTGGCAATCTTGTTGCCATTGAGGACGAGAGTGCCATCAGCACCGATGGAAACTTCCAACTGAGAAAATCGCTGGGTTCCAAAACTCTTGGCTTCCGGCAATTCCAGCTTCATCCCCGGCTGCTCGGAAAAGGTGGTGGTAAGCATGAAAAAGATGAGCAACAGCAATACCACGTCGATGAGGGAAGTGATATTGATAGTGACGTTACGTCTCTTCTTTTCACGAAAATTCATCATGCATCCTTGGAAAACTCTCGAATCGTCCGCACCAGATTGTTGGCATTATCCTCAATGTCCATTATCAGGTTCTCGGCTTTCTGGGAGAGAAAATTATAAAATATCACGGTCGGGATGGCCACTGTCAAACCTGCTGCTGTGGTGATGAGTGCTTCGGAAATACCCCCCGATAGAGCGGATGCTTCTCCCACACCTTGCAAGGAGATGACTTTAAACACTTTGATCATCCCTACCACCGTTCCCAGCAAGCCCAGGATGGGACTCACCGCAGCAACGGTTTCCAATACCACCAATCCCCGCTCCAGCACCCGTACCTGCTGGCGTCCGTGGTTGGTGATTTCCTCTTTGAGAATCGCAGCGGGGAGGGTGTGATTCTCCAGTCCTACCCGCATAATAGCGGCAAAGGGCCCTTTGTTCTGACTACAGACCTTCAGTGCCAACGGGATGTCTTCGGCTGTGCGAATAGAGCGTACAACCTTCTCGATCTCCGGAACGATTATGTGCTTGTGCCGTAATGTAAAACAGCGCTCGATAACGATGGCCAGGGAGATCACCGAGCAGAGCAGTAGCGGATACATAATGATGCCGCCCTGCTGGAGTAATGCGATAAATTCTTTCATTTTCTACCTTCTGTTGGTGGTTTGTTATTGTACGTAAAGAGGGCCGTTATCTCCAGGTATTCTTTGGGAAATCCCGCAGGAAGCGGCAAAAATGGATGGGACTTTTCTATGGCTGCTATGCTGCTCTGCTCCAGGGATTCGTGGGAATTGCTCCACAAAAGCGTCACATTCACAATAGCTCCATCGGGGTTGATGCGGAAGCGGATAAGGTTTTGACCGCCGATGATGCCCAGTCGGGTAAAGGCGTAGGGCGGTCTCAGGTTACCGGAAATTCTCCGTTTGAGCTTGAGCAGGTATGGTGCATATTTCCACTGATAGGTGTTCAACATCATCCCGCCTCTGGATGCAACCTCAGAGCGCAGATTTCTAAAACTCTGCTGATTCGATGCCAGCATCTGAGGAATTACTACCGGCTGCTGTTCTGCCGGAGTGGCGGTTTCTTTCCCCTGTCCTTCAACGGCAGCAGTTGCGCTGGACGGCTCTGCCCGGGGCTGGTTCTCAGGCTTTGCGGGAGCTGTGACATCTCTGGTGCTGGCAGTTCCTTCGGCATAAGGTGTATCACTGATGGGAAGCTGTTTGTCCACCGCATCCCGGGCTGAAGTGGCGGTATCTGATGCCAGATCGGTTGGTTGCTCTGGTGGTGAAGAGGGAACATCCGGGGTTTCTACCAACTCGAAAACCAGCGGTTTTTCCCGGGATGGCGGTACCAATGGTACATCCTGCACAAAATGATGAAGGAAATCGGTTTGCAAAAAGGAGATCACCACAATGACCAATAGGTGCAGCAACAGCGAGATAATCAGTGCAATCACGATGCCTGAAAGCCGATTCTGTGTTGGTGCGGATCTTTCCATTCTCAGCTGCGTCTCCTTTCACGGAATTTGCTGGAAATTATTTATACCCTTTCAGGCGTCAAGGTTTTGCTTTTCCATTTATCCTATTTGCTCTTTTTGCTTGACGCACCAGAGGGCTCACCATGAAGTCCCCAAAAAAGTCTGAGGAGATTATGGCAGTAAAGAAGAAAAAACCAAGCCCGAAGAAAAAGAAAAAACAGACGAAAAAGAAGGCCGGATCCTCTGCTTCCGCCCTGATCTTTTTGGTTGCCCTGATATTACTGTTTGCACTCTACTTCTTCATCAGTCGCTACGATATCAATTTCACTCCCAAAGCCAAAACCTCTGTAACCCCTACTGAGATAGAAGAAAAAGCGTCCATCCAGGATGCCATAGACCATGCCCGCAAGAGCCTCAGTGTACCGGATGACTATTATTCCACCCGAGTGAAGGACAATAAGGTGTACGTGTACATCGGTATAGATGGAAAAATTTCGGATCTGAATTATGCCAATATGGTGATCACCGGCCAGATAGAAATGGCGGGAGGCGAGTTGCTTACGGGCAAGGAATTGTACAACGGATCGACCCAGCTTCTCACCTACAAAGATACTGAAAATAAGATAACTTACGTGGTGAAACTATACTACACAAAGCAACAGAAACAGGCATCCGATAAAACAAAACTGGCGATAATCGTGGATGACTTTGGCAATTTCGATGGGCAATTGTTGCAGGATTTTTGTGCCCTCGATCCGGCAATAACCTTTGCCATTATGCCGCACCTTGCTCACTCACGGGATGCCATGGATGCCGCATATAACAGTGGCCACGAGAGCATTATCCACATGCCTATGGAGCCTGTCAGCTACCCCAAAAACAATCCTGGCAAAGAAGCGATTTATGTGCATCTTACCCAAAAAGAAATCGTGCGACGGGTGCAAAATTATATGAAAGAACTGCCCTATTGCATCGGGGCAAATAACCACATGGGCTCCCTGGCCACTGCCGATAAACAGGTGATGACCACCGTGCTGGAGGTGCTGAAACGGCATAGCATGTTTTTTATCGACAGCTTTACCACCTCATCATCTGTAGCCTTTCAGACAGCTCAGGAAATGCTGATCCCCAGCATTCGACGGGATATTTTTCTGGATGCACCGGACCACAGCGACGCTACGCTGAATAAAAAAATGGAAAAGATAAAAATATTGATGAAAAAGAAAGATAAGATTGTGGTGATAACCCATTGTACAACCCGCGAACGGTATGATTATTTGAAAAAGTTTCTGAAGAAGCTGGATGGAATGGACATCCAGTTAATCCCTGCCTCTGAGCTTTTCCGCTCAGCAGTTCCGGAGATATCATGATGACGACGTTACAAGCGATCCTTTTAGGGATCATTCAGGGCCTTACCGAGTTTTTGCCCGTGAGCAGCTCTGGCCATCTGGTCTTGGTGCAACGTTTTATGCACATCCAGGATCCGGGGATCAGTTTTGAAGTGATCGTACATTTTGGCTCCCTTATTGCCGTATTGGTCTATTTTTTTAAAGACCTTCTGGGAATGGCCGGTTCGCTGGTGGCTATAAAAAATCCTGCTCCCGCTCATCGGAAGAACCGGTTGATACTGCTTTATCTCATTGTTGCCACGGCGGTTACGGGCGTGATCTATTTTCTGCTGTCAGACAGGGTGGATGCAGCTTTTGAACATCCCATCTATGCTGCCGTTTTGCTTTCAGTCACCGGGGCCATTCTGTTTATTTCCGATCTGGTTCCCAGCAAAGGGATTCCGGCAGACAAGATGGGCTTATGGCGCAGTGTGGTTATCGGATTAGGACAATCTGTGGCTTTGTTGCCGGGGATTTCCCGTTCTGGCACCACTATTGCCACCTCTGTGTATCTGGGGCTGGATCGCCGTTCGGCTGCCCGCTTCTCCTTCCTGATATCCATTCCTGCAATTCTGGGAGCGACAATTACCAAGTTACCAGAGCTTACGGCGTTGCCTTCGGCAACCCTGCTTAATTATATGGCGGGAAGCGTTGCAGCCGGCATCTCTGGCTATGCCGTTATCTCATGGCTTATCAATCTGGTGGCAAAGAACAAACTGAAGTATTTTGCCTATTATTGCTGGGTGATTTCGATCGTTTCCATCGTTATTTTAAAGGGATAGTTCATGGCTGCCCAGCTTGCACATTACGAATTTTTGCGCCGATTTCCCAAAGAAAAGCCGGTGTCTGTTTATCTTATTTTTGGACCGGAGACCTATCTTATCGACAAAGTGCTGAAGGCTATCACCAAGCGGTTTGTTACCCCGGATTCCGAAGATTTTGATTACGCACAGTTTTATGGTGATACAGCAAAAAGTTCAGACCTTCTGGAGCAACTGGACATGATGCCCTTTCTTGCGGCGAAACGGGTATTGCTTTTGCGTCGATTGGACGAGATGGATATAGCAGATCGCAACGCCATTGCAGAGTATTGTAAAAACCCCATGGACACCACCATCCTGGTACTTACCGCCACAAAAACCGATAAGCGGCAGGTGGCATGGAAAACCATTATGAACAACGCTACGGTGGTGCAATGCAAGCAGCCCTACGATGCTCGGGACATCCAGCGATGGGTGACAAATGAGTTGCGAGACCGCAATATCATTATGGATCGGGCTGCAGTGGAGCTTTTTTCAAATAGCGTGGAAAACGACTATATGGTGGCATCAAATGAACTGGAAAAAGTGCTGATTTATGCCAAAGGCAGCGCCAGAATATCTCTGGCGGCAGTACATGCCTGCGTGGGGAAATCCCGTTCAAACAGCATTTTTGAGCTACAAAATACTTTGGGCATGCGAGACCGGAAAAAAGCACTGACCATGCTGGAAAGTATGATCGAAGCCGATGAGCCACCCATCTTGGTAGTGGTGATGCTGACCCGTTTCTTTACGATATTGTGGAAAATCCGAACTCTGCTGGATAGCGGTATGGATACCGGCGAGATCGCGGCAAAACATATCCCCGAAGTTTATTATAAATTCCGCAACGATTACATCGCCTTTGCTCAGCGGTATCGGCGGCCATCTCTGCGAAATACCTTTTCTTTGCTGCTTCAGGCCGATATAGACCTGAAATCACAAGAAACCTGGTTGCAGCGGATTATTCTCGAACGACTGATCTATATGATCTGCACCAGCTAGGAGGAAGCATGAACAAACAATTCCGAAGCGGATTTGTCTCTATCGTGGGCAAGCCAAACGTAGGAAAATCAACACTTATGAATCGACTGATGGGGGAAAAACTCTCCATCATCTCCCCCAAACCCCAAACTACTAGGCAACAGGTGAAGGGAATATATAACAGCCCGGAATCTCAGATTATCTTTCTGGATACTCCCGGCTTTCTTAAGCCCCGATACGAACTGCAGGAACGCATGGTGGAATACATCAAGGGCTCCCTGAAAAATACCGATCTTATCCTCTTCATTACCGACGTCTCCACCTATCCCACCGATTATGATGAACAAGTGTGCCAGATACTCAAACACTCCTCAGCACCAAAATTGGCCATCCTGAACAAAATGGATCTGGTAAGTCAGGAAGTGACCAAGGCAAAGATGGCTCAGATGGAAGCGCTTTTCTTCGACGAAATCATACCTATCTCGGCTTTATACATGGAATCTGCCGATTCTTTCATCACCCGGATTTCTTCCTTTTTACCCTTTGCACAACCCTACTATGCTACCGATGAAATCTCCGACCTCCCGATGCGGTTCTTTGTGCAGGAGATTGTGCGGGAACAGATATTTCTGCGGTATCGTGAAGAAATCCCCTATGCATCCACCGTTACCTGTGAGCAATACAAAGAGTTTCCCAACAAAGTTGAGATCTCGGTGAATCTGTGGTTGGAACGCAATAGTCAGAAGCCGATTCTTTTGGGGGCTGGTGGAAAGAAGATCAAAGAATTGCGCCTTGCAGCAGAGAAGGAGATACATTCAATTGTGGGCAAACGGGTTAAACTTGAGGTATGGGTGAAGATAAAACAAAACTGGCGTAAGAAGAAGAACGCCTTAAACGAATTTGGGTATCTTTAAGGGAAAAATTGTTTGACATTCAAACCCGGCTAAAATTATTTGATCCAGCCTGAACGGAGGATTAGTCCTAATTGGTAAGGCAGCGGTCTTGAAAACCGCCGGGCTATGCCCTTGGGGGTTCGAGTCCCTCATCCTCCGCCATTGATCTTTGCTATTTTGGAGAGGTGACCGAGTTGGCTTAAGGTGCACGCCTGCTAAGCGTGTGTGGGGGCAACTTCACCGAGGGTTCGAATCCCTCCCTCTCCGCCAGCTATATTTTTGAGAAGTTTTGTTGGGCCGTCGTCAAGTGGTAAGACACATGGTTTTGGTCCATGTATGCGGGGGTTCGAATCCTCCCGGCCCAACCATGTTTCTCTGGGCTATAGTATAATGGTAGTACAGCGGATTCTGGTTCCGTATGTGAGGGTTCAACTCCTTCTAGCCCAACCATTTACCGCATCATTTGATGCGGCTTTTTTTTGCAGATGTTCTCAAGATGGACGTTACCGATACCCAAAAACCTTTTAGCCCTTCAAATGCTCAACCATTGCCAATTGTAATGCTCATAACACCCGGATTCCTCTGGTGACAGTAGAAGACGACGTCCCAGTGGGGCTGCCGGTATATGAAAAAGGATCTCGGGCTGACCATCATGACATCCTTACCATGATGATCAATAAAAACCACCAACACAAAGGGCTGGGTTCCGCCGCCTTTCGGGAATTGCTCGATGACCTCTCGGTATTACCTCAATGCAACCGCATCACTCTGAATCTTGCAGAGGGAAACGAAAGGGCTGAAGCTTTTTATCGTGGTTTTGGGTTTGCTCCCACCAACGAGTGGTTCTAGGGGAAAATTGTGATGGAGCTCATCTGTAAAAAATGATAAAAAACCGGCGCAAAAGAGTGTAAATCCTGTACGTCGATTTTTATGATTTTATTTGGATGCAACAAAGTGGCAGCCTAAGGATTTATTATTGTGCTGTGCAGCATGTACTATTATAGACGCATTCACGATGCCATTGCGCAATTCGATAATCTCTTTGGACAGCTGTGCCTCTTGATAAAATTTGAAAATACGATGGGAGTGATAATTGATATCCGCACGGGCTCGTTCCAATCCCTTTTGGGTGCGAATGATCCCGGCATAATTCCACATGGTTTGTTGAATAATACTCCAATCCTGCACAAATAGAATGGGATCGAAAATCTCGGTGTGCTCTGGGGGCTGCCAGTTTGGGATGGCGCTGAATCGGGCTGCGGAGATCTTTGTATCTTCCTTGATTATAGCCATTGCAGAGCGCTTACCCCACAATAAGCCTTCCAGCAGTGATGATGATGCCAGACGATTTGCCCCGTGCAGTCCGGTACAACTGGTCTCACCGACAGCATAGAGATTTTTCAGGGTGGAACGCCCATCCAGATCGACCTTGATGCCACCGCAAAAATAGTGGGCTGCCGGCACGATGGGGATGGGATCTCTGGTGATATCAATACCCCCTTCCAGACATGTGGCGTAGATCTTGGAAAACCGGTCTTTCAACGGCTTTGCTCCCTTGTAATGATTCGCTGCATCCAGATAAAGATACTCTTTTCCCGTTTTAGCCATCTCTTCGTAGATGGCTCTGGCAACCACATCACGAGGCGCCAATTCCCGTTTGGATGCATACCTTTTCATAAAGGCTTCCCCAGTATGATTCAGCAAAATTGCTCCCTCACCGCGCAAGGATTCCGATATCAAAAAGCGCTTTATATCCCGATGATACAGGGCTGTGGGGTGAAACTGAATGTACTCGGCATTGATGATTTCGGCACCAGCCTGATGGGCCATGCTCATGCCGTCCCCCGTAGCTCCCGACGGATTTGTGGTGTGCTGATACAGGTTGCCTACGCCCCCGGTGGCCAAGATTACGTCATATGCTAAAAAAGTATCGATCTTTTTGGTGTTATTGTTGAGCACATACACGCCCATCACTTCCCGGGGTCGGTAAATCTCCTGGGAGTCTTGAGAATGGTGGATGTTTGTGATAAGGTCTATGCTGGTGCGACCACTCAGGATGGAAAGTCCGATGCTTCTGGCATAATCCATCAAACTATGCTGGATGCGGTCGCCGGTGAAATCGTGGTAGTGCAGGATGCGTCGGACAGCATGGGCAGCTTCTTCGGTGTAATCCAGAGAGCCGTCATCAGCTGTGCTGAACTGCAATCCTACTTCATCGATGAGAAAATCAAAAACCAGTTGCGGCCCTTCACGTGCCAATTGTTCCACCGCCTGCCGGTTATTCACACCGCACCCGGCCTTTATGAGGTCATCGGCCAGGATTTGGGCCGAGTCGTTGGGCTGCCAGGCGATTATTCCGCCCTGTGCAAGGTTGGTGGCAGTGGCAGCGATGTCATCTTCTTTGGTGATTATCGCTACATTACGTCCTGCCTTATGCAAAAAAATGCCGGCGGTTAATCCGGCGATTCCCGTCCCGATAATGACGACATCAAATTTTCTACGCATCTCAATTCTCCATTATGGCAAGCATTCGATTCAATGCCATCCGGGCATGATCCCTCAAATGGTGCGGCACAATCACTTCATGAAGCAATGGACTTCCGGATTCCTCATGGTTGGTTATGGATTCCAGAGACAGCAGAAGTTTTTCCTGATCAATTTTGCTCATCTCAACACAGATGGATGTGGTAATGGGAACGATGGTCTTTTCAGGGAATTTCTCTGCCATGCGGTTTACAAACTGATATTCGGTTCCCACCGCCCAGCTGCTTCCTGCGGGGGATTGTGCGATGGCGGCGTAAATCTGGGATGTTGATCCGCTGATGTCGGCTGTTTGCACCACCTCACGATTGCATTCGGGATGCACGATCACCTGCATCTTTGCATCGGAAGCCCGCTGCCGGCTGATCTGTGCCAATGAAAACTCTTTGTGCACATGACAAAATCCATCCCATAAAAACATGCGAGGATCATCGGCTATGCTCTCCAGCTGAATATCCCGGGTGATTTTAATGGTTTGAGCGCCAATGCCCAGCAGATCGGCAGTGTTTATCCCCAGATTGTAATCCGGTGCAAAAAGCACAGCTTTACCGGCATCCAGAAAATGCTGCACGATTTTTGCCGCATTGCTGCTGGTGCACACTGCGCCGCCATGCTCACCGGCAAAGGCCTTGGTGTCGGCATAGGAGTTCATGTAAACCACGGGAATGATTTCCCTGGATGTTCTTGTGGCGGCCAATTTCAGTGCCGCGTGAGCCTGCTCTGCGGTGATCATATCTGCCATAGGACAGCCGGAGCCAGGTTCCGGATGCAGAACTTTCTGGCCTGGTTTGGCCAGGATGGCAGCGCTTTCGGCCATAAACCGTACGCCGCAAAAAACGATGTATTGGGCATCGGTGTGAGAACAATCCACTGCCAGTTTATAGGAATCTCCCACAAAATCGGCGCATGCAACGATGTCATCAGTCTCATAATGATGAGCCGGAATGGTGAGTTTGCTACCCAATGTTTTTTTTATGGAGGAAATTTTCTCGAGGTTTGTCATATCTGCTCCCGCTTTTTCAAACTGAAATCCAGAGCTATCACGCTGTGGGTAAGTGCGCCTACCGAGATGAAATCGACGCCGGTGGCGGCAACGCCAGCTACTCGCTCAACGCTCATATTGCCGCTGGCTTCGGTCTCGGCCCGTCCATCGATAACCTCCACCGCCTTATGCATGGTGCTGTTGTCCATATTATCCAACATGATGATATCGGCACCGGATTCCACGGCTTCGATCACTTCCTTGAGGGTGCGGGTCTCTACTTCAATACTGAAGCGGTTACCCCATGCATCCCGTACACGCTGGACGGCTTCGGTTACGCCTCCGGCTTCGTCCACATGGTTGTCTTTGATGAGAACCATGTCGTACAGCCCCATGCGGTGATTGGTTCCGCCGCCGCATTTCACTGCGTATTTTTGCAGTTTTCGCCAGCCCGGAAGGGTTTTGCGGGTGTCCAGAATTTTTACTTTACCCTTTGCCGCTTCTACAAAACGGGCGGTACTGGTGGCGATGCCGCTGAGATGGGAAAGGAAATTGAGGAGGGTGCGCTCAGCGCACAAAATCTGTTTGGTGGGGCCACTTATTTTGGCTACTTCATCACCGGGAAATACCTTGTCCCCGTCGGTATAGGTGGTGTCCAGCGCGATGTCAGGGTCAACCCTGTGTAACACTTCCCGCACTACATCCATTCCGCAAAGGACACCTTCGTCTTTGGCTATCAGCCAATATTCTGCCACTTCATCACAAAAGATGGCATCGGAAGTAACGTCTCCCTCAGTGCCTAAATCCTCTTGCAATGCCATCTGTATCAAATCACTTTGCATTATTACCTCTGAATATTCATTGCCCGTCATGTTTCTTGCCGGGGAATTCATGTCAATCGGGATTTGGCTTTTGTGCTTACCACATCTTCAAGCTGGATGCATGCAGTTATTCAGCCTATTAGAAACTCTCTTCAGTTGACGCCGTTTTTTCCGTAGTTTCCGTGACCAGCGAGCTACCCACCACCAGCCATCAAGGGAGAAATCAGAACCACAGTAAGCATCAAGGAATTGCGGGAGATAGCCTCTCCAGGAAAAGCGGCTGAGATCCAGACAACGTTGCCACAGAGTCAGGCGTCGGTGGTATCGGCACCGATTGAGGTCAATGCAGCTGAGCTGCAATCCTTCATCAGTAGGGCTTACCATAAAGTTAGAGAGATGCAGATCATTATGGGTAATTCCGTTGTCATGCATCCGCCGGCTATAGGCTGCCACCGCCGCAATCATTTGCTGCTGTTCTGCTTCGTTGCGCTGTTCATCCCAAAACCATGTTTTCACACTCTGACCCTGTTCAATGGTTTTGGTGAAATAGGCGGTTTTGTGAATTAAAGGTCCCTTGAAGCGCTCTAAATATCCCAAGGGCAAGGGGGTATGCAGACCCAGATCAATCAGTTTGAGAGCTGCCTGCCAGGCGCGTTTTGCCTTGGTGGTTTTCACCAGTGATTCCAGCTGACGAAAGAGATTCATTTCGTTGTGCTTGACTGTCATGTGCTGTCCTGCCAGTTGATCATCTTCGGGCAATGAAATATCCATCACCACATTGCGCTTCGTTTTGCGCAGGTTGATGGTGATATCCTGATGAAATAGAGCCTTGAATCCCTGTTTTTTTATCTTTGTGGCCAGAAGAGGATGCATCCTGCCACGGAACTCGGCAGTAGCTATATCCTTATATGTCTCAAACAGCTGCAAGCTTGCTTGAGACTCGATGGAAATGATGTTTTTATTTTTCATACTAACACTCTTTAGTAGATGTGTACCACGTAGATTCACACAAAAGCGCACAACAACTGAGAAGGGGAACATATTTATTCGGTCGTGTAAGACAATAATGAGTACTGTACCGCTGCATCAGATGGTTACCTTTATATAGGTTCTCAGCATATCGCTGAAACTTTTGATATCGGGATGGTTATGATATTGGCCGTTACGGTGATAACAGGTATAACTTAAGCCGTAGCTATAGGGGTGTAAAATCTGATTCATGCCAAATTCTCCCCGATCCCACTCAAAGCCATGCTGGAAATTTGCTTTGATGCTGTTTGTTCCTATCATCGCCCAAGGCTGTTTGGTTACGTAACGATCGTAACTCCACAATCCGGCGATAAATCCACCCGCCTCACACAGCGCTCGGGTGTGATAGGCTGAAGGGCTGGACGTAGGTGCATCCTGCCATACCCCTGATGCGGGAGAGATAGAAATCCCGGTATGGTGTGTGGCCGGGTGATTTACCCTGATTTTTTCCAGAGGATTTTCGGGTGTTGGCTCCTGAGCCTGTACACAAACCACCAGAAGTAAAATAGCATTGATGGATATGATCCTTTTGATTTTCATTTTCTCTGATTCCCTTTGGGGAAAAGCGGAAGGACTTGTGCCATCATCTCTATGTTAAACCCGTTCCTTGATGGCTATGCTACTGATAAGAATGGGCTTGAGCCTGGTAGGACTTGCTTCCAGAAGTGTTTCTTCGGTGGTTTCAGAGGGCATCCGGCATCCAGATTTTGCTGAACTGACAGCCTGCTTCCAGAGAAACATCAGGCAGCAGATTGCCCCGGACGTTGTTGTATTCCTCACGGTATTTGCTCACCTCTTCACGGGCTTTTTGCAGGGTTTTGTTGTTCTTTTGAACCAGTTCCATGCTCTGATGAAGGGTTAGCTCTACCTGAGCTCCCAGCACAAGGCTGCCTATCAGCACGAAGAACAGAGGGATTTGTTTTTTCATGGATTAACATCCCTATTCTATTCCTCTAAAAATGACATCAATTGCAGTTTCGATCATGGCATCGGTATTCCAATTGCATTTGTTGTAGTGCTTCCCTATGAAGGAGCCGTAGGCCACGCCAAGGATCATCAGTACCAGGGAGTCGCTCATCTGGTAGGAGATACGATTGTTTTTGATTCCTTGGCTGATTACTTCCTTTACCAGGGAAAAATCGGAATCTGTCATCGAGCGTTCAACCTTGTTGAGAAACTCCATGGCTCTTTTAGGGAGACCTTCCCGTTCAAAAAGTTTCATAAAACGCATGTTTTCCTGCATGATGGAAATCTTGGATCGCATAAATGTACGCAGTCTATCCCTTACGTTGTCACATTCCATTACTTTACTACGAATGTGGTCGGAGATGGCCATAGCCTTCGTTTTAATCATGGCGCTCAATATCTCATCTTTGTTTTTGAAATAGTAGTAGAGAGCGGTCTTTTTGATGCCGCACTCGAAAGCAATATCATCAAGGGTTATTTTCTCCAGCCCGTACTTGATGAACACTTTTTCTGCGGCAGCAATAATCTCTTCTTTACGCCCCATAGGTTACTCCTTTTATTTTGAACCTTTTTTACCATATTCAAAAATAGGAAAGGGATATTGATGTCAAGCATAATATTGAAAGATTTGATAAAAAGTTCAAAACATCGTGAAACGTAAGTTTTGTAAAACCGGATACCGGTGCAGGTACAAAAAAACGACTCCGAAGAGTCGCTTTAGTATGGTACAGAAGGCGGGACTTGAACCCGCACACCCGATAGGGGCACAAGATCCTTAGTCTTGCGTGTCTGCCAATTCCACCACTTCTGCTAATTTTTTTATTCTGTTGTGCCTTCGGCAGCCGGTGCAGGATTTTCATTTGCCGGCATAGGAGGCAATTCCTGAGTCTGTTCTTGAGCTGCTTCTTTTTGCAATGCTTTCACAGCTTTATTGGAAGAGCTTTTGGGGCCTCCCGGCTTCTGAAATGCCAAGAGGATGCACAGTATCACAAAAATAATAGCCAAAACCCGTGTTGCGTTTTTCAAAAATGATGAAGCTCCTTGACCACCAAGAAGGCCGGATGCTGTGTTGCCAACGATACCTTCAAGACCACCACCTTTACTGGACTGAGCCAGAATCACACCTATCAATGCGACACAAACGATCACAAACAATATCATTAATAGAGTATACATTTACTCTCCTTTTCTTAATATCAAAGCACAATTATTGAGCTCCGGTTTTAGTGTCAAATATTATTTCCCGATTGCTCTTAAAATTTCTTACATACCCATGTGAGCTCGTAAAAACGTCATTTTTTCAGAAACGATAGCTGCTGCTTTTTCAGCACCTTGGCGCAAAACGGTTTCCATATAGGCGGTGTCTGCCATGAGGGCTTCATACTTTTGGCGCATTGGTGCCAGATAGGCGTCCATTACCTCAAACAATTCCTGCTTGGCAGTTCCCCAGCCCATGCCACCAGCCAGGTACCGTCGTCGGAGGGCTTCCTGTTGCTCTTCATTTGCGAAGAGTTTGTACAGGGTAAACACATTACATTCATCAGGGTTTTTGGGCTCATCTATGGTTTGGGAATTGGTGACGATTTTCATCACCAGCTTACGCAATTTCCTGGCAGGCAAAAAGAGGGGAATCGTGTTGTTGTAACTTTTGCTCATTTTGCGCCCATCCATCCCGATAACCAGGCCTGTCTCCTTGCGGACTACGCCTTTGGGGATGGTGAGAAGCTCCTTGCCATAGTTGCGGTTGATGGCCTCCGCGATGTCCACGGCCATTTCCAGGTGCTGAACCTGATCTTTCCCCACCGGCACCACGTCAGAATCAAATTGCAGGATGTCGGCAGCCATGAGGATGGGGTAGGTAAAAAGTCCCACATTCACGCCATTATCGGGGTCTTTACCGTTTTCGGTATTGGCTTGCACCATGGCTTTGTAGGCATGAGCCCGATTCATCAGGCCTTTGGGAGTAAAGGCCATGAGCATGGTAGAAAGCTCAAAGGTCCAGGGCACATCAGATTGTTTGTAGATAATCTGCGTCTCGGGATCAAGCCCGCAGGCAAGCCATGTGGCGGTGACTTCGTAGATATTTTTCTTGAGCACGGCAGGGTCTTTTACCGAATTCAGCGCATGATAATCGGCGATGAAATAGCGGGTGTCATACTCTTTTGCCAGCTCCAGAGCTGGTTTGTACATGCCAAAATAATTTCCAATATGAGGGACACCGGTGGGTTTGATGCCGGTGCAGGCAATTTTTCTTCTCATTCGTTTCTCCTCGTATCTGGTTTTTTGCAGTATGGATGCATGGGGCTATGGGATGGGTGTGACGATGGTGCCCACCAGATCATATTCCCATGAATCGATGATTTCCACCTCCACCACTTCCCCAATGGCTGCATCTTCATTGGTTATGAACACGGTGCCGTCGATATCGGGGGCATCAAAATAACTGCGTCCTTCAAAGGGATATTCCTCCCCCATGGCATCGATGATTACCGGGATGCGGCGGCCAACAAAACGGGCCAGCTGGGTTGTGGAAATCTGTATCTGAATTTGCATAAGCTCGTCTTTGCGCTGCTGGGCTATGGCTGCATCCACCTGATTCTCACATGCTCCTGCAACAGTTCCTTCTTCCTGAGAGTAGGTGAATATGCCCAAACGTTCAAAAGGATATTCCTGGATGAATTGTTTCAGCTCGGCAAAATCTTCCTCTGTCTCTCCCGGATACCCTACAATGAGAGTGGTGCGCATCACTGCATCGGGGATCTTGGCACGGATTTCCCGGTAAATTTCCTTAATACGTTCCTGGCCAACATGGCGGTTCATCTGTTGCAGGATGCCCTGAGATATGTGCTGAAGCGGAATCTCAAAATAGTTACACACTCTAGGCAACCCCGCAATCATATCTATGAGCTCGCTGGTGATGTGGGCAGGATGGAGGTACAACAGGCGAATCCACTCAAATCCTTCAATGTCGTGAAGCTGCTTCAAAAGAGGTGCCAGCAACGATTTACCGTGGCTGTCTGCTCCGAATTGTGTGGTGTCTTGGGCGGTAACGATGAGTTCCTTCACACCGCGACCTGCCAGATTACCAGCTTCGGCCACCACATCGGTGATGCTGCGGCTTATCAATGGTCCACGAATGTCGGGGATGGCGCAGTAACTGCAATGGTTGTTGCAGCCGTCACTGATGCGGATGTAGGCGTAATGGGGTGGTGTGAGTAATTCACGATCTGTTGAGGGTGTGGTGTGGAGGATGTGGGCAAAATCGGCAAAATCCTTGAGATCAACGAAATGATCCACTTCCGGTATTTCTTCCCGCAGTTGTGCCATGTAGCGCCGCACCAGGCATCCGGTGGCTACCAAGGTTTTGCATGCACCATCCTTTTTATACTCTACTGCATCCAGTATGGCAGCGATGGATTCTTCTTTGGCATCATTGATGAAACCGCAGGTGTTTACAATGATCAGCTCAGCGGTTTCTGCATCCTGAGTATAGGTGTAGCCGCCCTGCTGGGCAAGAGCCGTGAAGACTTCGCTGTCCACCAGATTTTTTGGGCATCCCAAACTGATAATGTGGAATTTTCTCATATGAAAATCGGGGCGATACGCACCGCCCCGAATGCCATTATTTATTGAGCTAATCAAGCAGATGCACGATCACGCCGGAGCGTAATTTCGGCTCGAACCAGGTAGATTTTGGCGGCATTACTTTGCCGGCATCGGCTATGGCCATCAGCTGTTCTATAGATGTGGGAAACATCGAGAACGCCACTGCTTCGCCAGCATCTACGCGACGTGACAGCTCGTCTAATCCGCGGATGCCGCCTACGAAATCGATGCGTTTGTCTGTACGGGGATCACCAATAGCCAGGATGGGATGGAGCAGGTTTTCCTGCATGATGGAAACATCCAGAGATTTCACGGGGTCATTGGCCGGGAAGGTGCCGTCGATAGCGGTAAGCTTGTACCATGCGCCATCCAGATACATACCGAAGGTGTGCAGAGCTTCTGGTTTGTAGGGCTCATATCCAATTTTTTCCACGGAGAATTTTTCTTCAACTTTGGCTATGAATTCACCATTGGAAAGGTCATTGAGGTCTTTCACCACGCGATTGTAATCCATGATGTACAGCTGGTCGTGAGGAAAAATCACCGAGAGGAAGTAGTTGTATTCTTCGTCACCAGTGTGGTTGGGATTAGCAGCTCTGCGCTGTTGTCCCACTTTTGTGCCGGATGCAGAACGGTGATGACCATCTGCTACATACAGATTGGGAATTCTAGTAAAGATGTCGGTGATCTTGTTAATCACGTCGGCATCTTCGATTTTCCAGAAGGTATGTCTTACATTGTCATCTGCTGTAAAGTCGTAGTCAGGAGTGGCTTTCATCAGCTCATTCATAAGTGCATCAAGGTCTTCACGAGCCGGGTAGGTAAGGAACACTGGACCGGTGTTGGCATTGAGGGTGTCAACGTGTTTGATGCGGTCAGCTTCCTTGTCAGCGCGGGTATGCTCATGTTTCTTGATAACATCGTTTTCATAATCTTCCACCGATGTGCCAGCCACCAGACCGACTTCACAAACATCGCCCATGATTAAACGGTAGATGTAGTAGCAGGGAGTTGCATCCTGGATGAGCACGCCTTCCTGCATCATGCGATAGAGGTTTTCTTTACCCTTTTGGTACACTTTTTCGTCGTACAGGTCGATATCTTCGGGAAGATCAACTTCGGGCTTAATCACGTGCAAAAAGCTGTAGGGTTTGCCTTGCACCGCTACCCGCGCCTCTGCCGAATTCAGCACATCGTAGGGTGGCGATGCCACATCCTTGATTTTGTCGAAGGCGGGACGCACTCCTTTAAAAGGCTTGATTTTGGCCATAATTCTACCTCATTATTTATTTTTCGTAATCTCGTAATATACGGTTTTGCCGTTGATATCCCAGGTGGGCAGGCTGCTTGCATCCCGGATGCGTTCCACACTGTCGGTAAGGGTTTCTTGCCGGATATAGTCATCATAGGCGGCAAAGACGGCGGCAATTTCATCATCTGCGCTGTAGCGAACAGTGATGCGATCCATGATCTCGAAGCCCTGTTCTTTTCGGGTATATTGGATTTTATTTACCAGTTCCCGGGCGTAGCCTTCGGTGATGAGTTCGGGGGTGAGTTGGGTGTCCAACGCCACATAAAGCTCTTTGTGGGATTCAAAGACAAAGCCCTCTTTCTGTTGGATGGAAACCGCTATATCCTCGGTGGTGAGGAGAAATTCCTGTCCGTCCATTTTCAGGGTATAGCTGTCTCTGTTATTCAGGGTTGTGATGATTTCGTTGCCGTTTTTCTGCTTCAGTGCTGCGGCGATGCGCTTCATCTCTTTGCCAAATTTGGGCCCCATCACCTTGAAGTTCGGCTTGATGTCAAACTGTACAAAGCCGCTCTCTTCACTGATGTAGCGGATATCTTTCACATTGATTTCTTCTTTTATCAGGTTTTCCATGCGTTCCATCAGGGGCCTGGCGCTTTCGGGTACATGAAGGGTTTGCAGGGTTTGGCGTACCTTGATCTGGCAGCTGTTCCGGGCAGCCCGTCCCAGAGAAACCAAGTCGATCACTGTTTGCATTTCCTTTTCCAGAGTCGGGCGGATTACCGCTTCATTGGCTACAGGATAGACGTCCAGATGCACGCTTTCATTGCCGGTGAGATTTGTGTATATCTCTTCGGCAAGGTAGGGCGCGTAGGGCGCCATCAGTTTGCTCACCGCCACCAATATGTGGTGCAAAGTGAGGTAGGCTTCTTTCTTGTCGTCGGTGAGTTCCATTGCCCAGAAACGACGACGGCACCGGCGTACATACCAGTTGCTCACGTCATCCATCATAAAGCTCTGGATGGCGCGTACCGAGCGGGTGAGATCATAATTGTCATTATTCTGGGTGACTTCTTTTATCACCGAGTTCAGGCGTGAGATGATCCAGCTGTCGATTTCCTCTTCCTTCTCATCGGTATGCCGGTGCTGCATGGCATCAAAACCATCGATATTGGCATAGGTGACATAGAAGGAATAGACATTTTTCAGGGTGCCGAAGAATTTATTGAGGATTTCGACCACGCCTTTTTCGTCAAACTTAGTAGGAACCCATGGTGGACTCACCGCCAGGAGGTACCAGCGGATGGCGTCTGCGCCGTATTTTTGCATCAGCGCCATGGGATTTACCGAGTTGCCTTTAGACTTACTCATTTTGATCCCATTTTTATCCAGGATCAGGTCGTTCACCAGCACATTTTTGTAGGATGATTTTCCCATGAGGATGGTGGAAATGGTAAGGAGGGAGTAAAACCATCCACGGGTTTGGTCGATGCCTTCGGCGATGAAATCGGCAGGAAAGAGCTCCGTCTCGAAGTTTTCTTTATTTTCAAAGGGATAATGCCATTGAGCAAAGGGCATGGCTCCGCTGTCAAACCAGCAGTCGATAACTTCTGGTGTGCGGTGCATTGTGCCGCCGCATTTTGGGCAGGTGAGGAGCACATCATCCACAGAGGGGCGGTGCAGCTCGATATCTGCAGGGACGGCGCTGCCGTCTTGCATCCGGCCTTTGGCACAGAGGTCTGCGATGGAACCGATGCTTTCCAGCTCGTCACAATCGTCGCATTTCCAGATATTGAGGGGTGTTCCCCAAAAGCGGTCACGGCTGATGGCCCAGTCCACATTGTTTTCCAGCCAGGCGCCGAAGCGTTTTTCCCCCACAAACGGAGGTGTCCAATTTATCTTTTTGTTGTTGGCGATGAGTTGCTTTTTGTAGTCGCTGGTGCGGATGTACCAGCTGGAGCGTGCGTAGTAGATCAGCGGGCTGTCGCAGCGCCAGCAGAAGGGATAGCTGTGCTTGATCTGTGTCCGTTTGTACAGTACACCGCGATCCTTCATGTTGCGGATGATGCTTTTGTCGGCATCTTTTACAAATTGTCCGGCCCAGGGAGTGATGACGTCGGTAAAACACCCGGCACCGTCAACAGGTTGAATAAAGGGCAGACCGTATTTCATTCCCAGATTGTAGTCATCCTGACCGAAGGCGGGGGCGGTGTGAACTACGCCGGTGCCATCGCCCATGGTTACGTAGTCTGCGCAGCCGATGAAAAAGGCTTTTTCTTCGGGGATCACAAAGGGGAACATTTGTTCATATTCTCTGTGTTCCAGCTCTTTGCCGATGTATTCTTCCACGATCTCATAATCGCCATCCAGCACTTCCAAGCGCGCTTTTGCCAGGATGAGGAATTCGTTATTGTGGCGCACTTTTACATAGGTTTCGTCCGGATGCATTACCAGTGCGACGTTGGAGATAAGGGTCCATGGAGTGGTTGTCCAGGCCAGGTAGTAGAGATTTTCTTCGTCTTTTGCTTTAAATTTTACAAAGACGGAGGGGTCTTCCACATCGTGATAGCCCTGAGCAACTTCGTGGCTGGAAAGGGGGGTGCCGCATTTGGGGCAGTAAGGCACGATTTTGTGGCCTTTGTAGATGATGCCCTTTTGGTAAAAATTATTCAAAATCCACCACACGGTTTCAATGTAGTTATTTTCCAGAGTGATGTAGGGATTGTCCATGTCGACCCAATAGGCCATTTCCCGGGTCATTTCCCGCCATTCTTTTTCATAGGAAAATACCGAGTCACGGCATTTTTCGCAAAATTCTTTCAGGCCGTAGGCTTCTACTTCCCGTTTGTCATGGAGGCCAAGGCGCTTTTCCACTTCGATTTCCACGGGTAGGCCATGGGTATCCCATCCTGCTTTGCGTTTTACTTGAAATCCTTTCATGGTTTTGTAGCGGCACACCGTATCTTTGATGGTGCGCGCCATCACGTGATGGATGCCAGGTTTTCCGTTGGCCGTGGGGGGGCCTTCGAAAAAGATGTATCTGGGGGCGCCTTCACGGTTTTCGATGCTCTTGCCGGCAGTGCCGTGCTGCATCCAGTACTCTTGCACCCGTTTTTCAAGGTTGGCGATATTTTCTTTTAAATTTACCGGTTTATACATAGTTACTCCTGTTCGGTATTTTCATCCTCTTTTTCTTCTTCAAAGAGGTCGGCAAAGTATTCTCTCAGTTCGGGAATCTCGGCAACATAGGCCTTCCACTCTTCCATAACTTTGTCGAGATCAACGCATTTATGGCACGGAACCAGCAGGTTCTCGGGAGTAACTCCAATATATCCGCGGTCGTAACACAGCTTGCACTTTTTCTTTGTTCTGTTACGAACCGCCATCTCCCTGGCTTTCTCTAAATGTATCTCATCTAATTTAAACATACAACACTCCTAAATTTGCTCCAAAACTTTAGTTATTGTCTCCTGTGTCAATAGCAATTTCTCAATTTGAAACCTCAGATTCATTCAAAGGGGAATATAGGGAGGATAATGGGAGAAAAGAACAGGAGCTCGGATCGTAAATGGCATGTTGCAAGGGTCATACATTTTGTCTCAATTGCGGGATGTCGTTGCCGATTAAAACTCTTGGTACTCATTCTGGATGGCGGCAGTTCGTTGTTTTCATCTGTACTGAAAATAGTGCGGATTCTTCACTCGAAATGGTGGTTAAAGTTATTGGAACCGGTGAAGAAATATCACAAAATCCCCGGGTTTTATGATGCAATGAGAATTGAGTGTGGGTGCCAGTGATCGCTTTCTCTTCAGGTGTCTATTATGCAGAACCCATTATCTCCTTTATAACAAAATATTAGAGCTTATTCATGTTTTCTTGTTGACAAAGTTTCTAAACTCATCGATATTATAAATGTTATAAATTCCAAGGATATCTGCAGCGTCGTGTTGCATAGGCAGTTTGTGTGTCCATCAAGTCAGCTCCATCGTTTTCTATCTTGCTCTTACTATAATGGTATTACTCCTTAGTGTTACTCCCTGCATTGCAGAATCCGGGAAAAGAATGATGCACAAAGGAGGAGATAGATGAAAAAAATTGTACGCATCCTGGCTATTACCGGCGCTGTACTCACGCTGATAATCAACATCTTTCAGTATGACGGTGATCGGGTGGAGATAGGGATGCAAGTTACGGTAGCCGACGACAAGATTGAGGCAATTAACCGCTCGCATCGCATTACCAAGTGGATTGGCAAATTTCCCCTGGGCTCGGCATTACGTTCTCCCTTGCTGAAGAATATGCTCTGGAACATTTACAAATTGGAAAAACAGGTTTTGCGGGAAATGTTCAGCGATGGTGTTGATGATATCAACATTGGAATTATCCTACTCATGAAGTGAATGATACCGATGGAATTTCAAACCTGTGATCGATAAAATCATCCTTGAGCCTGCCCGCCTGAAAATAATGATCCTACTGCTTCCGGTGCAAAAATGCAATCAAAAGAAACCGCAGCGATATAGATGCCCTGCTGTCTCAAATTGAATCATGATCGGAGATAACTGTGTCGGCAAAGTCAAACACCGTCTATTCCAACCCTCCTGCAATACCGTCTCAATCTTCTACTGAAACAATTTGCTGTTGTAGATATCCACAGTGGCCAGCTCGATTTCCGAGGTGTCCTTGATAGGTCGCACAAACTTCTGTAGCACCTTGAGAAATCTGCGCTCCGAACTGCCGGGAACTTCTACCTGAGACAGCTTGTTGGCCAGCAGATCACCGTTGATGTCATACACCTGTATCATCACGGATTTCTTCAATTTCACCTTAGCTAGATTGGTAATGGTAAAGGCCACATCGGCGCTTACGCGGGTTTTTTCCTGAATGGTTACGTGGGAGATCACAAAGCTCTTACTTTGATTTTTTAAGTAGCAACTTCTCATCGAAAATCCCATAATCACTGCTATCATCAGGGCAAATTTCACCCAGGCAGGGATGGGATAGCGCCGTGGCGTTTCGTGTTCTGCAAATACCTTCATAGTTATTCCTCTTCTTTTGGTTGTACCAGGATGCAGCCGGTCATTTCCGGCGGGATGCCGATGCCCAGCAGGTGAAGCATGGTGGGGGCGATATCGGCCAGGATGCCGTCTTTTATGGTATAATCGCCTGTTGTGCGCAGGTCTATCACGATGGGTACTGGATTGGTGGAGTGAGCAGTAAAGATGTTTCCCTCTTCGTCCAGCATTTTTTCAGCATTCCCATGGTCGGCAGTAAGCAGGATGTGATATCCGGCAGCCTGGGCGGCAGGAATCACTTTGCTCATGCAATTATCCACCGTCTCCACAGCTTTTACAGCAGCTTCAAATACGCCAGTATGGCCCACCATGTCGCAATTGGCAAAGTTGGTAATGATCATCTCATAAGTGCCGGATTGGAGCTTTTCTATCAATGTGTCGCAAACTGCCGGTGCACTCATCTGTGGTTGCAGATCATAGGTTGCAACTTTGGGCGAAGGTACCAGAATTCGGTCTTCGTTTTTGAATGGCGCTTCTACGCCGCCGTTGAAGAAGAAGGTGACGTGAGCATATTTTTCGGTCTCCGCCAGCCGCAGTTGATGCATACCGGCAGCACTCACTTCCTCACCCAGGATGTGCGTAAGTGCCGGCAAATGGAAGGCCACATCGGTGAAATCGGCGAATTGAATATCGTAGTCATTAAAGGTGATATAGGGGATGCCCGTGAGATCGGTGCGGGGGAATGCATCAAAGCCCGGGGCAACCAGCGCACGGGTGATCTCCCGGGCTCGGTCTGCACGGAAATTGAAGAAGATGACAGCATCGTCTTTGCGGATGCGGGCGACCGGCCTGCCATCCTGCATCATTACTGCCGGCTGGATAAACTCATCAGTGATGTCGGCATCGTAGTTCTGCTGGATTGCACCCAGCGGATCGGTAGCTGCCACCCCTGTGCCATCTACCATGGCGCGGTAGGCCTGTTCCACCCGCTCCCAACGATTATCCCGATCCATAGCGTAGTAGCGTCCGCTGATGGTGGCCACGCGACCCACTCCGATTTTTGCCGCCATGTCCAAAAATTCTGACATAAAACCTTTGCCCGAATGGGGCAGAGTATCACGACCATCCATAAAGGCGTGGAGATAAACCCGCTGCAAACCGGTATCCTTGCATAGACGCAGCAACGCCCGTAGATGGGAATTGTGGCTGTGAACATTGCCGTTACTGAGAAGCCCCATCAAGTGGAGAGCGCTCCCGGCTTCTTTGGCATGGTTTATCGCTTTCAGCAGTGCCGGATTTGTATCAAAGCTGCCGTCGGCGATGGCTTTATTGATCAGGGTATTCAGTTGATACACGATGCGGCCGGCACCGATATTGAGATGCCCGACTTCAGAATTACCCATGGTACCTTCCGGCAGTCCCACCGATAGTCCTGATGGAAGTAATTGTGCCGTAGGCTTTTGGGAAAAGTAGGCATCCAGGAACGGCGTGTCTGCCGCTGCGATGGCATTGCCATAGGTCGAAGGGTTTTTACCAAATCCATCCAGAATAAGCAAAAGTACTTTATCTTTCATGTTTCCATCCTTGTCTTTATCATTCTTGCAAACAATCTAGCCCATCCAGCTGTCAAGCAAAGTTTATTGCCATCAACTCTCGCCCTGTATGGGGTTTCTTTTCTTGACAGCACATCGGCGAAATCATGTTTATCACCGATAAAAAACGAAGGAGAGCACATGCTCAAGGTAGGCATCGCAGGGGTTGGACAGTTTGGTCAGAACCATGCGCGGATTTTAAGGAACAGCTCGGTTTGTGAATTCATGGGATTGTACGACAAAAATCCCAAGCGTGCTCGCGAAATTGGTGAACGCATCGATGCGCGCATATTCCCGGATTTTCAGTCATTACTGGATGCGGTTGACGCGTTAGCCATCGTAGTTACTACTCTTTCTCACTATGATCTGGCCCGGCAAGCGCTGGAGCAGGGGAAGCATGTGTTTATTGAAAAACCTATAACCGAGCATCTGTGGCAGGCGGAAGAGCTGTGTGATTTGGCAGAGGAAAAGGGGCTGAAAATTCAGGTGGGGCACATCGAGCGGTTTAATCCCACCATCATGGAAATCGAGAAGGATATCAAAGATCCCATCTTCGCCGAATGCCACCGCATTGCGCCATTTACGCCACGGGGCACCGATATTCCTGTGGTGCTGGAGCTCATGATTCATGACATCGACCTCTTTTTGGCCTTCATTCCCAGCAAGGTAAAACACATTAGTGCCAGCGGTGCTGGTGTGCTTACCAAAAGCATCGACATCGCCAACGCTCGTATCGAATTTGAAAACGGCGCTGTGTGTAATGTTACGGCCAGCCGCATCTCCATGAAGCGTTCCCGCAAACTACGGATTTTCCAGAAAGATGCTTATTTCTCCATCGATTTTCAAAACAAAAAGGCGACCTATATTACAAAATCAAAACAGCTTTATAAGGTGATGCCCAAAATTCTGATGGGCAAATATGACAATATTGATCCCTCAATGGTGGTTGATACCCGGGAGGTGGATGCTTCTCACCGCACCAAAGATGCTCTGACCACAGAGCTGGAATCCTTTGTTCATGCGGTGGAAGCTGGCTTGAATCCGGTGGTGGATGGCCGTGCAGGTACACGGGCGCTGAAAATCGCACTGGAAATTGTGCGAGAGATTGAAAAGAATAAAATGCAATAACAGGAGAATCTATGACACTGATAAAAGAGATATATAAAACTCCGGATGCCTTTGCCGATGCGGCAATTACGGTTTCGGGATGGGCTCGCACTGTGCGGGCGTCCAAGGCCTTTGGCTTTATCGAACTCAATGATGGCAGTTGTTTCAAAGGCATCCAGATTGTTTTTGAACAAGATCTGCCAAACTTTAAAGAAGTGAGCAAGTTTGGCGTCAGCACGGCGCTGGAAGTTACCGGCATCCTGGTACTTACACCCAAAGCAAAGCAACCCTTCGAGATCAAGGCTGCGACCATCCGGCTGGAAGGGGCCACATCGCCGGATTATCCCCTGCAAAAGAAACGGCACAGCTTTGAATTTTTGCGCACCATCGCACACCTGCGTCCAAGGACAAATACCTTTTCCGCAGTTTTTCGGGTGCGCTCTTTGTGCGCCTATGCAATCCATCGGTTTTTCCAGGATCAGGGCTTTGTGTATGTGCACACCCCTATCATCACGGGAAGTGACTGCGAAGGCGCTGGCGAGATGTTTCGCCTGACAACCCTGGATCTGAACAATGTGCCGAAAACCGAAGATGGTGCCATCGATGTGAAGCAGGATTTCTTCGGGAAAGAAACCAACCTTACGGTGAGCGGCCAATTGGCTGCCGAAGCGTATGCTTTGGCCTTTCGCAACGTCTATACCTTTGGGCCTACCTTCAGGGCGGAAAATTCCAACACGGCGCGCCATGCTGCCGAATTTTGGATGGTGGAGCCGGAGATCGCCTTTGCCGACCTGGCTGACGATATGGATTTGGCCGAAGCCATGATGAAATACGTGATTTCCTACGTGATGGAACAAGCAGCTGATGAGCTGAATTTCTTCAACAAATTTGTGGATAAGGAATTGCTGAAGCGATTGAACCATGTGATGACTTCGAATTTTGAACGGTGTACCTACACGCGGGCGGTGGAAATCTTACAAGATGCCGACAAGAAATTTGAATATCCTGTGGTGTGGGGTAGCGATTTACAGACCGAGCATGAGCGGTATCTTACCGAGGAGTACTTCAAAAAACCGGTTTTTGTGATCGATTATCCCAAGGAAATCAAAGCCTTTTATATGCGCATTAACGACGATGATAAAACTGTAGCCGCCATGGACCTCCTGGTGCCGGGTGTGGGGGAAATCATCGGCGGCAGCCAGCGTGAAGAACGCTATGACATGCTGTTGCAACGCATCAATGAGCTGGGACTTAATCCCGAGGATTATTGGTGGTATCTGCAACTGCGTCAATACGGCGGCACCAGGCATGCCGGCTTTGGCCTGGGCTTTGAGCGACTGATCATGTACCTTACGGGGATGGCAAATATCCGCGACGTCATCTCCTTTCCTCGCACCACCAAGAGCTGCGAATTTTAATGAAATTTCATCAGATATTAGAGAGGGGCACTCAGGTGCCCCTCTCTTCACATCAAGCGGTGTATTACCACTTCGGAGACCACAAATACAGTCTGGATGCACTTTCCCGCTGTCAGGACAGTGTGCGCGAAACTCCTGTGACCAATATTGTGTTGGGTGAGCAGGTGCATGGAAACGAGGTGAAAATCATCAATCCATCCGACCTTACTCAGCAGATGATAGTGGTGCCCCATGTGGATGGTCTGGTAACAAAGCAGAGAAATGTGCTCCTCTGTATAAAGACGGCAGATTGTGTGCCGGTGCTACTGTATGATGCTCATGCAGAAGTGATTGGTGCTGTCCATGCAGGCCGGGATGGCACAAGGCAAAACATCATTGCTGAAGCGGTAAAAAATATGCGGATTCTGGGTGCAGAGAGTCAGAGAATTTATGCATTGTTGGGGCCGGCGATCTGCAGCAAGCACTATCCGGTGAATGATGAACTGTTTTGGCAATTTGTGAAAGATACCGGCCAAACGCAACGGCATCCCTGGCTGGATATGAAAAAAGTACTTATCGCACAATTAGTTGAGGCCGGTGTTTGTGTAGATCGAATCCAGAATGATGCCACCTGCACGTGGGAATCTGACAACTACTTTTCCTATAGAAAAAACGGTGATAAGGGAAGGCAAATCTCCTGGATATATCGCGGTTTACCCTGCTAATCAGCTTTTTTTCGAATATTGATATTCCGTCTGATTTTAAGGTAAATGAATAAATAATTGAACTGGGGAATCAATAATAGCAGGGTGAAAAGGGCTAAAAGCCACTGGGATGAAACCCCCCAAGTCATAGCCCACAACACGAAACTATTGAGGAACACGCAGACTTTCCCCAGCATATTTGGGTGCACGCCGTAGTGCTGGAGATCTTTGCGAACCACGATATAAACCGTGGTGTAGAGCACAATGATGATGCTAAAGAACAGCAGCCACGCAGTGTAATTGTAACGGATGCACAGACCCAGTAAAGCGAAGGTGAAAAGTATTCTATCGGCGATAGGATCGAGGATGCGGCCAAAGTTGGTGATCTGGTGCAAAAGCCGGGCCAGCAGGCCGTCCAGAAGGTCGGTAAATAGAGCTGCTCCCATGACATAAAAAGTTGCATCATTTCCGGTTATCAGCATCCAGAAAATGACCGGAGCTAACAAAATTCTGGCGAATCCCAAAAGATTTGGAACCGTGAGCATCTCTTTCATATTAACGCACCTTTGCAAATGTTGTGTTCTCTACCCAGCCTCCCAGACCATTGGACAATTTGATCAAACTCCAGCCTTCTTCTTGCCGTTCAATCTGGCAGATCATTCCTTCGTGAATGGTGAAAACCCGTGTGTATTCTGCATTTGGGCCACTATAGCCCATTACTGTGTCAGCGATAATGACCGCTGTGGGATCATGATGAAACTGCCGCCACTTGAGATTGGCCCCAAAGAGAGCGATTATCCAGAAAACGATGATGATGGTGAGGATAAAGGTGGGCAGCGATTTTTCACGCCCCCGCCAAAAAATGATCATTGCGCACAGGGTGATAACGATCAACGCAAAAAGAATCAACGCAGCGATAGCCAGGGCATTTGCCGGGATGCGATTGAAAGATCGCGACACGGTGCTGCTGAAGGCATCCTCAGTAGCGGGGTGCTGTTTATCCACGGTGAGTTCCATGGCGTAACGGAGGTTTTTCTCTGCAGGGCCGTGGGCCGGATTGATGCGGAGGGCACGCTTGTAGTAGAGAATTGCCAGGCCGATATTTTGCAGACGAAAATAGCAGTTACCTATGTTGTAGGCCACATCAGCATTGGTGATGCCCTGCTCCTGAATCTGTAAAAATATATCCAGAGCCTCTTGATATTCCTGGTTCTCGTAGGCCGTTACACCCCGCTGAAAAGCGGTGTCTATGGTTGAGTTGGCTCCCACCAGAAGCGGGAGTATCAGGGTAAAGATGATCATTAATTTCCGCATGATTTCCTCACAATTTCAGTTTGGCGATGTCGGCCATGATTTCCTTCAGCAATTCAAAATCCCGAGGGATGTTTTCGCTGGCAAAGCCTCCCGGCATGAAGCGCGCCTGGTTGCAACGCTCTATCATGCTACTGGTGCGCTGATACAGCGTTGCTGAATCGATACGGCTTTTCAGCTCAAGCAAAACTGCGTCTGCGGTACTGCCGCGGGCTATGTGTAACACATCGGCAAGGTAGGTAAGAAGTCCGGTTTGAGCGGCGGTGTAAAAGGCTCTGTCTTTGTTTTGTGCGTATTCGGTGGCCTGTCTCAGGTATTTCTTCAGGATGCGTGTAGCCAGGCGCTTCCGCTGATAATGCAGGTTTCCACGCAATTTTTCCTGCTCTTTTGCAAAGATCACAGCTGCCGGAATGCACAGAGCCAAAATAAGCCAGATGAGCCAGAATCCTGCTGCATCAAAGTAAAGATGAAAAGACGTTACCGTGTCGGGAATCTGAATAAAACCGATGTCTGCGCCTTCTATGTGAACCACGTTTTGAGCTCCGGCTGATGGGATGTAGAGGGTTTCACCCTTGTCCACATTGATGGTGTGAGTAGCAGTTTTGAGAACTTTATAGGCTTTTTGCTGAGGATCGAAATAGGCAAAACTCAGGGCTGGGATGGTGTAGGTTCCCTGCTCTTCCGGAATCACCAGAGAACGGATGACTTTGCTACCCTTCACGCCTCCGCTGGAAACGTCGTTGGTTATTTCCGGCTCAACAAAGCGCAGATGATTAACATCCGGCATAGCCGGCGGCTCGATATTGCTGAAATTTCCACTACCCGATATGGTGATGGTATAGGTAAGGGATTCCCCGGATTTCACTTGAGTATCACTGATTTCACTTTTTATGGTGAACGAACCCACTGCGCCGCTGTAGCTTTCCGGTCTTCCTTCCAGAGGGATGTCCCGCACTTTTATAGGAATTTTTTTACTGCGGATGGTGTAACGTTTGGTGGAGCCAAAATCAAAGAAACTGCGGGCTGGCACGGTTACATCTATCAGCATCTCCAGAGGAGGAATGGATAGTTCTCCACTGCGGGTGGGAAGCAGGGTAATACTGCGCAGCCGCATCACATTGAAAAGTTGGCCATCATAGGTGGTGCGGCGGAAATTAATATGGTCGGGAGTATAGGTGATTTCCTTCCAAAAACCGCTGTAAGAAGACTCTTCACCAAAAGAAAGATTGCGCACATCATACTTGGTATAGAGGTAAAAATCTACCGTGATGGGCTGAGATTTATACACCGATTTTTGTGAAACATCGGCGATAATGAACATATTATCTGCTAACTTATCCGAGGATTGATGGGTGCTTCCCCTTTGCTGCATCTGCTGAGAAACCGGTGGAGCCGGTTCTGTGCTCCCTTCCTTTACCTTGATGCGAATTGGTTTGGTGGTGTAGGTTTTGCCTTTGAATTGCACACTCACCGGCGGTAAAATCTGCTCTCCCGTAGCCAGAGGTTGTAATGTGAAGGTGGTACTGGCGGAAACACTGGATGTCATTTTGCCATTTACCACCGAGTAGCTGGATGATGACGATGTGGAGGCGCCAAGATTCCGAAATCCCTTCAGACCGCTGAGGCTGGGAATGGAAGCTTTGTTCGCTTTAGATCCTGTAACTTCTACGGTGAATTTCAGATAATCATCTAAACCCACAGTGGTGCGATCGACGTATGACTGTACCTCCAGCTCGGCGCCAAAGGCTACTGAGCAGGCAAGGAGCAGTATCCAAAGAATGATGATTCGTTGCTTCATGATTTCCTCTATCCACGTTCTATAGGAATTTACCAATATTTACCGGATTTCGATTTGTCAACGTTCAACTTTCGCTTTTCTTCTTTCATCTCTTCTTTTTCTTTGGCCAAGAGAGCTTCCAGCAATTGCTCAGCATCTTTTTTCTCTTCGTCTTTTTTCAGTTTTTGCTGCTTTTGTTGAGCATCCTGTTTCTGTTGTTGTTCCTGCTTCTGTTGTTCCTGTTTCTGCTGTTTTTCTTTATCCTGTTTTTGCTGGTCGTCAGATTGCTGCTGTTGCTTTTGTTTCTCCTTGTCGTCTTTATTTTTGTTATCATCGTTTTGCTGTTGCTGCTGGTTTTGCTGACGCTGCAAGTTTTTTGCTGCCAATTCATAGTTGTAACGGGCTTCTCGGTTGTTTGGATCGGCGATGAGGGCATTGCGATAATGTTCAACGGCGGTTTTGAAATCCTGCTGCTGATATTTTACGTTTCCCAAGTTGTGCTGAATTTGTGATTGCGCCGAGAATTTTTTGTCTTTTGCGGCCAACTGATATTCCGCTTCGGCTTGTTCGTATTTTCCCTCTTTGTAATAGGCGTTTCCCAGGTTGAAGTGCAGCCGTCCGTCATCGGGATGAGTGAGGGCGTTTTCACTGAAGTTTTTTTCCGCCGGCTCCAGCTCTCCTTTTTTGTAGTGCCGGATGCCTTTGAGATTATTCAGAGCCTTGCCATATTGCATAGGTTGTGCCATCAGTAAGGCAGGCAGGATGCAGATAAGCCCCAGAATTGTGCGTCTCATACTGTTCTCCTCAAGGTGGTTTTGCGGCGGGTAACAATGAGCCACTCGATGCACAGTATCAGCAAAGCGATAGCGGCGAACCAGGCATACTGTTCTTTGTAGCGCAGATACTCTTTGCTGTCGAATTTCTTCTTTTCTATCTGATTAATGGTGTTGAGGATTTCGAAAATCTCCGATTGCTGTGGCGTGATGGGGTAGAATCGACCGTTCCCTTTGCGGGCGATATCAGTGAGGGTGGATACATCCAGCTTGGTGAATACAATGTTGCCATCATCGTCTTTTGCATAGACGGTGTTACCTTGTTTATCTAATATCGGGATGGTGGTACCCTGAGGGGTGCCTACGCCCAGGGTGTAGATTACAGCCCCCTGTTTTACGCTTTCTTCCGTCACTTTCAGAGCATTTTCCTCCAGATCTTCGCCATCACTCACCACGATGATCACCTTATGCTTTTCCGCTTCGGAAAATAGGGGCATCGCTGTTCGCAGAGCGCCACCGATATCCGTGCCGTAGGATGTTACGGTTTCGGTGTCCAGTAAACTGAGGAAAAGCTTGGCAGCGCCGTAGTCATCGGTGAGAGGGCACTGCACGAAGCTGCGTCCTGCAAAGGCCACGATAGCGATCCGGTCTCCCCGCAATCCATCAATGAAGCGGCTGATCTGGTCTTTGGCGCGATCGATGCGGCTGGGTTTGATGTCTTGCGCATCCATGCTTTTGGATACGTCCACGCAAACCACGATGTCGATGCCTTCCTTTTTCATGATCTGCACTTCTTTATTCCATTGGGGTTGGGCCAGGGCAATAATCAAAAACACCAGAGCCAGGAAAAAGACCACGTTTCTGAGTCCCCAATGAAAAGCGGAAAATTCCTGCATGAAAAAATCATAAAAGCGGGTTTCGGCAAAGGCGCTCATCCGTTGTTTGCGTCGGTGCGCGATAACCGAAGCAACAGCTCCCATGAGTGGAATAGCTATCAGAAAAATCAGGTATAAAGGATGTTCCCATCTCATATGTGCCTCATTAATATTTTAAAATGAAGAGCCTGAATCCCAGCTCCAGTGCCAGAAATATAAGGGCCAGCAGCAGATAGCGGGGGAAAAGCTCGTCGTAGGTGAAATAATTTTTTATCTTTATTTCGGTCTTTTCCATCTTATCGATGGTCTGGATGATCTCTTCCAATTCGTCGGTGTTTGTAGCCAGTCGGGCGTGCCTGGTGCCGGTTGCTTCGGCAATGGCATCCAAAGCATCCATGTCGATGTCTATCTGCACTTGCTTGGTTTGCATACCCCAGGCGGTTTGCACCGGAAAATCCACTAGTCCGCGACTTCCGACACCTATGGGATATACCTTGATGCCGTAGGCGACAGCCAGATCGGCTGCTGTGGAGGGATCTATCTCACCGGAGTTGTTGCGGCCATCGGTTATCAGGATGATGATCTTGGTTTTGGCCGGGGAATCTTTGAGCCGCGCCACTGCCGTTGCCAACCCCAGCCCGATGGATGTGCCGTTGGCTTCTTCATTTATCTGGATGTGATCCATGATGTTCATGAGGATGTTGTAATCAATGGTGAGGGGGCACTGGGTAAAGGCATTTTCCGCGAAAATCACGCAGCCGATGCGGTCATTCACCCGTTTATCAATGAAATCTCTGGCCACTTTTTTTGCTGCTTCCAGACGATTTACCGGTTTGAAATCCAGGGCTTTCATACTACCGCTCACATCGATGGCCAGCATGATATCGATGCCTTTGCCTGTGATGTGCTGTTGCTTGTGTGCCAGCCGCGGACGTGCCAGAGCTATCACCAGAAACAGGATGGCCAACACCCGCAAAATCAGAGGGATAAACCGCAAAAAGTTACTGTACCCCGCAGCCTGTTTGAGCAAATCAAGGCGACTATGGCTGAGGTGTACCTGCTTGTTTGGCCGTACAAAAATCTCATACAAAATCACCGGAATAAGAAGGAGTAGCGCCCAGAACCATTGAGGATTTACATACTCAAGCATCCTTCGCCTCCGTGGTTTTGGGTGTAGATCCATAGGATTTTAAAAAGGATTCTACCCAGGCCATCGCATCTTCACTGTCGGCCATAGTTGGCGCATATCTGGCAAATTTTACCATATCAAACCAGCGCAATTTTTCCAGTACATCCCGGCGTTTTTGCACATCTTTCATAGGCAGATTTTCTTTGATCTCCATCGTCGTCATTTCCATGGCATTAAAGTGAAACTGTCGTTCCAGGAAAAAGCGTAAGATCATGGAAAGCTCAAAGTGAAAAGCGAGGAATTCACCATTGAAAAGCAGTTTTTTATCCTGCAACCGGTAGAGCATTTCCAGGGCGATACGCCATGCCGGGCGGGTATCTTCGGGCACCGGGGATTTTGGCACGGATGTATCCCTGCCTCGCCTGCGCTTGATAAAAATAATTGCTGCGATGATGAGGGCAATGAGCAGGAAGGGAAGCAGGATATCCAGCCAGCCCAGTTTCACCGCCACCGGAGGTGCGATATCCCGGATAGCTCCGGCGCTGTCTGGCAGAACAGAATAAATAGTTACATCAAAGGGTTTGGTCTTGAGCTCGGTGAGGGTGCCCTGATGTTGCACCGTAAAGGGGAGCGCGGGAAAGGTAAAGGTGCCCACATCAAAGGGTTGAAAGGTGTAGAGAAACTGCGTGAGTTGGGCGGTATCGGTGAGCTGCTCGTTTTCCTGCACATCCGTAGGGACGAAGATGTCCATCACGTCGGGTTCAGGCACCAAAACGCTGTCTCCCGGCGCACAGGTGACCGATACCAGGAGTTGCATCGGTGTACCCACATAGAGGGTATCGGGCTTGATCAGCTCAGATTCTATCTGCTGGGCTCCCAGCAGGATGCATCCAACTAAAAGCAGGAGAAGTATGATCATTTTCTTCATCGGTTTTTCCGTTTTATGCGTAACTTAAAGAATTTCATCAGTTCTTTGGTATAAGATTCATCAGTATGGATGGTTACCAGGTCAATCTGGTTGCGCTTGAAACGCTCTTCCAGGGCGGTTTGTTGCTGGAGGGCCAATTCCCTGTAACGGGTGCGAATCTTCTCTGATGAGGTGTTGACGGTGAGTTTTTCTCCGGTTTCAGGGTCGCTGAATTGCAATAAACCGGCTTTGGGAAGCTCCATTTCGGCTTTGTCTATCACCCGCAGGGCAACGACGTCATGCTTCCTGGCCAAGAGCTTGAGGCTGTTTTCATAATCGCTATCCAAAAAGTCGGAGATCACGAAGATTATGCTGCGCTTTTTGATGAGACGGTAAATGTATTCCACCGCCATGTTGATGTCGGTTCCGGTGCCCTTTGGCTGATGATAGAGGATGTCTCGCAACAGACGCAGTGCAGCTTTTTTCCCTTTTCGAGGGGGAATGTAGGTCTCTATCTGGTCGGTGAAGAGCAGCATCCCTACTTTGTCGTTATTAGACAGCGCAGAGAAGGAGAGGACACCGGCGATTTCAGTGATCATCTCGGACTTGAGATAGTGGCGGGTGCCGAAGAGTGTTGAAGCGCTGGTATCTATAAGGAAAAAGACGTTGAGCTCCCGAGTTTCTTCAAATTTCTTGATATAGGGAGCGCCCATGCGGGCCGACACATTCCAGTCTATTTGCCGATAGCTGTCGCCATCCTGATATTCGCGAACTTCCGAAAACTCGAGACCTTGACCTTTAAAGAGGCTGTGGTATTCTCCGGAAAACAGCTCATTCACGAGGTTCCGGGTGGTTATCTCGATTTTACGGATTCGTTTGATGATATCCGTTGCTTCCATAGTTGTCTCGCCTTGGCTAGGGAACTTCTATTTCGTCAAAGAGTCTGCTAACGATATCTTCTTGGGTGATTTGCTCAGCTTCCGCTTCGTAGGAAAGAATCAGTCGATGGCGCAGCACATCTCTACCGATGGCCTTGATGTCGTCGGGAGTTACGTAGCCCCGATGATCCAGGAAGGCGTGGGCTTTTGCTGCTCGAGCCAAGTAGATGGTGGCCCGTGGCGAAGCGCCGCATTCGATGAGGTTTTTCAGGTCTGCCAGTTTGGAGTAGTTTTCGGGATTGCGGGTGGCAAATACCAGATCCAGGATGTACTCATTTATTTTGTCCTCCATGTAGATGTCTTTTACCAGCTCCCGCAGTTCAAGGATGTCTGTAGGTGTGAGCACTGGAGAAACCTCGATCTTTTCATCTCGCACCATGCGGGTGAGGATGAGCTTTTCTTCTTGGCGGGTGGGGTAATTTATCAGAAGTTTCAGCATGAAACGATCCACCTGAGCTTCGGGGAGCGGATAGGTTCCTTCCTGCTCCAGAGGGTTTTGGGTGGCCATAACCAAAAAGGGCTTTGGCAGAGGATAGGTGGTTTCACTGATGGTGATCTGCCGTTCCTGCATGGCTTCCAGCAGAGCACTTTGTACTTTGGCCGGTGCGCGGTTTATCTCATCAGCCAACACAAAGTGAGCAAAAAGAGGCCCTTTTTTGGGGACGAATTCCCCGGTTTTCTGATTAAATATCAAGGTGCCTACCAAGTCGGCCGGCAAAAGGTCTGGAGTGAATTGCACTCGCTTAAAATCGGCTTTTATTGTATTCGCCAAAGTGTTTACGGCGAGGGTTTTTGCCAGGCCGGGAACCCCTTCCAGAAGGATGTGCCCATCTGCCAAAAGCCCGATAAGCATCCGTTTGATCATGTAGCTCTGACCTACTACGACCCTGCTTACTTCTTCTTCGATGCGGTCGATCAGTTGACTTTTTTCCATTACCCGCCGATTGATTTCTTCTATCGTCATGCTTCCTCCCTGTTCTTTACTATGCAATCATGATGTATTGCTTTGCCGTCGAGACCGTAAAAGGTGACGTCGGCCTGCATCGCACTTACCACAATAATGCAGTATGAGGCCATTTGGTTACGATTAATTCTCTCTTTTAGGTGTCCCGGATTGAGAAGATAGTGGCTATCTTCCTGTTTAAAAAACCACTTATGAGTGTGGCCAAAACAGATAAAATCGCAGGATACCGGAAGTTTTCTGGCATCTTGGATAGCGTGAACCAGCGTAAAATGCCATCCCTCCACTGTTACATTGAGGGTGGGAGAGATGGTATGATTTCGATATCCCGGGTGGTAAATTCCCGGCACGTGGGCGTAGGTAACGCCCTCCAGTAAGTCGGGATTGGTATCCAGGTCGCCAAAATTGTCTCCCAGATGAAAAAGATGAGTATAGGGCATTTCCCGGCTGAGAACCTGCCGTAGAAATGCCTGATTGCCATGGGTATCAGAGATAATGACTATCTTACTCATGCCTGCTTTTTCTTGGTCTTTTTCATTTTTTCCGGAGCCGAAATACCCAATAAACCCAGCACGAGGCGAATTACCCCTTTAACCGAAACCAGCAGGAAAAGCCGGGCTTCAGAAAGGGCTATGTGGTTTTCATCTACTATTTTATAGCGGGCATAATATTTGTGCAACATTCCCGCAAGGTCATGAACGTACGTGCAAAGGCGGTGAGGCTCCCGGGTGTCGGCTATGGATTTTAATAATTCCGGCAGTTGCAACATCTTTTTTATCAAAGCCAGTTCTTCGGGCTTATCCAGTTTTCGTAGTGCTTTCTCATCGAAATTTTTCAACGAGATTTTGGCTTTTTTCGCTTTTCTCTGGATGCTGTTGATGCGTGCGTGTGCGTATTGAACATAAAATACCGGGTTTTCTGCAGATTGCTTTTTCGCCAGTTCCATGTCGAAATTGAGATGTGCGCTGGGTTTGCGATCCAGGAAGAAATAGCGGGCTGCATCCTTGCCTACCTCAAAGAAGAGGTCGTCCATGCTCACTATACGGCCGGCCCGTTTAGACATCTTCACCAGCTCACCATCCTGATAGAGGTTGATGTGCTGCAAATAGACCACTTCCAGCTTATTGACATCGTATCCCAGGCTCTCGATGCCAGCCCGAAGACGGGGTACGTAACCATGATGGTCTGGGCCCAAAACGTCTATGATGATGTCGAAGCCCCGTTGATATTTGGTAAGATGGTAGGCAAGATCGGGAACAAAATAGGTGATTGTGCCGTCGGCTTTCATCAGAACCCGGTCTTTTTCATCGCCATATTTGGTAGATTGAAACCAGATTGCATCGTCTTTTTCAAAGGTAACGTGAGCTTCTGCAAGGTAACTGAGCACCTCTTCGATGGAGCCTTCCTGACGGAGCTTTTTCTCAGACATCCAGTTGTCAAATTCCACATCGAAGCGTAAGAGGCTTTCCAATTGCATGGTATGGATTTCTCGCAGGGCAAATTCTTTCATCCGCTCCAGCCGATCTTTTTCGGCGATATGAAAAAGCTTGGAGCCGTCCGTATTGTTCAGCTTTATTGCCAGTTCTTTGATGTATTCACCGTGATACGCTTCGGGGGGAAAGTCGTTGATAATCTCACCGTGTAATTCACGATATCGCATTTCCAGGGATTCTGCCAGGATGTCCACCTGGTTACCTGCATCATTTACATAAAATTCGCGAAAGGGTTCATAACCCACAAATTGCATGATGCGGTAGAGGGTGTCACCATAGGCGGCAGCTCGGGCACTCACCACATTCAGTGGTCCGGTGGGGTTTGCGCTGACAAATTCCAGCAGCACTTTGCGCTTTTTGCCATGATCAGATTTTCCGAAGTTCTTGCCTTTGGCATGTATCTTACTCAGAGCATGATGATATACGCTGTTTGCCAGACGCAGGTTGATGAAGCCGGGACCGGCGATTTCCGCCGATTTATAGTCCCGTCTGCTACCGAGGGCTTCGGTGATCTTTCCGGCAAGTTTTCGCGGATTTGTGTGATTTGCCTTGGCATTGGTGAGGGCAATATTCGACGAATAATCCCCAAAATCAGGATTGTTTGGTACTTCTACGGTGAAGTCGTTGGGACACGCAATTCCCAGCTTTTTGGTGAGCCTCAGCAAATCTTCGCGAATTTTATGACGTAGCATGGCTCAACTCAAACTTTTTTTTGCTGTCGGCATTTACATTCCATAACTCTTCCAAACGGTAATAGTCACGGGTTTTTTCGGTGAAAATGTGCACAATAATGTCGCCAAAATCGATGAGAACCCAGGAACCGCTTTTCATTCCTTCAGAATGTAAAACATGGAGTTCAGCCTCTTTGGCCATATCGATAATGTGTTGGCCAATCGCACGTACATGCAATTCGGCGGTGCCATGGCAAATTATCAGGAAGTCGGCAAAATCCGATTTTTCCTTCACGTCGATGGTTACCAGATTTTCGCCTTTTTTAGCCAAAATCCACGATACGATTTGCTCTAATGTCTCTCTTTGTGTCTGTTCCATACTTCTCCTATTCCTTAAAAAAACTGGGTATAATCTTTTCCTAAAATAATTTGAAATTCTTCGATAGCATTTTCATCTATCGATATAATGCGATGTTTGATGCCGGTATATTCCTGCAAGGATGCATACTTTTTCGGTTCATCATGCTTCATTACAATCACCGTTTTGTCATAGATAAACATATTACGATCTACGTTACGCCAGGATATGATGTCAAAATTACCATCGGGGGCATGGAGCAGTTTATCCTTTACTTCCCTGGCAATTCCCGGATAGCCACAGCCATTGATAATCGCCAGCTTGATCCGGGGCATGGGGGTGTATTCGGCCACTTCGTCATCTTTTCCTGTTGTAAAGAGCCACCAGAGAACTCCTGCTGCCAAAATCAGCATGCACATCAGTATTACAGCAATTTTTCTCATCAAAGTGGCGCCAAACTATTTGGATGTCTTGTGGGTGTCAAACTGCTCTTTGAGCTGCTGATAAGCATGCTCAAAGGATTCTGGGATGGTGCGTGTACCGCCGATGGCCGACATGAAATTTACATCACCATTCCACCGTGGAACGATGTGCACATGAAGATGGTCGTCTATTCCGGCTCCGGCCGCCTTTCCTACATTTATTCCCATATTCAGTCCGTCACAACCGTAGGTTTCGCGGATCACTTCTTCGCACAGTCGCAGGGTGCAAAAGAGATTGGCTATCTCTTCATCATTCAGCTGCGTGAGGCTGTTTACGTGGCGGTAGGGTACCACCATCAGGTGACCATTGTTGTAGGGAAACGTGTTCATTATCACAAAACAGTGTGCATCCCGATGAAGGATCAGGTGCTTTTGGTCATCTTCTGTCGATGGCTTCACACAAAAAATGCACTGCTTATCCTTTTGGGAAAGCACATACTGCAATCGCCAGGGAGAGTAGAGGATGTCACTCATAAAACCTCCTGTTTATTTTTTCATACGGGCGAGATAGTGTTCTTCCAGCTGCTTGAGCTGTTCCTGAGAATTTATGCCGGAAGCTTCAACCATGTCATCCAGTACTACCGATGTTACCAGTTTGCCTTTGTTATTGAGAATTTCCAGCGTATCTGTGAGGTAGTATTCTTTTTGATTGTTGCTGTTGTTGACGCTGTCTAATGCGTCAAAGAGGCTGGCTGCATCAAAGCAGTAAATGCCGGTGTTGATCTCTTTAATCTCCTTTTGGGCTTCGGTTGCGTCTTTAAATTCTACGATGCCCTGCACATTTCCCGCTTCATTTCGCAGGATGCGGCCGTACCGCAGAGGGTCATCCATTATGGTGGTGAGAACGGTACATTGGGCGCCGGTGGCCAGGTGATGTTCTCGCATCCTCTCCAATGTGGCAGCGGTGAGCAGGGGTACATCGCCACAGAGGATGAATACAGTGCCCTCAAAATCAGCCATCGCATCCCGGGTTACCATTACCGCGTGTCCTGTGCCATTTTGCTCGATCTGCTCCACAAAGTCGATGCGTTCATCTGGCAAAACGGTATCGATAACCACCTCTTTTTTGTAGCCCACCACGCAGACAATTTCCGAACAATCTACCTGCAGTGCGGTGTCTATCACCCACTGAATCAGGGGTTTGCCTGCCAGAGGGAAAACAACTTTCGGTTTATCGGATTTCATACGGGTGCCTTTGCCGGCAGCCAAAATAATTGCAGCGGTCTGTTTCATTCTCAATTCCTCATATAAGGTTTCTATGGTTTTATGTTGTTCAGGATGCATGTGCTGAGGGCAGAGCTCTTGCAAAGATGTCAGAACGAACATCCGGTTTTGTAGATCTGGATGGGGTATGTGTAATGTGGGGGTGTGAATTGTTTCCCCGCCAAAAAGCAAAATGTCGCAATCCAGTGTGCGGGGACCCCAATGCTGAGTGCGCTCCCGATGCTCAAACGCTTCTGCATCCATGCATAGCGCCAGAAGCTGCTGCGGTGTGCAGGATGTCTGAATTTCCAGAACGCAATTGAGAAATTTCGGTTGGTTCTTCAGGCCATAGGGTTGAGTTTCGATGATACTGCTTTGCCGCAAAACTTCAACATCGGCTGCATCCTGGAAAAAAGCAATACCCCGTCGAAGGTGCTGGTGGCGGGAAGGAAGATTGGAGCCCAAACCAAGGTAGGCTATCATGTTCGCTGTCGCTCCATCTCTACTTCCACGCTGCTCAATGAGCCGTTTATCGGCACCGACGGTTTTTTGATGCGCACCCGCACGCGAAGGATTTCGGGAAAGGCGTCCATCACCGTCTGATTGATGTCGTTGGCGCAGTTTTCCAGCAAATAATATTCTTTGGTTTCCAAGATTCCCCGGATGATTTCATAGACTTTGGTGTAGTCCACGGTATCTTCCAAGCGCCGAATCCGGGTGTCTAATTCCGGGTTTGTATAGAGAGTGAAATTCACGACGAAGCGTTGACCCAGCTTGCGCTCTTCGGGCTGTACGCCATGATACCCAAAAAAGATCATGTCATGGAGATGGATTTTCATGCAGACACCTTTTCGATGATTTTCACAGAAATGCGATCTGCGAAAATTTTATCTACAGCATACACCACAATGCCGCTGAGCAACAGGCCCACGAAGGAAAGCAGGATGGCAATGTTCTCGGATGTGTGGACCAGGAGCTTGGCTCCCAGATAAAAACATACCATGGAGAGGATGGGGAAGAGGAAGATGATGAAGGACGAGAATATCCGCATCCCCGGTGATACCTGAACCCGCACCTTGTTTCCCACCGCCAGCTTACGATCGGTTTTTATGGTGTGAATTACGGTTTTGTCGTTGGCGCCACAGATGCCACTCATGGCGCAGGTGTCGCAGGAGCCGGTTTTTATCAGCTCCACCGTCACAGTGCGACCGTCTATGCTACGAACGAAAGCTATATCTTCTTGATTTTCCATTAGTTACCTGCCATTTTTATTATTTTATCTATGACGGATGTAGAAGAAAATCCGTCTGTATAAGGGAGGCTGCGCACTTCGCCGCCAGCTGCCAATACCACATCAGAGCCGACAATATCTTTGGGTTTCCAATCGCCGCCTTTCACTAGAAAATCGGGCTTCAGTGCGGTGATAAGTGCCAAGGGTGTGAGCTCGTTAAAGAGCACTACATGGTCTATACAACCCAGCCCGCTCAGCACGTAGGCACGTTCTTCCTGGCCGTTTATGGGGCGTCCGCCGCCTTTCAGCGCTTTCACCGATGCGTCGGTATTCATGCCCACTATCAGGATGTCTCCCAGAGCTTTGGCCTGTTGGAGATAGTGCACATGACCGGCGTGCAGGATGTCGAAACAACCGTTTGTAAAGACGATCTTCTTCCCTGCTTCGCGATAGTTGCGGCAGAGATCTGCCAAGGTGTCTCGGGTTACCAATTTATCGTTTTTCATTATTTTACCGGATAATGCCCGTCAAAGCAGGCGCTGCAATAGTCTTCCGGATGATGTACGCTTTTGCTCAGTTGCTCCAGGGAGAGATATTTCAGTGTGTCAGCGCCGGTGTATTCCCTTATCTCTTCCAGACTTTTCTGGTTTGCGATCAGCTTTTGAGGATCCGGTGTGTCTATGCCGTAATAGCAGGAGTATTTTACCATGGGCGATCCGATGCGCAAATGCACTTCCGAAGCACCGGCTTCTTTGAGCAGATGGACGATCTTGTGCAGCGTGGTTCCCCGCACGATGGAATCATCCACTAAAATCACCCGCTTTCCTTCGTAGAAATTTGGTAAAACATTAAACTTCTGGCTCACGCTTTCATCACGAACGGTCTGCTGTGGTTTGATAAATGTACGTCCTACATAGTGGTTACGAATAAGCCCCAGCTGGAAAGGTATCCCGCTTTCCCGGGAATAGCCCAAGGCGATAAAATTGCTGGAGTCTGGCACAGGAACGACAACATCAGCCTGAAGATCGGCGTCATCCCGGGCAAGAAGGGAGCCGATTTTCATCCGTACTTTATACACATTTTGCCCGAAGTTGAAGCTGTCTGGCCGTGAGAAATAGATGTGTTCAAAGATGCAGTGACGGTTATGCTCGATGCTACGGTAGTCATTGGCATTGTTTTCGGTGATGTGCAGCCCTTTGTCAGACACGGTGACGATGCCGGCGGGGGGGACTTCTTTTACCCAGTTTGGTTTCAGGATGTCCAATGCCACACTTTCTGATGCAACTGCCATGGTGCCGTCGGAAAGTTCGCCATAAGACATGGGGCGAAATCCATAAGGGTCACGGAAAAAGTACATTTTGGTTTTGGTGGTGAGCACGGTTGAGTATGCGCCTTTTACATGTTTCATCAGTTCACGGATGGCTCCGGTGATGGGCATGCGCTCTTTTTCTACATGATACACGATAAACTTGAGCAGCAGTTCTCCGTCATTTGTACTGCCGAAATACACGCCCAGAGATTCCAGGTGCTTGCGCAATTCCTGATAGTTGACGATGTCGCCATTGCTGGACAGGGCGTAAGATGGCCCGGAAAGGGTTTCGACAACGTGGGGTTGTGAATTAAATTGGGTCGATGATCCCCGAGTAGGATACCGCACATGGCCAATGGCAATGTGCCCCTGTAACTGCTCGAGCTTTTCCTGGCGAAATACTTCTTTTACCAATCCCATGCGCTTACGCAGGGTGATAGTGTTACCGTCTGTAACTGCCATCCCGCAGCTTTCCTGGCCTCGGTGCTGTTCGGCAAAAAGGCCCAGGGCTGCCAGCTGTGCAGCATCCTCATTATTGAAAATACCGATAATTCCACACATGAAACAAAACTCCTATTTTTTGAAACTTATTTTATTCTCGGTGCCTGCAATGAGGCGTTTGATATTAGCGGTATGGCGCAGGATGATCATCAGTACCAGAATGGTGACGAAGAGCAGGAGCCACAGATGCTGGAAATCGTTGCGAATATTGCTGATGAGCTCGTAACCAAAGAGGGTGATAGCAGCGACGATAGAGCCCAGAGAAACGTAGCGGGTGATAGCTACAATGATAATGAAAACAGCGAGGCACAGGACGATGGCCATAGGCAAAAGAGCGATAAACACCCCAGCCGATGTGGCTACCCCTTTGCCACCTTTGAATGAGAGGTAGATGGTAAAAATATGTCCCAGGATGGTAGCGATACCTGCGCCGATGGCAACCAGATCGTTTCCTGCAAAAAGCTGCATGGCAATATACACCGGTAAAAATCCCTTAAACATGTCAAGGAGCAGGGTGATCACACCGATTTTGGTTCCCAGAATACGCAGTGCATTGGTAGCGCCTACATTGCCGCTTCCATGTTCGCGGATGTCTATGCCTTTCAGCATCCTGCCAAAAATATAGCTGGTAGGAATGCTGCCAAAGAGGTAGGCTCCCAGAATAATTGCAATTATCTTAGTCAGTTGGCTCATTGTCACGTCCTCGGAAAATCTGTTTGATAGTGGCCCCTGCGAAGGTGTAGTTTTCTCGCAATTGATTCAGAAGATAGCGGCGGTAATGCACGGTTATCAGCTTTGGATTATTGCAGAAATAGACGAAGGTTGGTGGGTGGGTTTCTATTTGGGTGCAAAAATAGATTTTGGCGTGTTTTCCGCTGGAGTGGGATGGAGGAAATTTATTGGTGATGCGTCGCAGAAAATCGTTTAACTGTGCTGTGGGTACGCGCTTTTTGCTATTGTCATACACGGTAATGATGGTGTCGAGGATCTTGCGTACCCGCTGGCCGGTGAGGGCGGAGATGAATTCCACCGGTGCGTATTGGGCAAAGGTGAGATGTTGGGCGATTTTCCTGATGTATTCACCGGGGGTCGAGTTGTCTTTTTCTATCAGATCCCATTTGTTAAAGAGGATGATAATGTCTTTGTAATTTCTTACTGCATAGGAAATTATCTTCTGGTCCTGGGTGGAAATTACATCGGTGGCATCCAGTATCAGCATCACTACATCGGCACGATTGATGCTTTCGATGGTGCGCATGGTGCTGAAATACTCAACCCCGTATTTGATGCGCTTTTTACGGCGCAGTCCGGCGGTATCGATGAAGGTGAGTTTCCTGCCAAAGTGGGTCATGTGCAGATCGATGGAGTCCCGTGTGGTGCCGGGGATGTCGGTAACGATGTTTATCGGTTCTCCCATCAGACGGTTTACCAGAGAGGATTTTCCCACATTGGGTTTCCCTACAATGGCCACCTTTATGCTGTCATCGTCTTCGAGGTTTTCATCTGCTACAGGGATAATCAGTTTTACCAGCTCATCCAGAAAGTTACCGGCATTACGGCCTGTGGCTGAGGCTACCGGGACAGGTTCGCCAAAACCAAGTTTATAAAATTCATATACTTCCAGATCGTCTTTCTCGTTATCTACCTTGTTTGCTACCAGGAGAACTTTTTGGCGGCTGCTGGAGAGAATCCGCGCGATTTCCATATCGATATCGGTAACACCAACCTTCACATCCACGATGAAGAGAATGACGTCGGCTTCCTCTATGGCCACTTCGGCCTGGAATTTTATTGCCCGATCCATCTTGTCTTCACTGCGGGGGATGATGCCGCCGGTATCGACTACCACAAAGTTGTGACCTGCCCATTCGGCTTCTTCATATTTGCGGTCACGGGTAACCCCCTCAGAAAAGTCCACAATGGCACTTCGCCTGCGGCAAATTCTATTAAACAACGTTGACTTACCAACATTTGGTCGGCCAACAATAGCAACTACGCTTTTTCTCATGTATCGATCCTAATTACTTATTTTTAAAACAATTGCCAATTGTTGACTGGAGGGTGATTTGTCAAATTAAATTAATACCCGGGAAACGGGATTTAACCGGCTATCTCTGGTTGTGGCTTACTTGGGGTTGTCACTACTCATGACAACAAGAGAGTAAATCTGCTTGACACCTCTGCTTCATGTAAAATTACTGCATAAATAATCACATTTTGGAGGAGCTATGATAGCAAAGAAAGTGCTGGAACGAGTGCTTGATGCAGCCCTGTCAAATGGAGCTGATTTTGCCGAAATTTTCGCCGAAAATACCTTCAGCTCATCGATTACCTTCAATGACAGCAAAACAAAGCAAAACATTATGGGAACCGATTACGGCGCAGGGATACGAGTGTTTTACGGAACGACGGTGATTTACGCATATACAAGCGACCTTTCGGAAAAGTCTTTGCTCAAAGCCGCAAAGGCTGTGGCTCAGGCTGGAAATGGGGCAATTCAAGACAGAGTAATCGATCTTACATCCATAAAAGTACCACGGATGCATCCGGTAAAAATCCCCAATATCTCGGTGGATAAACAGGAAAAAATCGACTTTTTACGGAAGATAAATACCGCTTCCCGCAGGGTGAGTGATGCGATAACTCAGGTGGTTTTGCACCTTGCCGAAAAAAGCCAACACGTGCTTATTGCCAATAGCGAAGGCTTACTGGTGGAAGACGATAGGAATTATACCCGCATCGCTGTAAGCTCTATTGCATCCAGCGGAACCGAAAAACAAACCGGATTCTTCTCTCCCGGTGTGCATGGCGGCTACGAGTTTATTCGTAGTCTGGATGCAGAACAGCTGGGGGTGAGTACCGCCAATAGCGCACTCACGATGTTAAAAGCCGACTATGCACCCAGCGGAAAACTACCGGTGGTGATCGATAACGGCTTTGGCGGCGTGATATTCCACGAAGCCTGCGGACACGCTCTGGAAACTACTTCAGTAGCAAAAAAGGCTTCCATCTTTGCCGATAAAATGGGCCAGAAAATCGCATCCGATGTCGTTACCGCCATCGATGACGGAACCATACCAAACGCCTGGGGCTCTACAAATATCGACGACGAAGGTATGCCCACCCAAAAAACCATCCTCATCGAAAAGGGCATCCTGAAATCCTATATGGTCGATAAAATCGGTTCGCTGAAAACCGGCTATGCCCGCACCGGTAGCGGACGTCGTCAATCATACCGCTATTCCCCTGCATCCCGTATGCGCAACACCTACATTGCACCGGGAAAACACACCCTGGATGACATGCTACGTTCGGTGGATTACGGTATTTACGCCAAAGAAATGGGTGGTGGCTCGGTCATCCCCGGCACCGGTAATTTCAATTTTGCCATTGCCGAAGGGTATATGATTCGCAAAGGCAAAATTGCTGAGCCCGTTCGTGGTGCCACTCTCATAGGCAATGGCGGCGACGCGTTGATGAAAATCAGCATGGTTGCCGATACACTGGCCTTTGGTCAGGGCATGTGCGGCTCGGTAAGTGGAAGCATCCCGGCCAATGTAGGCCAGGCAGCCATCAAGATCGATGAGATCGTGGTTGGCGGACGAAAGGAGGAGAAATAATGTTTGAAAAGGATTTTCAATTCATTTTTGATTATGCCGCAGGAAAAGTGGATGACATCGAGATTTACCTCAGTTTGAGCAATGCCTTTTCAGTGCGGGTGAATCAGCAGAAAATCGAAGACTTTAAATATGCAGATGCTAACGGCTTGAGTGTGCGGGTGATTCAGAAGGGCGTGGAAGGCTATGCCTACACCGAGCGCCTGGATGAGGAAGCCTATAAACTTGTGGTGGACGAAGCATTGAAAAATAGCAGTTATACTGACAGCGATGAAGAAGTGATTCTGGACAATTTTCCACCGGCATCCCGTGAAGTGGATGAGTATAATCCCCAATTGGAAAAAATCAGCGTGGAAGAGCGGATTGCTTTTGCCAAAAAAGTGGAGCGCATCGCCCGGGATGCAGATCCCCGGGTGATAAATATTCCCATGACGGTGCTGGGGAATGCCACAGTTACCAAAAAAATAGCCAACAGCAAAGGGCTGAAAAAAGAAGATACTGCCAACTACATGTACGCCTACACCGGTGTGCTGGCGGGTAATGACGAAGAAAAACGGATGTCCTATGAAACTCTCATGATCAAAGATATCACAGCCATGGATGCTGACGCTCTGGCCCGGACTGCGGTGAAAAAAACCGTGGATCTGCTGGATAGCAAACCGGTGGAAACCGGCATGTACTCTGTGGTGCTGAACAACGAAATGATGGCTGACATGATGAGCACTTTCGCCGGGGTTTTCAGCGCTCAGGCAGTGCAGGAAGGCCGCTCACTCTTTGCCGGCAAACTCACAACACAGGTGGCTAACGATAAAATCACCATCATCGATGACGGACTCTATCCTGGCGGATTTGCCACATCGGCCTTCGACGGCGAAGGATATCCCTCCATGACAACAATGCTGATAGAAAATGGGGTGCTCCGGAGCTATCTGCACAACACCAAGACCGCCCGGAAAGAAGGCGTGGAATCCACCGGAAACGCATCCCGTTCCTACAAGGGACCTGTGGGAATCTCTACCACTAATTTCTATCTGAAACCCGGTGAAACAAGTCGCAAAGAGCTCTTTGCAACCCATCCGCAGATTATCGAAATCGTCTCTCTGCAGGGGCTTCACTCTGGAGCAAACACCATTTCCGGTGATTTTTCCCTCTCAGGAGAAGGATTCCTCTGGGAAAATGGCGTGCGTCAATACTCTCTCAAAACCTTTACGGTGAGCGGCAATTTCTTAAAAATGTTGAACAACACCGAAGCCGTGGGAGATGATTTCAAATTTAATACCAGCTCCTTTGGAGCACCTTCTGTATTGGTAGGAACCCTTTCTATCAGCGGATAGACGTTTATATATCACACCCGGAGGGCGAAGGGAATTTCCCGCTATGGAGGGGTAGGTAGTTTGGCATAATAACAATTGGCCCTTATTAAGGCGTAACCGTTTTATTGTTAGAGTATTGTGTTGACCCGAGTGGTTTTTAATAGTTTGTCATTTTTTGACAAACCTCTGACATGAGAAGTAAGGCTTACGTTGGCAGGTAATTGAATGCAATTAGTCTTAATCGTGTATTGTGAAATACTGACTCAAGTTCTTCTTTGAGAAAAAGTCTATATCCTGTTGCTGTGATGAAGATGCTACATATCGTCGGAATCGTGGCGAAAGCTGTGGCCACATGTGGAAACGGCCATGTATAAATTTGTATGTGGTAAACCATATCACAAATTGACGGTTCGCTGACTGTTCAAGGCGAGCTTCTTTGTCTGCGCTAAAGCGATTAGTGTAAATCTCGGCTCATAAAAAGGCATCTGGCAACAGAGACTGGATATATGCCCTAGAAAGTGAAATGTGA
>JAGGWK010000001.1 GCA_021157525.1 Candidatus Cloacimonadota bacterium | reverse complement strand
TGTGGCGGGAATTTGAATACGGTACTTCACAGGAAGGGCGCTTCGTCCAGCAACTGGACAAGCTGGAGATGGGCCTGCAGGCTCAGATGTACGAAACCTTGTTGAAACGAGATTTCCGGGATTTTGTGACGTCGGCACAAAAAACTGTCCAGAATCCGGTTTTGCAAGAAATTCTCATGGACAAGAAGAAATAGAAATGCAGATAAATCACATTGGTATAGGAGGACGAGGCCAATAGACCGGGCGGTGGCCAAATTGTTTGCATCCTGACCTTGAGATGCTGAATTCTGTGCTATTGGAAAGCACTGATACCCGAATTTCCCCGGCCTTAACAGAGCTGGAATAGCTCCCTGATAACGGTTGCTTCGATGGAAATAATAAGAGGGAAGCAGAAAATACGAGATTACTCAGCGTATTCATTTAATCCTTGCCAGATTGGCAGCCGGGGGGAAACCTCTCTGAAGTTTGCCAGGGAAAAACAAAACGACGGAGTGTGCGATGCGATGAAATGCCGAACCGAAGGAAAATTCGTGGTCAACGTGGGTCAGATATTACAAAACACATCTCTGATGCTGCGGCGGGAAAAATAATTATGCATCCAGTCCAGGAAAAAGAGAATCTGCTGGCATCCTTACCGGATGCATCCAGCGAAGAGATTACCCGCACTTTGCTGAAGATGAAGAGTGCGCGAATAGAGTACATCGTAAGCCAGGGTCAGGCTTCGCCGGTCGGGTACTGGTACGATCAAACCGAGGATGAATGGGTTCTTTTGCTGCAGGGCAGTGCTATTTTGGGTTATGCCGATGGTCGGGAAATACAACTCGCAGCAGGAGACAGCCTCATGATTCCAGCCCATGTAAAGCACCGTGTAGTGCAAACTGATAAAATGGAAAAAACCGTGTGGCTGGCTATCTTTGGCTCTGTGGAGGATATCTGATGATAGAAAATACGGTGATCATAGCCAATGATCTGGAAGAAATATCCCGACTAAGCGCTTAATTTGAAACCTTTGTCGAAGAACAGAATTTTGACGCGGCAAAAACAGCGTTTTAAAAGTACTCTTATCGATTAATCCGCTGTATCAGTGGCAGGTTAACCGAACTGTTTTTCAAGGATGGCAGAGGCCTTTTGTTTTAACTGTACTATTTTGCCTGCGGGGGTTTATGGCTGGTCCCCGATTTTCTCCGCATCATTGCAGGTTTACAACTATCTCTTGACGGATTCACTCGGTATTTTGCATATCAACTAAAATGAAAACTAATAAAATGAGGTCCTATGTTCATTGATTTTGCGCGAATAAGAGTCCATTCCGGGGATGGCGGTAAAGGTTGTGTAAGCTTCCGCAGGGAATTGTACGTTCCCAAAGGCGGCCCCGATGGCGGCGATGGTGGAAAAGGCGGTGATGTGATTGCCGTAGGCAACGAAAACATCAATACTCTGGTGAATTATCGGTACACCAAACTTTTCCGTGGCACCAAAGGTCACAACGGCGATGGGGGAAATCGCACCGGCGCCAGTGGCGAATCCCTGCGTCTTGAACTGCCACTGGGTACCATCATTTATGATATTGCCGACGGGCGTCACGATAAAATCGCTGAAGTGGTCAGTCATGGTCAGGAGATTATTCTGGCCAAAGGCGGTAATGGCGGTCGGGGGAATGCTCGTTTCAAAACCGCCACAAACAAGGCTCCCCGCTATGCAAAAGATGGGGGGGACGGTGAATATCTTGAGCTGGAGCTGGAGCTGAAGCTGATGGCTGATGTGGGCTTGGTCGGTTTTCCCAACGCCGGAAAATCCACCCTCCTCAGCAGTTTGTCAGACGCACATCCCAAAATAGCAGATTATGAATTTACTACCCTGGCACCCTCCTTGGGGGTGGTGCGGGTAAGCGAATATGAATCCTTTGTGATGGCCGATATCCCCGGCATCATAGAAGGAGCTCATGATGGTAAGGGGCTGGGAGTTCGCTTCCTGCGTCATATCCAACGTACCAAGATATTGCTTTTTCTCATCGATGTAAATTCCAACGATCCTTTCGACGATTATCAGGTGCTGAAAAAAGAGCTGCAACTCTATGATCCCTATCTGGATAAAAAACTGCATCTGATAGTGCTGAGCAAAATCGATACCGTGCCTGAGGAAGATAAAGAAGATCTTCTGGCATTGCTGAAAAATGAATTTGAAGAAAAAACCCAGGAGAACATCATCACCATTTCTTCGGTATCCGGTGAGCACCTGCCTCTGCTCAAGCAACAGCTTTATCTCCTGATAAAGAAACAAGATGCTCTGGAGGAATAATGAAATGCTTTCTTACACGGCGTCTCCCTCAGGCTGCCATGGAGCAGCTGGAAACAACTTTTGAACTGCGGGTAAACCCCTACGACAGAGTATGTACCAAAGAGGAACTTCTGGAAGGTGTGCGCTGGTGCGACATCCTTCTCTGTCTTCTCACCGATCCCATCGATGCCGAAATTATCAGGGCAAACCCCCATCTTCAGGGCATTGTTAATTATGCCGTGGGCTACAATAACATCGATGTGGCAGCCGCTACAGCACGCAAGATACCGGTAACCAATACCCCGGGAGTACTCACCGAAACCACGGCCGATCTGGCCTGGGCCCTTATCTTCAGCGTTGCCCGTCGCATAGTAGAAAGCGATGCTTTCACCCGCTCCGGCGCTTTCGCCGGGTGGGCTCCGCAGCTTTTTTTAGGTGGTGATGTTTGGGGTAAAACCCTGGGAATCATCGGTGCCGGCCGTATCGGGACGGCGGTAGCTCTGCGCTCTGCCGGCTTTAATATGCCGCTGCTCTATGTGGATGAACACCCTAACACCCCGCTGGAACAACAACTGGGCGCACGGAAAGTAAGTCTAACTGAGCTGCTACAACAGGCCGATTTTGTCTCACTTCATGTGCCGCTATTGCCACAAACCACTCATCTTATCGGGATGGCAGAATTCGCAGCGATGAAGTCCACCGCCTACCTCATCAATACATCCCGTGGTGCGGTGGTGGATGAAGCGGCGCTGGTGCAGGCGCTGCAAACCGGTCGTATCGCAGGTGCAGGCCTGGATGTGTACGAGCATGAACCGCTGCTGCATCCAGCCCTGAAAGCTCTGCCCAATGTGGTGCTTACCCCTCACATTGCCAGTGGCTCCAAGGATACCCGCACCCGGATGGGATTGATTTGTGCAGAAAATGCAGCCGCCATCAAGGCGGGAAAAATGCCGCCGCAGATTGTAAATCCCGAAATATACCGCTGAAGGAGGGTGTGATGAAAGAGTGGAAAAAAAAGTTTAAAAAGACCAAAGCAATCATCGGTATGATTCATGTAGATGCGCTGCCAGGCACACCTCAGCACACACACTCCATAAGCCAGATCATTGTTCACGCTACCAAAGAAGCCAAGATTTATCAGGATGCCGGCCTTGATGCCATCATGCTGGAAAACATGCACGATGTGCCCTACGTAAACCGTGAAGTGGGACCGGAAATCACTGCTGCCATGACGGCGGTGGCCATCGCAGTGAAGCAGGTGGTGCAGTGCCCGGTAGGATTGCAGATATTGGCAGGGGCCAATAAGCAGGCTCTGGCCGTTGCCTTGGCCGCAGAGCTGGACTTCATTCGTGCTGAAGGATTTATCTTTGCCCACATTGCCGATGAAGGATTTATGGACGGCCAGGCTGCCGCACTGCTGCGTTACCGCAAAGCCATTGGCGCAGAGGGCATCAAAATCTTTACCGACATCAAGAAAAAACACTCCTCCCACGCCATCACTGCTGACGTAAAAATAGAAGCTACCACCGAAGCAGCTGAGTTCTTTCTCTCAGATGGCATCATCATCACCGGCCCAAGCACAGGGAATCCGGTGTCTATCTATGATCTTCAGGCGGCACGTAATGCCACCCAATTACCCCTATTGGCAGGCTCCGGCATTACCGATGTAAACATTCAAAACTATTGGAAATATGCAGATGGCTTCATTATTGGCTCCTACTTCAAGGCCGAAGGATGCTGGAAAAACCCGGTATCTCCACGCCGCGTAAAAGCCTTTATGGACGTCATTCGTGAATTTCGAGGATAAGGAGAATCCCATGTCTTTACTTATAACGAACGTAGAACTGACCAATGAAAAAACAGACATTTACATTGAAGGAAATCACATTGCCCGCATCGCGCCACACCAGAATGTGCCAGGCGCCACATTGCTGGATGGCAGTGGTACTGCAGCGTTACCTCCCTTCATAAACATGCATAATCATGCCGCCATGACATTGATGCGGGGATTTGCTGATGATATGGTTTTGCAGGACTGGTTGCAAAACAAGATATGGCCCTTTGAAGCCAAACTCACCGAAGAAGATGTCTATTGGGGCACCAAGTTTGCTTGTCTGGAGATGATAAAGTCCGGGACCACCTTCTTCAACGACCAATATTGGTTCTTCGATGGCATCGCCCGGGCAGTGGAAGAGATGGGGATCCGTGCCGGTATAGCCGGAGCATTTTTAGACCTGTTTGATCCGGCCAAGGCCGCAGAGATTCATCAAAATACCATAGATCAATACAACAAAATGGGACGCTACAGCGACCGCATCCAGTTTGTTATCGGCCCACACGCTATCTACACCGTATCGGAAGAAAGCCTGAGGTGGGTGAAATCCTTTGCTGATGAGCACGATCTTCTCATCCACATCCACATCTCAGAAACACAGCAGGAAGTGGATAACTGCATCAAACAGCACGGGATGCGCCCCATAGAATATCTCGATTCCATCGGATTTTTGGGTACAAATGTTATAGCAGCTCACATGATATGGCTCGATGAAAATGAGCTGGCCATCCTGAAGAAGCACGAGGTTAAAATCGTTCATAACCCTGCATCCAACATGAAACTGAGCTCCGGCGTACTGCCTGCGGCCAAACTCAAAGAGTATGGCCTCACCGTATGTCTGGGCACAGACGGCGTGGCATCCAACAACAATCTGGACATGATTGAGGAGATGAAAATCGCTTCGTTACTGCAAAAGGTGAACACCATGGATTGTCTGGCACTGCCTGCCGATGAAGTATTTTCCTGGGCTACCCGAAATGGAGCAGAGGTCTTCGGGTTGGATTGCGGTACCGTACACGAAGGTGGCTTGGCAGACCTGATACTGGTTGACCTCAATGACATCAATCTCATCCCAAATCATAACCTCATCTCAAACATGGTGTACGCAGCAAACGGCAACTGCGTTCATACCACCATCTGCGATGGCAAAGTGGTGATGCATAATCGCGTGGTGCCAGGGGAAAAAGAGATCATTATCGGGTTCCGCAAAACCATAAAAGATTTACTTTCACGATAATGTCGTATCGCGGTTATTTCCACAGGCCATTGCATCGGTTGCAGTGGCCTGTTTGCATGGGAATTACTGTAAGGCTATGGCAGGATGCATCCCGCCTGAAGAAATAAGAGCACACATTTCCTTTGACATCCCCAGAACCTGACCGCAACGTTGCGACGTCTTGAACGAAATCGCCACTAGTGGCAAAGGAGATGTCTATGGCAGATCAACCTGTGGGATGCGCTCACCCCATCGGGGCTACGGTTGGTACCGATCCAGCCGAAACAAACGAACAACAGACAACGAAGCAAAAGGAGAAGAAAATGTCCCTCGCACGTGTAGGAGCCAAAGCTCCGGATTTTGAAGCACCAGCCTATTACAAAGGTGGTTTTACATCGGTAAAGCTATCGGACTTTCCGGGAAAATGGGTTGTGCTCTGCTTTTATCCCGGTGATTTCACCTTCGTCTGAGCAACAGAAGTGTCAGCGGTCGCTGCCAATTATAACCTGTTGCAAGACCTGGGCGTAGAAGTGATTTCTATGAGTGTCGATAGCCAATTTGTTCATAAAGTATGGAATGACAACGAACTATCCAAGATGGCCGGACATGATGTACCATTCCACATGGCCTCTGACGGGGCAGGACGCGTGGGAACCATGTACGGCGTGTACAACGAAGATGCCGGTGTAGAGTTTCGTGGACGGTTCATCATCGATCCCGACGGAGTGATTCAAGGCATGGAAGTGCTCACTCCTCCAGTTGGACGCAAACTGGAAGAGACCATCCGACAGATACAGGCGTTTCAGCATGTACGAGCTACTAAAGGTGCCGAGGTATGCCCTGCTGGATGGGAACCTGGCAAAAAAGTGCTCAAGCCAGGTCCAGATTTGGTAGGCAATGTGTGGAAAGTATGGAGTCCTCTAACCGATCATTAAAGAAAATGGTGAGATAAATTTAGCGGCTTCAGCCTTAGGCTGGAGCCGCCAATTTGTTTATATTCATTATTAAACCCACAAGCGTTTTCTATGATTCTCGTCCCAGCGCTTTGCGCCGGGGCGCTGTTTTTGTTCACAATGCGGAGCATTGCGAACAGAGAAAATCCGTCATTCTGAGGTGTCTTACACGTTGCTCTCCTAACGAAGAATAAGGATTTTCTTTCATGACACTCTTCCTTTAGATTTATGCGCCCAATGAGTGTACTCAATGGGAGTAGCGTTGCGACCAGAGGGAATGAGAACCTCACCCGGCAACTACTTCGTAGCTGCCACCCTCTCCTACAAGGAGAGGGAATTGTGCCACGTAACTAAAATTCAACATTCTGAATTACAAAAGTCCCCTTTTATTCCCCCTTGAAAAGGGGGGACAGATCCACGATCCGGCAACGCCTGGCAGGTATGCAAAACCTGCCAGGATGCCGGATTCGTTATTTCAACAGCAGGCACTTCTTCTGACCCAGAGTTTTGCCGCCAGCTTTTAGTTGGTACAGATACACCCCCGGCGAGACAGGCTGGTTGTTAAAATCGGTGCCATTCCAGATGACGAAATAGGATGTACCCCCCACCATGCTCATAGATGGTTTTAATCTGATAGGTGTAACAACATTCTATACAGTTAACAAAGTAACAAACCACCGAAGAAACATACTTCGGAGGTTTGATCCTTCAGCATGAAGCGTTCAGGTAAAACTCGCTGAATGCAATCACAGCCGGAAACTTTATCATTGTTGAATTTACGATAAGATAGTTATTTCCGCTTGCAAACGATCAAGAAACTTCTTCTCAAATAATAAACTGCCAAAAAATCTTGGAGCAATACTGAGAATGAGTATATCTTTGGAGAAATACACAGGTAAAATGTAACTCACATGCAAGAAGTTTACCGGTGTGGACAATATAGCAACGGTATCATCCACAAATTCAAGACGAAACCAACCCTTCGTTGTTACTCTTTGAATGAGATTTTTAAAATTCTCATAAGTTAATGTTACATGTACTTCTCTTTGATGCTTTGGTTTCTTGGTACGATATTTTTTTACATTACCAAATTGTGAACAATAGTACATAAAATAAATGACGATAATTGGGATTAAAACGTATTCTAGTTTCATAATTTATACCTCTATATGGAATTCGGGAAATAAATACTATACAAATATGATGCACAGGCACCAACAAGTATACCGCCGCCTATACCACCTGCACCAGCTCCAATTGCAGCACCAACTCCGTCCGCTACATAAGACCCCATACCCTCAATAGTCGGATTAGGATCTGCGTTATACTCAGCATAGAAGATTGACATAAAACTACCTATAACATCAGAATTTAACTCGTGAGCGTTTAACTCTTCTATATCGCTAACGATTTGATCAACTGTTTGCCCATCTAAATATGAATTTTGAATGTCTTTCAACGCATCAATATCATCTGATGATAATGAAATAGAGCTTACATCCCATGCTATTGCATTTGGATTAAGATAAAGGCCCTGAGCCCCACGCTTTTCAAATAGTTTCTCGAAAATTTCAGACATCACTCGTCCTTCTTCTTTTTCTTTGGAAATTCACAGAGCCAAGAAAGTATTTAAGATCACTATGTGTCAAGTATATTTTTACCCCCCCCATTTAATTTATTAACCCATGTTATTAATCTTTAAGCTTTTAGAAGTAATAATGTCTAAATTTTAATGAGGAATTGTGCTTTGTTATTCAGACTTCAGACTTGACTTGCTAATGATGCTACGCGGCAGAAGTAAGTCGAGAATGAATAGGAGGCACCCTTCTTTGCCAACTCATCCCGCGCAGAGCGCTGGGACAAACATTTGGTCACATGCTAAGCGTTGCGACCAGAAAGATTCCGTCATTCTGAGGTTTCTTGCATGTTGTTCTCCTAACGAAGAATAAGGATTTTCTTTCATGACACTCTTCCTTTAGATTTATGCGCCCAATGAGTGTACTCAATGGGAGTAGAATTCCTCTGTAAGATACGTCAGAGAGACGGCTTTTTCCCTAAACCGAATGCGACAATCCCCATTGTCGCATTCGGTGCGTTTGCTTCAGAACAGAAAAATGTGTTAACCATTCGCAAGATTTCACTATCGCTTAGCCATTGCGAAATTTATCCACCCGTTTATGGGAGGGGTTTATGCCGTACAGAAGAAAAGGCCCGAAGCTTTCGCTTTGGGCCTTTGTATTATCGGGGCGAAATTCCCTTATTTCATAAGGATCATTTTTTTGATAGAGGTGTAGTCTCCTGCTTTCATGCGATAGAAGTACACGCCACTGGCAACGGCTTTTCCGGTGTCATCAATGCTGTTCCACGGGATGGAATAGAATTGAGCTTCCAGATCATCATTTACCAGAGTGCGCACCTTTTCTCCCTTGATGTTGTAGATCACCACTGATGTGTGAGCTGGCTCATTAAGGGAGAAGCAAACCATGGTGCTGGGATTGAAGGGATTGGGGAAGTTCCCACTCAGCGTGGTAACCAGCGGAACGGCAGGATTGCCGGCGGCATCTCCCACATAAATAAAGATAACTTCCACGATATCCGATTCTCCCGTATCATATACAGCGCTCACACCGGCGGTATATTCTGTTCCATACACCAGGCCCGTAAGCTGATATTGCAGTTCGCTAATGCTGTTTGCCACAGGGTTTCCATTCAGATAGACGTTGTATCCCAGCAGATCCCGAGTGTTTTCCGTTGCAGCGATATTGCGATGCCGTGGGATGCGTTCAGCCTGCATGGTGGCAGTGCCAAGCACCGGTACCTGAGGTTTAGACTTTTGGGTGGGGATGGCTATAGCCGGGGATGGTGAGAGCATGGCAGCACCATTGCCCACGATACCCTCGATGCACCAGTTGAAGTCTAGGGTTGCACCCAACTCCGGTAACAGGCTCCAAGAGCCATTATACAGCATCCAGGCGCCCTTGTCGGGAACCATAGGCCCGGAATCAACTGCAGCGGGGTGGTCTCCGGTAGCCATAATGTGGTAACCTACCCAGTACTCGTTGCCAGCGGTAAGCATTACCGGGGAAGTAAGGATGTGATCGGTCCAGTCTGCCACTACCACATTTGCCGTAATGTCTGCAGAATAGATTTCGGTCCCCGGATCACCAAAGCTGCCACCTTCCCATATTTTGGCTTCTACCTGGGTATAATCTGCCGAGTGGATAACCAGACGAATGCCTGTGAGAGGCATGCCATAATAGTCGGCGAGTTCATCGGCCGTGAAACGGGCAGCGCAGCTGAATTCTGCGGCAGAACCGGTTCCTATGCCGTTAGCATCATAACCATTATGATAGGAAAGAATACCGCCGCCAGAACCCGGTTCATCCCAGGTTACCAATCCGGTAGTAGCATCTACTGCAACGTTTACAGGAGGATACATTGGTGGAGGGATCAACGCCAGCAGGAAGTCGATACCCGGGGTGGTGTTACCTTCGGTTACCACCACATCTTCTACCATGCCGGTAACATAGCCATCCAGGCTTGCCGTTACATCGTAGGTACCGGGGGCCAATGTCAGTTGATAATTACCACTGCCATCAGGATTGGTGGTAGTATTCCCAGCTTGAACCACGACATCGGTAACGGTGCCAGTACCGCCATCCAGAGTTACGGTACCGGTAATGTATCCCGGCGTGCCACCCAAAGTACCATAAATGCCAACATTGTCGATGGCCCACCACCAATCCCATCCTGGTTGGACGGATTGGAAGCGTATCAGCACATTACCCTGGAAAGCTGCAACACTGGAGATATCAATGATTTCGTGGGTTTCACGAACGCTCACACCGGCGTAGGTAAGGACGTTTGTCCACGAAGCCCCGCCATCTGTACTTACATCTACATAGCCCATATCATCGGTATCGATGGCATAAAAATCCGAATCGAATTGCAGATTCACCGTATCATAGAGAGAAAGATCTATGGGATTGAGGAGCTCGATGGTAGTGTCTGTAGTAGAGCCGCTACCAGCTTCGTCACTATCGGCACAGGCGATATTTCCGGTGGATTCCGGAGGAAGTGTATAGGCATTGGGGAATGGCTCTGCATAGATCATCCACATGCCTAAACCGCCGTTGTTGATTACATCCCAGTTTGCAAAGTTACCTGAGAAATCATCGAAGAACAGCACGTCACCTGCTCCCAGCATCATCACGTTTGATGTGGCCATTTCGCCGTCGCCACTCTGATTGTAGGGAACCACGTCGTAGCTGTAGTATGCGGCGGCGGGAATGGTTGTGTCGGTATATTCGGTAGCTATGCCGGTGACTTCGAAGACCGCACCGTCATTACGGGTGATGTGATATCCAAGGATGGGAAGGTTATATGGCCCGCCATGGAGACCTGCCGTGGGGTTTGTCCAGGTGAGGAAGCCGTTGCCGTTAATCTCAACCAGAGTCAGATCAGTCACGGCACCGGGAACGTCTTCACCGCACCACAGAGTTTCTGCTACAGGCACTCCTTCTCCTTCGGCATTGTAGCCCACTATCATGTAGTCATGTAATCCGGCAGAGGGAACGATGTCGGTATAGGATCCTGCTCCGCCTATGGTGGGGTTGGAATCGGTGTACACCAGAATTGCATCCCGATAGACCCGCATCTCCAGCAGAGAAGTGAGGGTATTGCCGATAACCGTTGTCGTAGGGCAGATCCAGTTGATATCGGTTTGCAGTGCGCCGCCGGGATCCGGAACGATGGTAACATCGGTGGGAGCGCCGGGTGCATCCAGAGGAACCGGAGGCCCGGAGAGGATGCAGTCATCGATATACCAGTAATTTATGTTAAAGGAGTCGCCATCCAGGAAGAAGCACATCTGGAAGGAGGCAGACCCCACGTCCGGGGTGGTGATGGTGATGGTTTCGGTGGTGGCGGGGATGGCGCCGGCCGGCACAATGGTCCAGGCATCGTTCCACGTTACGCCGTCACTGGTGGTAGCTACACCCAGAGTATATCCGCCGGAAAAGTCATTCACGTTGTATTTGAATTCAAGGGTGAGCTCCAGCATACCAACGGTATTGACTACCGGAGAGCAGAAGCGGGACATCCCTACGAAGGATGGAGACCAGCTGAGTTCCAGTTCGGGAGCGGTACCGCCAGCGTTGTTGGTAGCAGATCCCATCCAGTTTCCTTGCCCCAGGCCATCCACATACCAGCCTGCGGGTGGGAATGTGTCAAATTCTTCATACACCAGCAATCCGGGATCGGCGATGAGTACGGTGTTTGAAGTGGTAGTTCCGCCGTCTCCCACAATGTTGTAAGGTTGCACCATAAAGCTCCAGTTTCCCGAAGACGGAATGGTCACGTCTGTGTAGGTGGTTCCCATGCCGGCCATTTCCAGCACGGTGCCGTCACTGCGGGTAATGTGATACCCCACAATGGGATTGTTGAAGGCGCCGCCGTTAAGTCCGGTGGTTGGATTTGTCCAGGTGAGAGTACCTGACAGAGCGCCGGGCGCCGTTTGCGTCAGCACCAGATCGGTGACGGCAGCGGGGACATCTTCGCCTATCCAGCTGGATGCTACTGCGGGGATCCCTTCACCCTCGGAATTATAACCGTAGAGCTTGTAGGTGTAGGTGCCGGATGCAGGGACTGATACATCAGTGTAGGATCCTGTACCGCCAATGGTGGGGGAAGAATCCGTGTAGATCAGTACATCGCCCCGATAGAGGCGCATTTCCAGAAGCTCGGTGAGAGGATCGCCGTCCACCTGCAAGGTGGGACAGGTCCAGGTAAAGGATGCACTGAGAGCGCCACCGGGATCCGGCGTGAGGGTGAAGTCTGTGGGCATGGCCGGTGAATCTGGTGGTGCAGCATCAGCCAGTTCCAAACCCCAGATAGTCAAATTTTGAATAGTACCACAAAAGGACCATTTTCCCGGTACAAACTGATCGGAGATACAGAGACCACCGGCGATATCGGTACCGGCGGTATAGGTAATACCGGAATTGGCGATATCATACTGTTCCAGCTGGGTACCGCCGCCAGCGATATCCATCTTGACCAGCTCGTTGCCGCTTCCATCCTGCGAATAACCCCAGAGGAATGGGCCTCCTGGCAACACATCTTCCCAGGCAAAACCGTAGAAACTACCCATGGCTCCCACAGCAAAGCTACTGATAGTGTTACCATTGCGGTCAAACAATGTGATATCGGTACTCCAGTTGTTTGCCCAGAAACCGTCGCTGGATGCATCATAGGCTATAGCCCGGCACGCTGTAGGAGCATTGATGGTGCTGATAACGGTCTGGGTATCAAAATCCATCTCATATAACGTGGTAGTGGCTGCCCCTCCATAGAAGTAGACTCCATCATAGGCAAGATCGCGGACTGCTGAAGCGGCTCCACAGGTGAATTCCCCCACGTAGGTACCGTCCATCTCATATTTATAAAAGACTGTACCATTCCATTTGGTGGTGTAAATGTAGTTACCATCGGTTTCGATACCGGCTTCGCCACCACCAACGCCAACGGGAACATTGAACTGAAGATCATAGAGATCATCGGTGGGTGCGAGGCTGTGATTATTTGGGTTACGGGATGGAGAAACCTCTTGAATGGGGGCTTCTGCCAATACTTTGGTGCGGGCAAAGAGCATGCCAGCAACAAGAAGTAAACAAAAAACCAGAAGTAGTGATTTTTTCATACCTTCTCCTTAATAAGATAAAGCATACTGACTAAAAGTAGGTTGCGAAAGTTACGGTTTAGAAACTCATCTTTTCGATCGTAAAACACCCATTTCTCTACGAAACCCTCATTCATGGTGAAACTTCGAATTAAATATATAATAAACCGCTGACAAATAAATAAAAGACAAAGACACTTGTCAATTAATATTATCTCATCTAGTTCTCGATTACTCGCATCCTATTCTTAACCATTTTTCCGGGCAGGATGAAGTTACGAAACCGACCAGTCAATTGGATGATACTTGCAGAAGATGGGCTTTATTCTGACAGGGAATGTAAAATAATGAAGTTTCCTAATGGCAGTGTAATGTGGTACCCCCGAGCCGATTTGAACGGCTGACCTTTTCCTTAGGAGGGAACTGCTCTATCCAACTGAGCTACGGGGGCACACTGCGAACAAATCCTGAACCCCCATTCCCGTGTCAAGTAATGATTCCATTGACAACTTTGCTTACCATTTTGAAGGTTTCTCAAAGATTTTAAAGGATCATTATGAAGGATTTAATAGGGTATCGTCACACATTACACCGTATCCCGGAGCTGGCCTTTGAGGAATTCAAAACCCAACGTTACCTTCTCGCTGAACTGAAAATATTTCCTCTCATCGCTATCCACTGCGCAGATCGTACCGGCATCGTCGTGGAATATCAACAGGGTAGCGGACCTTTCACCCTTTTTCGGGCAGACATGGATGCATTACCCGTTACCGAATCTACCGGATGCAGCTTTGTCTCCACCCATCCCGGCCTGATGCACGCCTGTGGACATGATATGCACATGGCTATTTTGTTGGGACTTATCAAGCGCATCACCACAGCTCGGCTTCCTGGCAATTTCCTCTTTGTGTTTCAGCCAGCCGAAGAAAGCAAAGGCGGAGCATCGTACCTTTTAGCGTCACACATCCTGGATGCATATGATATCGATGCAGTTTACGGGCTTCACGTCTCTGGCTCGTTGCCGGTGGGAACAGTCGGTAGCCGGCCGGGGCCCTTTTTCGCTGCCACACGGGAGGTGGATATTCATTTCTCCGGTATAGCAGCTCACATGGCCTACTCTCAGCGGGGCATCAATGCTCTGGCGGCAGCAACATGGTTCTATCAGGAATGGCGTCGTATAGCCCAAAACTATTCTTCCCAGGAAGTTATCTGCGATTTTGGCAGGATGCAGGCGGGCACGGTGCGTAATGTTCTGGCAGATTCCGCCACACTGGAAGGCACCATTCGCACCTTCGATCCAGACATCCAGAAAGAAATCTGCCATCTGCTGGAACACGCCGCTGAAGAAACAAATCAGAAATACCACACCACCAGCGCTATTTCCTATCCTTTGGATTATCAGATGGTGAACAATGATCCCGCCATTTTCAACCGCTTCCTTACCACCATCCAGAACTCACCATGGCATTTCAGCCATGCTCAGCAGGTGATGACGGGTGAAGATTTTGGTTTCTTTACCAACCGCTGGCCCGGCCTGCTGTTTTGGCTTGGCGCCGATGACGGCTCCCACCACGACCTTCATACCCCGGATTTTCTCCCTGCTGATGATGCCTTGGCGGTAGGGGTGGATATCTTCTATCGCATTGCTCAGGAAGTTTCTCGATGAGCTTTGGTAAAAGTTGGTAATCAATGGGTAAGTGCTTTTATCTTGTCATGATACAGCGTCAGATATTTTTGTTTAGCTTCAAAACTGAGAAACGAATGAGAAACCAATTTTATTACCAGATTGTGCTGTTTGCTGAATAGATCAAAAAGGGCATTCGTGCGTCTGGGTAAAAGGCCATAGAATTTCGACAACTGCATAAAGTCATCGTATCCATAAAAGCCATTTTTCCGATAGTGTTCCGTCTCAAAATCATCAAAAAGATCCAGTGCCATTCTGTTTTTTTGGGGAAAATGAATGGAAGTGTTTATGAGATCATAGGCCGGAGAGAGCAAGAAATCTCCATCTTTTGATTCCAGCAGGGAAAAGTTTTTGGCATGAGCATCACCGTTGCCAAAGAGATAGTTAAACAACACCCTGCGAAACAGTTTTTCCATCTCAAATGGAGCAGCAGAGCAATAGCGTTGAATAATGGTTCCCAGAAATTGATAACTTTTTTCATACTTGAAATTTCTTCCTGCATTTTCCGGAGAAAGTCCTCCCAATTGACAAAAATCTTCCTGTCTCAATTTACCTTCTGAGCTTACATCAAAACGTCTGGTAAGGTATGCAGGTTCACCATCAGTAAAGAATACAAGAGCATTTTGAGCGGTATTAATGCCAAACAATTGCGATGCAATCTGCATAGTAAGATGCTCGTTGGCAGGTAGGTCATCTTGATACTGAGGAAGTGATTGCGAGGGAATTGGTTTGAGAATATATTCGCCATGGAAAGTCGTTGCAACCAAACGGTTCTTTTGCAGTTTCATTGAAATTTTATCCTGCACACCGGAGAGAGAAAAATGATCGATCTGATCATACCGCTCTGCGTGGAATTGTGCGGGAGTCATTTTCAATTGTGGAGATATACCACGAAAAAGCTTCCGCAGACAAGAAGGACAGAATCCCTTCTTTTCAACAGGTTTCAAGCATGACTGGCAAAATGTCATGATAAAATCTCTGCCGTTACACAGCCAATCGTATCTCTATCGGCAAAATTAATCAAGCGTGAAAAATAGTCTGATTCATCAATTTTCTTTTTTTTTGATTGCATTTTCGCAGCATAGCCTTCGGCCAGCAATCCATGAAAAAAGGGAAACAGCTGATCAGAAATATAGGGCTCGGCCTTCTTCTGTAATGTAAGACTAATGGCCGGTAACAAGGGATTTGCCAAGTATTCGGGATCGTATTGAAACCGATACCCTTTTTCTGTTTTGGCCAAGATACCGGCAAAAACACCCTTGCATAAAATTCGCGCTTTCATCAGTTATTTCTCTTCACTTGAACCAGCAGTTCCAAGCCCAGCACATCGCACAGTTTGTTCATGACGGTAAGGGTGGGATTTCCCTTACCACTTTCGATATCACTGACGGTATGTAATGCAACGCCGGAAATCTCGCTGAGATCTTTTTGATGGATATTCAGAGTTTTGCGACGATTTTTGAGTAATGCGCCCAATTCTTTGGTTTCTATCATATCCCCTCCATATTCACTATTATGAATATTTGAATGATAAAATACACGACTTCCTTAAAACCGTAAGTTCTTTTTCATTTTAATGAATATGTCACTTTGATGGCATCGCTGATTTCCGCCAATAGACAACAATATTTGTGTAAACGAATATCAGCTTTTCGGATGCACCGATACCGAATCCGTCGATGCTGCTTCCTGCTGCAATGCCGCAATCTCGGCCTTGTATGCTTCCATCTGTTTTTTAAACCGTGCAAGACGAGTTTTCTTCAATTGGTTTGCGCCCACCATTTTCAGGTTGGTTTTGGGATTTACCCAGCGGCCGTTTTTCATCACGCCAAAATGCAGGTGAGGACCGGTAGAAAGTCCCGTGTTTCCCACCTTTCCTATGAGTTGGCCCTTTTTCACCCGTCGCCCTTTTCGGGTTGTGATACGGCTCATGTGGGCATATTGGGTTATCATGCCGTTGTCGTGACGGATGCGAACTTCTTTACCGTAGCCATTCCCTGTGTCGGCAGCTTTTATCACGGTGCCCTGGGTAACGGCGTAGATGGGAGTACCACTGTTACCGCGCAGGTCTATGCCATGATGCATCCTGCGGGTACCCAATATGGGATGGATACGATAGCCGAAGGGTGAGGAAATGTGCATCCTGTCCAGAGGTGTACGGACGGCATCGGTAACCAGGCGCTTGCCAGCAGGTGTGTACATCCCGGTAAAGGCGGAAGCCTCAGCTTCATCATCGAAGCGGAAGGCAGATTTGGTGTGAGCCACTTTGCCGGAATACTGCACATAGAGCATTTTCCCCCGAGGCTGCAATTCACCGTCCACATACTTTTCTTCTATGTATACTTCGAAAGTATCGCCAATGCGGGCATCGGTGGAAAAAGCCACTTGCGAGGCCATGGCATTGTTGGCTTGCTGCCGGATGTAAGGAATAATGCCCAGCTCGTTCATTACCGCATCCATGGATGTAAACTCCTCGGTGATCTGTCCGGTGAGGTACCGTCGCCGCAGCTCATAGGGGAGCTCAACCAGAGTATACTTCAGCTCTCGCTCACCGGTGATGGTAAATTCGTGGATACTGATTTTGTCCGGCTTGTAAGAAAATTTCTCAAACTGCTTGGTGTTGAGGCTGTCCAGATGATAATCCACGGTAAAAATATCTCCCACATCGATGGATGTAGCGTCGATAAATTCCCCCATTTTCCAGGCATAAAAACCCACGTCTTTGGGCTTCATTCCCAGATCGGTGAGCACCTGATAAATGCTGCCACCCTTGAGAATGGGCTTCTCCACATGAACGCGACAGGACACGGAATCCTGCCGAGGGAACTGAATATGGTACTGCACATGGTACGCAGAAAAATCTATCTCGGTGATAAAAAGGGAATCCCGATGGGCGGTGACAGCCAGAGATGCAGAGTCTTCCATGGCCTGTTCAGCAATGGGCTGGCTGATAATATGGTGCAGAAATGCGATGTTGCCATAGTGTAATGTATCGGTGAGACTGAACACACTGGTTTGAGGTGGCAGGCTGTAGCGAATGGTCTGGATGGGGTCTCCATCAGATGTATCTTTGGAACACCCGGTAAAGATCAATGCAAATAGTGCGACAATAAATATCAAAGCCTTTTTCATGAACACTCCTCCGAGAGGGCAGAAAATGAAATGAAAGCTTTGCAGGCAACTATTTTTTGGTAAAGAGAGCGACACATCAGTCAACAAGTCCTTCTTTCTCTCCGGTTTCAGCTGTTACATAAAGTAGATTTGCCACGATTCCTTGTAGGATTGCGTTTCATCTGTGTGCTATTGCACGGGCCAATCTGATAAATTATCTGCAAGATGAAAAAACGAAAGACCCGCCAGAAGGCGGGTCTTTCCCATCACGAAGGGGATCTTCGCTATGCTCCATGCCTTGCGGGAGTTTTCAGTTGGTGTCTCATCTTGTGCTGTGGTCTTTGGTGTTTCATGGTGTTGCATTTTTCCTGTTGTTCCTTGGTGAGGATGTTCCATATAGATTCCCGCAATTCAAGGCGCTTGATAGCTGCGGTGCTTTTCTTTTCGAAGATTTGTTTGGTTATCTTTTTTGCCTTCGTAAAATCATTGTCCCGTAAAGCGGCATCTTTGTCGATCTGTAAGGTTTCTACGTCTGCGTTGTGCTGAATGCTCCATTTTCTATGGGTATCCCTTAGTTCGCTTATCTGGGCATGTTGGGTATCGGTGAGTTCCAATTCCTCAAACATACCCTGGAAGTGTTCATTGTCCCAATCGTTTCCCATGCCCCGCTGGCCATACATTGGTTGTCCCTGCTGGAAATTTCGCATTCCTCTGCGGAATTGCTGGCCATCCATGACGCCCGGTGGTTGTGCAAATAGCGCCAGGCTGCCAAGTGTTAGTAACACGATTAATAGTGTGATCTTTTTCATAAGATACCTCCCTGTTTCTTTTGTTTTCACGTTATCTGATTCTAAAGACGCCACTCTCCGGATATTCCGTGCGCACTATTTTTTCATCAGATGGCTTTCATCGACGATGCAGTAAAGAAAGTTCTTGCCATATAACAACATAGATTTTTTTTTGCATCGAAAATGATTCTATAAGGAAGGTGAAATATGTCGAGAGTATGTGATATATGTGGAAAAAGTCGTCAGGTTGGTAATCATCGTAGTCATTCGATGAATGCAACCAAACGTAAGTTTTACCCGAACTTACACAAGATCAAAGCAGAGATTGACGGCAAAGTTCAGACAGTGAAGATTTGCTCATCCTGCTTAAAAGGCAACAAAGTAAAGAAAGTAGTATAAACGAAAAAGACCGGATAACGGTCTTTTTCTTTCTTTTTTTTCAGCTCAAGTAAGCCAGGAGTGAAGGTATGGAATTCAAAGTAATTGATTTAGACATTCCCGAGGGATGCAATATTATTTTTGGGATGTCTCACTTCATCAAGACGGTGGAAGATCTCTACGAAGCAGTGATTAATACTGTACCAAATGCTCAATTTGGCTTGGCCTTTAATGAAGCATCAGGTCCATGTCTGGTGCGGAAGGAAGGCACAGATATCGATTTGATGGAGATCGCCGTAGAAAATCAGCGCCGCGTGGGAGCTGGTCATAGCTTTCTCATCATCATGAAAAAGTGTTTCCCCATCAACATTCTGCCTGCGGTGAAAGCCTGTCGCGAAGTGGTATCCATCTTTTGCGCCACGTCAAATCCCGTGCAGGTGATTATTGCCGAAACCCCTCAGGGCCGCGGCGTGATGGGTGTGATTGACGGCAACTCCCCCAAAGGAATCGAGCTGGATTCCGATATAGCCAATCGCAAACAATTCTTGAGGAACATCGGCTACAAACGGTAACGCCGGAGGCTCAATGCGCACGTTCCTGGCGCTGGATTTACCTCCTCACATCAGTGACTCTCTTGCCGACCTGGCAGAAACCTTTCGTGGTTTTGCTCCTCGACAGGCAAACTGGGTTAGTCGGCCAAATTTCCACATCACCCTGCAATTTATCGGCGACACGCCTCCGCACCTCATCCCGGAAATTATCTCCATCACCGAAGTACGTTTTGCATCTCTGCAAGGGTGCCGCTTTTCTGGTGCTACTGTGCAGCTTATTCCGCCTCGTAACCCTCGATTGTGCTGGATAGCTTTACACTGCATGCATCCAGAGCTGCAAAAAAAGGTAATTGCTTTTCGCCGGGATCTGCAGCAGATGGACATTGAGGTGGATATCCGCCCGGTGAAATTTCACATAACTCTGGGAAGGATAAAAAAAAGATTGCCAGATTTTCTCATACAAAAGATTTTAACTACAGAGTTAAAGATCGATACATTCACGGCACCGGGCATCACGCTGTATCAAAGCTTGCTGCGTCCCGAAGGCCCGGTGTATAATCCTTTGGCACAATACACATTATAAGGAGTGTTGGTATGGTTGCGAAGAACAAAGATACAGCCCTGAAAACGGCATTGAGTCAGCTGGAAAAGCAGTTTGGAGTTGGCACGATCATGCGGATGGGAGACAAGCCTCACGTGAAGGTTGGGGTGATTTCTACCGGTGCAATCAATCTGGATGCAGCGTTGGGTATTGGTGGCATTCCCAGAGGGCGGATCACCGAGATTTACGGTGCCGAGGCATCGGGTAAAACAACCTTGGCGCTTCATGTATTAGCCGAGGCTCAAAAGGCTGGAGGCGTGGTAGCATTCATCGATGCAGAGCATGCTCTTGATCCCATTTATGCTGCATCCATCGGCGTGGACACCGAGAATATGCTGCTATCTCAGCCAGATGGTGGAGAGCAGGCGCTGGAGATCACCGAAACCCTGGTGCGCAGCAATGCTATCGATTTGATCGTGATTGATTCGGTTGCGGCGCTGGTACCCAAAGCAGAAATCGAAGGCAGCATGGGAGATACTCATGTGGGGCTGCAGGCGCGGCTGATGTCTCAGGCGTTGCGTAAGCTCACCGCCGTTATCAGCAAATCCAATACGTCGGTAATATTTATCAATCAAATCAGGATGAAGATAGGGGTGCCTGCTTATGTAAACCCGGAAACCACCACCGGTGGCGTCGCGCTGAAATTCTACTCGTCGGTGCGGCTGGAAGTTCGCCGTATTGGCTCGATAAAAAAAGTGGGTGCCGATGCACAAATCATCGGGAACAATGTGCGGGTGAAAGTGGTAAAAAACAAATTTGCGCCTCCCTTTAAAAAGGTGGAATTCCCCATTATATTTGGAAAGGGAATCTCTCATATAGACATTCTTTTGAATATCGCGATAGAAAACAATATCGTAAAAAAGAGTGGCTCATGGTTTTCATATGGCGATATCAAGTTGGGGCAGGGGGCAGACAAGGTGAAGGATTTCTTTAGAGAAAACCCCGATACGCTGACCACTGTTGAAAACCAGATTAAGCAAATACTGGGACTTTCACCGGCCGATCCAGATGACGATACAACTGAAAAATAGATCGGCTCGCATCGTTGCCATCAGTTTTGATCATACCGATTGGGGGATTTTACCACGTAAAATCCTCCCTCGCTTTTTGCAAGCAACCCAGCAGGCAGAGTGGGAACTCGATGAACAGCAAGCCGCAGAAATCAAAGAACTTATATCACAGCACTTGTGGTCTAAACTGCTGGATTATTTGGCCTATCGCGAACGCTCCTGCGCCGAATGCCGCCACTGGCTCCAGAGACAACACTGCCATCCTGCACTGGCTGAAGAGCTCATCAATCGCGCTCAATCCCTCAATTACCTCAATGATGAAAGATTCGGCAAATTGTATATCGAAAGCCTTTTGGGAAAACAGAAAAGTCCACGGGAAATACGCATGAAACTCTTTGAGCGAGGATTGGATGCATCTATGGTTCAGCAGCTGATAACCAGTTGCATCCGGCAAAATAATGTGCGGGAAAACATGGAAGAACTTATCCGGAAACATATGCATAAGTATTATTCCCTTTCATCCAACAAAAGAAAAGAGAAGGTACTCAATTTTATGGTGCGCAAAGGATACTCTTTCGATGAGGTTTCTCGCATATTTAATGCACTGGAAGCCGAAGGAAAACAGACAGATTAGCAAAAAAAGAAGGGAACTAATGAATACAATACAGGATATCGTGAATATTTTGGAACGCATTGCGCCGCCAAAAACCGCTCTGGAATGGGATAATGTTGGTTTGCAACTGGGGAATTCTCGCACCAAAGTAAATAAACTTCTTCTGGCACTGGATGTTACACCTCAGGCCGTGGAGATGGCCATCCAAAAAAAATGCCAGCTCATTGTATCTCATCATCCTCTCATATTCCGGCCTATCAAAGCCATTACAAATCCGTTGCATCTGCAACTGATTCAACACAAAATTGCCGTTTATAGCGCCCACACAAATCTCGATGTGGCGGCTCACGGCGTGAATTTTGCCCTGGCAAATGCCATTGGCCTGCAGAACCAGAACTTTCTCACCTCCAACTCAGGAGCCACGAATTATCACATGATTATCTACGTCCCACAGGATGCGGCGGCAGACGTGGCGCAAGCGGTTATCAGTGCCGGCGCAGGAACCCTGGGAAATTACACCGAATGCCTGAACAGCTCTTTTGTGGATGGCCAGTATCAGCCCCAACCCGGAAGTCATCCCTATACCGGCCGGATGGATTTACTGGAGCGGTTGGTAGAACAGAAGCTGGAATTTTTCTGCGATTCAACAAATCTGACCGCCATCACACAGGCGATGATCAAGACGCATCCCTACGAAACCCCGGTCTATTCCATTTATCCGGTGGTTCAGCCCAGCATAAACTACGGTCTGGGTATGGTGGGAACGCTGCCTGAACCTCTGGCTCTGGAAGATTTTGCGGCTCTGGTAAAAAAAACTCTGGGCGCACCGGCCGTGCAGTGCTGGCCAGGACGCCTCTCCTCCCGGGATGCAGTGCAAAATATTGCTGTGTGCAGCGGTAGTGGCGGCTCGGTGATTTCCGCTGCTGCAAATGCCGATGTACTGCTCACCGGCGAAGCAACCTACCATGAGATTTTAGACAGCCAGGTACCTCTGGTGATGGCTGGACACTTTTATACCGAGCAACCGGTATTGGCACAATTAGCCACAGTGTTGCAGGATGCAGGTATCCATTGCGAAGTGTTATTGCCTGAACAACATGAAATTGCCCGGATGATTTTGCTTTAAGCGCCCTGCTTCATTCGTAAAATCCATCCCGTCTCTATTACATTACGCCGTGGCAGACCCCGGTAGAATTGGTGAAATCAACAGCTATGCTGCATTTCACAGGGCAGGCAGGAAGATACTGAAACACTTACGGCATGTTAAGGAAGCGGAATCATTGGATTGTTCAACAGAGTTTCCCGGCATGTGTGATACCTGGAAACTCTTAATTAGTTAGGCCCATTGGTAAAATTTAATCACATTTATCATAATTTAGTTGGCTTTTCATCATTAAATAGTTTTCAACCCCAATTCTTTCAAATATTCATTATGCTTTGCTGTGCTATCTTTTATTTTCTTTTCTATTTCAGAAAGATTTTTATTTACTCCGTCAAGGTCGATTTTTTCTTCTGCAACTGCTGTACTTACATATCTTGAAACATTGAGATTATAATCATTTTCTTCTATTTTTTTCATTGAAACTCTGCTTGCGAAACGTTCAATTTTTTCAGGACGATTTTTGTATGTTTCCACTATTCTATCGATATCTTCATATCTTAAATAGTTTTGTCTTTTCCCTTTTTCAAAATGCTCGCTTGCATTGATAAACAACACATCGTCTTCCTTTTTGCATTTTTTTAAGATAAGAATACAAACAGGTATTCCCGTAGAATAGAATAAATTGGCAGGTAAGCCGATAACTGCATCAATGTTATTATCTTTTAACAGTTTGGTGCGGATTTTTTTTTCTGCTCCACCACGGAATAAAACACCATGAGGCAAAATAATTGCCATTGTGCCGTTATCGGCAAGATAATGAAAACCGTGCAGTAAAAACGCAAAATCGGCAGCTGATTTGGGTGCTAAACCATAGCTTTTAAATCTGAAATCTTCCGCCAAAGTATCGTCTGGTTCCCAGCGTAAACTAAACGGCGGATTGGCGACCACCGCATCAAATTCAACTTTTTTGGCAGGATTCATTTCATTAAGCATTGGCCATTGATTAAGCAATGTGTCACCGTGAAAAATCTCAAATTCGGTGTCTTTCATACCGTGCAAAAGCATATTCATACGAGCAAGATTGTAGGTAGTAATATTTTTTTCTTGACCGTAAATTTTGCCCACTGTCCCACCGTTTTCTTTCATTCGTTTACGCATATTTAAGAGCAAAGAACCCGAACCGCAGGCAAAATCCAATACTTTATTTAGTTTCATTTTTGGTCCGCTTGTGGGATTTTGGCTATCCAATGTAACAATCTCCGAAAGAATGGTAGAAATTTGTTGCGGTGTATAAAATTCACCCGCTTTTTTGCCCGAACCTGCGGCAAACTGCCCGATTAAATATTCGTAAGCATCGCCCAAAGTATCGGAATCAGTGGAAAATTCGGCAATACCTTCGGCTATTTTGGTGATGATTTTACATAATTTGTTATTTCTTTCCTTGGGTGTTTTCCCCAGTTTTTCGGAATTCAAATTTATTTCCGAGAACAAACCCTGAAAAGTGCTTTCAAAAGATTCGTTTTCTATGTATTTAAACCCCGCTTCTAAGGTTTGCAAGAGTTCGCCGTTTTGGGTGCGTGCCATTTCGGCTATATTGCCCCACAGATGTTCGGGTTTGATAACATAATGCACTTTACGGCGCATTTGTTTTTCAAATTCCACAATATCATCGGGGTTTTGCTCGTACCACACGGCAAGTGGTGTGCGATTATCGTCTTTATCCAATTTCGGATAATCCCTGCCCAATTCTTTTTTAGCCGATTGCTCATAATTATCCGATAAATATCGTAAAAACAAAAACGAAAGCATATAATCGCGAAAATCATCCGCATTCATCGCTCCACGCAGTTGGTCTGCTATCTTCCAAAGGGTTTTACCCATATTTAATTGAGAATTGACAGTTGATAATTGAGAATTATTTTTTTTCATTTTCCTTTCCTGTTTGTTATTAAAAAACATCTATATAATCGGCATAATTACCGTAATTTTCCTGTGGTTCCATTACGGTGTTTTTATTATTATTGTCGTAAAATTTATCATCTGTCCATTTTCCCGGGTTGTTGATGATATAATGTAAAATATTGTTATATGATTTTTCATTGCGTATAATGTGGTCGTAAAAACGCGATTGCCACGCAAAATCATATCCCAATCGGCGGGCGTGTTTGGTAACGGCGGATTTGTATGCGCCAATAATTGATGAAACGGAATTTTTTCCGATATTTTGAAATCGTTTTTGCCCGATGGTTTGTTGTTGTTGTTGTT